>NZ_JBKFZW010000003.1:0-115514 GCF_046521475.1 Enterobacter sp. CPE_E890 | reverse complement strand
CACCGCCAATTTTGGACAACTAATGCAACTAGTGCAGCTTCTGCGCTGTGTGCCAGAATGGCTGCAAGGTTAATGGCACAATATCCTGAGTATCGCCCAGAAACGATCCGTGCTCTGATCACACACTCTGCGCAATGGACACCTGCTATGTTGCGTATGTATCCTGCTCGCAATAAAAGTGGCTTCGCACAGCTTATACGCCATTGCGGCTGGGGCTCACCAGATGTTGAACGTGCGCTCTGGAGTGTGAAAAATAGTCTGACACTGGTAGCTGAAGACAGCTTGTGCCCCTATCGTAAGACTCGCGACGGTATTAAAACTCGTGACTTGAATTTACATGCGCTACCTTGGCCACTGGAACAGCTCCAGGAGTTACAGGATACGCAGGTAGAGCTCAGGGTTACATTGTCTTATTTCATCGAACCTAACCCTTCAGCACGGGGGAGTTCATCAAGATATCATTACCCATCCCACCGTCTACGCTTTGCGATGAAAAGACAAACAGAATCTTTAGACGAATTTAAAACTCGCATCAATGCAGCAGCTGAGTCTGAAGAGAGTGAGCATGGGACTACCGGTAACGATGATAACTGGTCATTAGGTGCTACTCAACGACATAAAGGGTCGTTGCATCAGGATATATGGCGGGGGGCAGCAGCAGAGCTTGCTAGTTGTGGTTATTTGGCTGTTTATCCTGCACAAGGTTGGTGGAGAACCAGAGGCGCTTTGCAACGATTTGATTCTGAAGCTAAATACAGTCTGGTTGTATCGATTCATGCACCCGAAGCAGACGTAGACCTTTATGCCGCAGTGGAAACCTTGGTCGAAAATATGGTTGAAAATCCTGTTGAAATAATGGGTTAGATGACTATAAAAGTAATGCGATCCGACAGAGGACATAACGAGCAAATCGATATGTCCTTGGCTACAATGATAGGCATAGATCATATTTCTAGCCTTTTCAGTGATTCCCAAAGGTTTTGCGAGCAAGCCCTACAACAGCATTGAAAATGAGTGAACAGTAGTGTAGGTAGTGAATAATATGGATAATTCGACTACTTAAACGTTAATTCATCCACACCTAAAAACAAAAAAGAGCTCGCATTTCTGCGAACTCTTATCGTCAAGCCTCGTTTATTCTGTCCAACTTTTTGGGGTCAGTACACCACGAGGCCACCTGTATGCCTAGACAACATCAGGATAGCCTCTTAGATGCCGCAAGGCAAGGAGTTGTATGGGTCCTGTTAACACCAAGCTGTAATGTCCCCTTTGAACCATTCTAAAATGTCCCCAGACAATTCTCTGGGGGATTTTTCATGATCAAAGAGACTGTTACGATGAGTCATAAGGAACTCGACCGACTTCACATTATTCAGGAGTCACTTAATCGCCATATTACTCAGGAACAAGCTGCGGCACGCATTGGCATTTCTATTCGGCAGGTTAAACGTCTGGTGCAACGGTATAGAAATGAAGGGCCTTCTGGTCTAGTTTCCCGCCGACGTGGAAAGCGTCCCAATAATTCCTTTTCTACCGAATTCAGAGCAACAGTAATTTCACTCCTCAAAGGCCGCTACGCTGATTTTGGACCTACGCTTGCGTGCGAAAAATTGCGCGAGATACACGGCTTGTGTTTATCCATTGAAACTCTCAGGAAGTGGATGGTAGAGGAGGGCATATGGCGCGAACGTCGTCGTAAGTTTGCCCGAATTTATCAGCGCCGGATGCGGCGCCCATCCTACGGTGAACTCATCCAGATTGATGGCTCGCCTCATGACTGGTTTGAAGGTCGGGGCCCCAAATGCACACTGATAGTCTTTATCGATGATGCTACCAGCGCTCTGATGGCGCTACGATTCGCTCCTGCAGAAACAACCCGGGCTTACATGGAAACCCTCCGGGGTTACCTTAATGATCATGGCGTACCACTGGCTCTCTATTCTGACAGACACAGTATATTCAGAGTAAATAACCCGGAGCGGGAAGGAGAGTTGACTCAGTTCACACGTGCGATAAAGACACTGGGCATCGAGCCAATCCATGCCAACAGCCCGCAGGCAAAAGGGCGGGTAGAGCGTGCCAATCAGACACTGCAGGACAGGCTGGTCAAAGAAATGCGGCTTCAGGGTATCAGTGATATTGAAACAGCAAACGCATGGTTGCCGACCTTTATTGAAGCCTATAACAACCGGTTTGCTACGCCGCCTCGTATTGCTGATAACGCCCATCTTGATGTACACCATTCTGAAGAGGAACTGGGTTATATCTTCAGCCTCCAGGCGAAGCGCGTTCTCTCCAAAAATCTCACTTTCCAGTACAAAAGCAGTGCGTTTCAGATTCGCAGTGAAGGCCGGGGATATCGACTTCGGCATTCGGTTGTCACGGTATGCGAAAGCTTTAACGGTGAAATTAAGGTTCTGTATGATGGGAAAGCGTTGGGATGGGAAAAATATGTTGATGGCCCGGAGCCTATACCACTGGATGATGAAAAAAGTGTCCATGAACGTGTGGATAATGCCCGTTTTGATTTACGCTCAAAATTCTACGTAAAACCTAAAGCTGACCATCCCTGGCTTACGCGCCGAACGCAAAGTAATCAGCAAGTGAAGCCCCCTAAATTACCCAGAAAGAAGGCTGATCCCGATAAAATGGACTGAAACCAGGCGTTATTCAGTTGAGTGCATATCCAGTCATAGGATAGATTCTTACGTAGCGTTTCTGGCGTGCATTTTCGGGTGGTTTGTTACTGTTTTTAACGGGGACACGTCAGAAACGCGCTCAGGCCGTCTGAGCGGTACGCGTAATGCGGCGTTATGGTAAATAGCCTATGCTAATGTCCGCTAAGAGCGAGAAGCGGACGTTTGGTTGACGAACTATATATATAAAAAAACATAGCCCGTCAGAATTGTGTTTTAGGGTTTGCTGATAACTGCAACATATAAAATTGAACCATCATTTTCATGGCTTACCGGTCCACTGACCCGTACCAGGTCCTGAGCATCGAAGTGCTGCCCGTTCCAGACTTTCTGCGGGATGCGGACTTTGATGGTACCGGTTGGGTCGCGGAACGTATACCACTCGTCCTGCTGCTGGCTGACAACATTGCCTTCCAGTGTGATCCACGCCCCTTCGTGCATTGACGATACGATCTGAATCCGGCTTTGACTATTCTCCTGCTGAACTTTATGACCGGCATACATGTGCTCAGTGACGACAGGCTCTTTCTCTGCGGAGAAGCCACCTTGCGCTGCCAGAGCAGGAATGGCGATGAACGAAGTGAGTAACACTCCGGTGACGAACTGACTGAAATATTGTTTTTGCATAGCAGATTCCATTTATAATTTTACATCCCCCATGGGGGATATTGTCGATGATAAATGAGCGGCTATAAAAGCTCAATTCCTATCCCCGGCAGGGGGATAAAAATATGATGGGCTTCAGAAATATAAAACCCACCGGTTGGTGGGTTCAGGCGTGAGATTCATACAGGAGAAAATCAGCTCGTTACGCCGATCCAGCCGTGATAGCCCATGTAAATGCCGACAAGTGCAATCAGTACGCTTGAGAAGTATGGAGCCCGCCGCGCCAGCGTATCCAGGCCACTCCAGCGTTTGGTTGCCTGACGAACGCTGAAAGCCGCCGCTGCGCCCACTGAAACCAGCGTGATCGCTAAACCGATGCTGAAACACAGTACCAGCGCGGCACCGAGCGTAAATTCCTTCACCTGGATGCAGAGCAGCAAAACGGTAATGGCTGCCGGGCAAGGAATAAGGCCGCCGGTCAGGCCGAACAGGATTATTTGTCCGGTGGTTACGCTGCGATTCGCAAAACGTTTTTTGATGTCGTTCGCATGCGCTTTTTCGTGAGCATCCTGATATTCGCGAGAATTAACATCCAGACCTTCCAGCGAGGAATGATCGTGGTCGTGTTCATGTTCACGGAATTCCACATCATAATCATGCACATGGCCGCGATGGCCTAAAGACAGGCGAACATCAAAGCTGTGTGGCTCCGGGATCGCCAGGGCCGATTCCATAAACCCGTCTTTTTCGACGAAATCAAATACCTGTGAAAATGTCCCTGGACCACGGTTGGTCACCAGAGAAATGTCGCGAGCTTCCCATTTCTTGCCGCTGAGCGAGCGTAAACGCCAGTGAGGGGGTTGTCCTTCTTCGAAAATCGAGAGTTCAACGCTGCCATGGCCCGTATCGATGATGCGGGTTTCGTCATGATCGTGATGACCGTGGCTGTGTTCCTCTTCCTGCTCCATCTTCCACAGCTTTTCGCCGCGCCAGGTTCGCCAGAACATCCATGCCGCCGTACCGAGAATGATGACGGCGGAAATCAGCTGAAACCAGGGTTCGGCTGATTCAGCAGTGAATTTCTGACTGATATACATTCCGCCGAACGCAATGAGCCAGACAACAGACGTATGAGAAATTGTCGCGGCAAGCCCCAGTAATACCGCTTGCTTGACCGTTCCCCGGATGGCCACAATAAAGGCGGCCATCATCGTTTTGGAATGCCCTGGCTCCAGTCCGTGAAGCGCACCGAGCAAAATAGCGCTGGGGATGAACAGCCAGGCATTGGCCACGCCTTGCTGTAAAAGAGTGGAAAAATCAGTCATGTTTCGCTTGCCTTAAAGATATTTAGTTATCTCTTTAAATTCGCTAAGCGTCTTATCAGACTCCGTGTGGTCAGCATGAAGGGCATCCTCCAGGCAGTGATCCAGATGGTCATGAATTAAGGTACGCTTCGCATTCGTTATCGCCTTTTCCACAGCGTGCAGTTGCTGGGCGATATCCAGACATGCTTTCTCATCTTCGAGCATCTGGATGGTACTTTTCAGGTGCCCTGCGGCACGTTTAAGTCTTTTAATAATGTCAGGGTGTGATGCATGAACGGTCATGGTTTATCCTCTCCAGGTGGAAGGGATAAGATAATGTGTATCAACGCCATGGTCACACTTTTTATCGGCTTATCCTCTCCTGATACGTTGTCTTTTTTTGGGAAATTACTTCTCTTTCTTCGGCCAGGACGGATGTTCATCGTCAATGACGAAATCATGCTCATGGGTCGATTCGTTGTTTGTTTCCGGGTCTTTGTGGCTGTGAACCTGAGCGTACACTTCATGCTCAGGACGCCAGATAAGTACGGCGGTGACCAGCGACAATGTTGCCACAACAGTCAGGGCGATGAATGAAGCCTGTGTCCCCCATGCCGCACCAACCCATCCGGCCAGCGGATAAGTCACCAGCCAGCATGAATGTGACAGTGCAAACTGGGCGGCAAACAGCGCCGGTCTGTCTTCCGCTGTTGACGAACGGCGCAGCAGGCGACCACCCGGTGTCTGAGAAAGTGAATAGCCCACCCCCAGCAGTGCCCAGAGCACAACCAGCGTGATGTAATCCTTCAGGAAAATGCCTGACCCCAGGCCAATGACTAAAAGCGCCGTACCTGCAAGCATCGGCATACGGTCGCTCATGTTGTCGAGGAGTCTGGGGAGAACCAGGGCCGATACCATGGACCCCACGCCGAAGAAGGCCAGCGCAATAGCGGTAGACCGCTGTGAGAAACCAAAGTCCGCCTGAACCAGAACGACGGTGTTGACGATAACCATTGCACTCGCTGCCGCTACGGCCATGTTGAGTGCCAGCAGGCCGCGCAGTCTGGGCGTTTTCAGGAAGATGCGCATACCTCGTGTAGTTTTGTCATAGATGCTGCGTTTGACCGTTAACGCTTTCATCTTCGGCAGTGTCACGGAAACAACCAGAGCTGCTGAAGCAAGGAACCCGACTGCCGTACCGGCAAACAGGTTGTGGAAACTCATGACCGTCAGCAGTGCAGCCGCCAGCATAGGGCTGATGACGCTTTCAAGATCGTAGGCCAGACGTGACAGAGACAGCGCCCGGGTATATTCACGTTCGTCAGGAAGAATATCCGGGATAGTTGCCTGGAAAGTAGGCGTAAACGCCGCCGAGGCAGCCTGAAGAATGAAGATCAGGATGTAGATTTCCCATATCTGGGTGACAAAAGGCAGCGTGATAGCCACGAGAGCGCGAACCAGGTCCAGTGTTACCAGCATGGTGCGACGCGGGAATTTATCGGCAAAAGCCGCCGCCACGGGCGCAACAAGAATATAGGCGCTCATTTTGATAGCCAGCGCGGTACCCAGCACTGCCCCGGCTCTGTCACCTGCGAGATCGTAGGCCAGTAACCCTAACGCAACGGTCGCCAGACCGGTGCCAATAAGGGCGATAACCTGTGCCATAAACAGGTGGCGATAGGTACGATTAGAAAGAATGTTGAGCATCAGGAAATCTCTTGGTTTGAAATCACATCCCCCCCAGGGGGATATTCAAAGCATAGAGGGACCTGAAAAAAATGACAAGCTTTATCCGGGTGAGGAGGATACTGATTCGTCTGTTATCTTGGATGTTAAATAAAAAAGCTTCAGGTATCCCAGCGTTATACCTGAAGCAGCATAAAAAGTGTCGAAGGTGTTATCGCCGCTTCCCTGCGCAGCCCCTCCTGACGAGAAGGGAATTAACTCAGTTGTCCCAGACAGGTTTTCAGGCTCAACCGGGTGGCTTCAATATCACTATGGATAATGGTGCACCAGTCATCACGGTTAGCCCGAATGACCTCCAGCCAGTTATTCAGTGCCTGATTAAACGCCATGGTTTTCTCGCGCTGCGGCCAGCTCATCTGGTTAGTGCTGTAAATGTCCTGCCCTGGCTGCGGCATTAGTACGGTTTGCTGCGTCGACATCCGGGAAGTCACCGGCCAGGTATCAGAGTTGCCATCCCAGGAAGGCATCACCGGGAAACCCGCTCCGCGCAAGGCCATATCCCAGGTGGCATCAAACAGGTATGTTTTGCCCTGTAGCTCAAAAGCCACAGTGTCATGAAATCCCTGTGTTTGCGGCAAAATTGCCAGAATATCCGCAGGTACAGGCAAATCAGCCCAGTCAAACCGCACCAGCTTTCGCTTTGCCGTAATGCCACCATCGGTCAGCAGTCGTTCGGCAGCAGCGGCTTTATGACGGCAGTCGCCAAAGCCCTGCTGAAACAGACTCATGCTTTCGCCATTCCATGCACCGAGCTGATAGGGTATCCGCCTGACCAGCTCAAAAATGGCTCTTCGCAGTTCAGTTGAGCCAGGTTTAAGCCCGAGCGACTGCAAAACCCAGCCCGGCGTTATCGCCTCTTGTTGATTGCGGCGGGTGTTTATTTTTTGCCATGTTTCACTGACTTTTTCAGCCAGAGAGGCTGCCAGGGTTTCCCCCGGCAGTAATGTTGTCATCAGCAACGCTCCTGTGGTGGTGAGAAAATGTCTGCGCGTCAACATATCGGGCGTTACACCTCTACGTTGCGACGAAGCGCCGACATAACCAGTGATTCACAGACCACTTCTTCATCCTCTGCCCGCTTTACGCCGGGGAAGACCATCTGACTTACCGGGGACGAACGAAGCCGGTGATAACGGGCAATCGCGCCATTCATTCCTCCCATTTGCTTACGTCTGACCAGCCGCAGTCCGTGCTCCCAGGCGACTTCATCCATCGCGCTCGCCAGAACAGGGTCATGGTTGAAGATCAGGACGCCATCCTCTTTCAGCAGGCGTGCAGCGCTGCGAAGGAAAGCCGTGTAATCCTGTTCGAAATAGGCCGCTGCCTGGGAGTAGATAATATCGACCTCACCTGCCTGAACACCTCTGTTTTCCAGCGCTCCCAGCCCGGCTGCTGTCACGTAAGGATGCTCAGTCACGCCTTTTGGCAGCGATGCATGCCACGGTGTGAGATTAGTGAAGTGCAGGAATACGCTTTCCCCAAGTTGCTCCCTGAACTCCCCGGAAAGCCCGGAAATCGTCGCCTGATGGCCGGCACATTCCTCAGCGCGAAAACCCGCCCAGGCGGCACCAATTTCCAGGAAGGTGACTTTCCCGTTTTTGTGGTGAATGTTTTTCGCATAGTGGGCGATGTCGAACCCAATTTCTCGCGCCAGGCGAAATGAACCGCCGCTGGATGTCCAGGGGCCATCAAAGCCAAAGGCAAGGATCGCTTTGAGCATCGAGCCCGTTTCCTGATGCATCATTTTCAGGAACGGAATGACTTTACGCCGTGAAGGAACCGGGACATTCGGACGCATTTTTTTGGCCTGAAGGTCGCGATTAACGCCCATGCAGAGCGTCTGCCAGTGCAGGGGATCAACACGATAATTGAGTGCAGTGAAATTACGCGCAATCTCTCGACGCGCCTGGATAGAGTCTTTATACATAGCCTCTCCGCTAAATCTGAAGTTGATTAAAGCCGGGCAGCAAAAACTGCCGGTAACAGCGATCAGATCTGGCGGATGCTGGGAGGACGGTAAATGATGTCCGTGGCCTTAACCGGGCTACGAAGATCGGCAAGCGGCAACCATCTGTCTGTTACAGGAGAGAGGGAAATCTCTACAGAGGGCGGCTGCTCAGGGGTTTCATGGAAATGGTCTGTCTGATGATGGCCTGCGTGGCCAGACTGAGGGATATCCGAATCGTGAGAGTGATCCTGCATTGACATGGTGACTTCTGCGTCATGCAGATTCATCTCGTAGCCTGTCAGGCCGTTTGTACCGTGCGACGCAAACGTCACCATCGACGACATCATCATGCCAATGGCCATGATGACGATCATCAGAACATAACGGGGCGAACGTTTAAACATCGGGTACATCGCTGATTGCTTTCCTCAATAGACAATGACAACGGTATAAAAAGATTAGCATCCCCCCGGGGAGGATGTAAGGGCTGGAATGTAAAGTCTTGTATTGGCGATATGAATAAAAAGGCCCGCATAATGCATCAGCGACCGGGGCGACCAGAATATAAGCAAGCATCTTCATTGCCAGCGCCGTTCCCGACTCCCCCTGCCCTGTCGCCCGCCAGCAGGCCCAGTGCAACGGTAGCAAGACCGGTACCGATAAGAGCAATTATGAGCACCATAAAAAGATAGCGATATGTACGGTTAGAAAGACTGAAAATATGTAGCAATCTCTACCATATGTATTAATCTCTACACTATGAAACTACATATCCTTATTCTGACACTGCCCACTGAGCAGGCCACATTACGTATGCGTGTCTGGCGGGCATTAAAAAATACCGGTGCCGCCATGCTGCGCGACGGCGTTTATCTGTTGCCTGAAGCGCAACAGAGCCATGAGATTTTTAACGAGATGAGTCGTGAAATCAGCGGTGAGGGAGGAACGGCCTTTGTTTTTGACGCAGAGACTTCCGACGAAGAGAAAATTCGCCCGTTATTCGATCGCTCTCAGCAGTACCTGATCCTGATGGAGAGCCTTCAGGTTTGTAAAAACGACCTTAATGAGGAAACCGCGGTCAGCCAACTGAAGATGGTAAGAAAACTTCGTCGCGAGCTGGATCGGATTGTGGCGATTGATTTCTTTCCTGGTGAAGCGCAGGCGCAGGCCATTTTTGCCTTGTCAGAACTGGAAGCTGGCATTAACAGGTTCATCTCTCCCGGAGAGCCTCATGCCGTCAGTGGCTTGCTGACACGGCTGAAGCCTGAGGATTTTCATAACAGGATCTGGGCTACGCGTCGCCGGCCATGGATTGACAGGCTTGCCAGCGCCTGGCTTATACGGCGTTTTATCGACCAGGATGCGCAGTTTCTCTGGCTTAAGGATGGCAACGATTGCCCGGAAGAGGCGGTGGGGTTTGATTTTGATGGCGCGACCTTCAGCCACATCGACAATCGTGTGACCTTTGAAGTGCTGATGGTCCGCTTCGGGCTGACGGGGGATGCCCTGAATGGTCTGGGGATGCTTGTGCATTACCTTGATGTTGGCGGGGTTCAGCCCCCCGAAGCCGCTGGCGTTGAAAGTGTACTGGCAGGATTGCGTGAAAGCATTACGGATGATGACACATTACTCACAGCGGCCTGTTCGCTGTTTGACGGTCTGTTAACGACGTTTGAAATGAGGTCCGGCCATGATGAACAAAACGGAGTTGCTGACGCTGGCAGAGGAAAACGTTAAGCCCAAGCCGGTCCCCCTGAAGGAGGCGTTCTGGTTCTGGATGAAGCTGGGTTTTATCAGCTTTGGCGGTCCTGCCGGACAGATTGCGATCATGCATCAGGAACTGGTCGAGAACCGGCGCTGGATTTCCGAGTCCCGTTTTCTCCACGCACTCAATTTCTGTATGGTGCTGCCCGGTCCGGAAGCTCAGCAACTTGCCACCTACATTGGCTGGCTGATGCACAGGACCTTGGGCGGAGTGATAGCGGGTTTGTTATTTATCCTTCCCTCACTTTTTATTCTTATCGCGTTGTCGTGGATCTATATCGCCTGGGGAGACGTTGCCATTATTGCCGGTATCTTTTACGGCATTAAACCCGCCGTGGCGGCAATCGTGCTGCAGGCGGCGCATCGCATCGGCTCCCGTGCGCTGAAACACGGTGCCCACTGGGCCATAGCTGCTGCGGCTTTTGTGGCCGTTTTCGCCCTGAACGTTCCTTTTCCCGTCATCGTTATTTCAGCAGCGATAACTGGCTTTATCGGCGGACGCATCGCGCCGGAAAAATTTCACAGCGGCAGCGGGCATAACAAACAGGAGAAAGCCGCCGTTGATGCTGCGGTTATTGACGATCATACGCCCGTACCGGCGCATGCCCTGTTCAGCTGGGCGAAACTGTTAAGGATTGTGGCAGCGGGTGCACTGCTCTGGCTTATTCCCATGACGGTGCTGACGCTGGGGCTGGGCTGGGCGCATCCGGTGACGCAGATGGGCTGGTTCTTTACCAAGGCTGCGCTCCTTACCTTCGGTGGGGCCTACGCCGTCCTGCCATACGTTTATCAGGGTGCTGTCGTCAATTTTGGCTGACTGACTGCCGGGCAGATGATGGACGGGCTGGCGCTGGGAGAAACCACGCCCGGCCCGCTGATTATGGTGGTCACGTTTGTCGGATTTGTGGGCGGGTATACCCATGCCGTTTTTGGCGCGGATATGCTGTTTGTCGGCGGCGCCGTTGCCGCCTGCATGGTGACCTGGTTTACCTTTCTCCCGTCCTTCATTTTCGTGCTGGCAGGCGGGCCGTTTATCGAAACGACCCACAACAAGGCGGGTTTCACGGCACCTTTAACCGCCATCACAGCGGCCGTAGTGGGCGTCATTGTTAATCTGGGGCTGTTTTTTATCTGGCATACCGTATGGCCGGAAGGCGCAAAGGGAGGGATCGATATCCCTGCCGCCCTGATTGCTGTCGCCGCTGCGTTTGCGCTTTTCAGATTAAAATGGAAGGTTACGCACGTTATTGCCATGGCGGCTCTCGCCGGGCTGATACTCCGCCTGACCGGGCTGTCAGCTGTGTGAAAAGGGGCAGGTTATCCTGCCCCTGATTTATCAGATAACCCGTTTGATGTTCAGGTAGTCGCCGGTTGTATCAAGCTGGATCGTGATGGTCTCAGAACCACGATTTCGCCAGAACCAGCCATGTTTACCCTCGAACGCGGCCTGTAAAACGCCGTCTCCGGATGTGATCTGCCGGGCTTTACCATAGCCATGGTAGAAGCCTTTCGGGGCGTTGACCGGATCGCCGTGCGCATCCACGTTTACCGGTCCGGAACTTGTCCACTGATAGGTCACGCGGGCATCTTTGCGCATTTCCAGTTTAACTTCAGCAGCTTCGTTAGGCTTCAGGGTGATGAGCATCTGATGACGTTGCGAGCCAGCCGATGGTACTTCCGGCGCGCGCGTGGTCGCCGGAACGCTCAGCTCCGGGTAGGTGTTCTGCGTTATTGCCGGAGGATTATCCGGGATCGGTCGCTCATTAACTGGCGCAGCCAGCTGTCCTTGCTGAACAGCGCTGGCCTGATTATCGGCATCAGCTTCTTCGGCAAGCTGCGTTTTGATTTCTCCCATCTGCTTAAGCCCCAGTAAACGACCCACGCCAGTAGGATCAATGCCGTATTCCGAAGGCATGACGACGGTGATCAGCAGCGTCAGCGCCACGATGGCGGCGAGGATAGTGGACTGCATCAGTTTGATGGCAGAAGGTAATTCTGCGCGTGTTGGTAAATCAGTGTTGTACATTGTTTTGTCTCCCTCAGGCTAAAATGTAGCCACAAAGCTGGTAACTCATTAACAGAAATCCCGCGCTCATCATCACCACATTGGCGGTATAAGCGTGTCGGAAAAAGCTCGCCGTTTGCCGCCAGTAGCTCATAACGATCAGGATGGCGCTCAGCGCGAGCAGCTGGCCGATCTCAACGCCAATGTTGAAGGCAATCAGGTTGACAAACAGGCCATCGGGAGAGATTTCGAATTCCTGGATTTTGGTTGCCAGACCAAAACCGTGGAAGAATCCAAAGATGAGCGTCGCAAGCTTCGTGTTGGGCTGAACGCCAAACCAGCGCTGGAATGCCCCGAGGTTATCAAGCGCTTTATAGACCACGGACAGCCCGATAATGGCGTCAATAAGGTAAGCACTGACGCTGATATCAAAGAAGGTGCCGATGAGCAGCGTCGTTGAATGCCCGATAGCGAACAGGCTAACGTACAGCCCGATATCACGCATTTTGTAGAGAAAGAAAATCACCCCGAACAGAAACAGCAGATGATCGTAACCGGTCACCATGTGCTTCGCGCCAAGGTAGATAAACGGGATGATGTTCACCCCGGTGATTTCCTGGATGTACCCTTTGTCGCCTTCCGCCACGCCGTGCGCATACGCGCCCTGGCTGTAGAAAAGCAGTAACAACAGGAAAAACAGACAAGCCGAACGCGCCTGAGCTGAAAGCAGGCGAGCGCTCAACCGGCCTTGTGTATCAAGGCTGGTATACATAAAAATCCTTACATGTTGAATAATAACGAATTAGCAGAAGTTATTACGCAGACAGGATTCTCGGAGGGCGTTCGGGGGTGGACTGCGGCATTTGCAGTATTTGTTCTGAACTCAACGCATATATCACCCGCATGCCCGGATTCCATGCGTGCAGAGTAGGCAGAGCAAAGAGTTTATTCAGATCGTGGGAATGATCGGCATTGAGGTGATGCACGCTACCGTGGGAGTGAAACAACAATGGATCGTGCTCATTCAGTGGTTCATCGCTGTCGTGTTGATGGTCACTGATGGACGTTGTTTCCTGAACGCTGTATGCAGCCTGTGGCTTTGCCATAAACGAACTGCTCAGCACGGCAACAGCCATGATGATAAGCACGATTCTGGAAATGACTTCACGGCTGATAAACACAGTTAACGGCATCCTGATGATACAAAGTAACAACGTGCGTAATGTATCCGCTATGCTGGCTTGATTTCAATAGTTGTTTTGAGTTTGGTTTTGTCTGAAATGTTCAACAAATCCTGCCGTCCACTTCTGGCACAAAGCGGACAGTGATCACCGTTCTTACGACTACTTTCTGACTTACTTCGTGACTTGCCCTAAGCATGTTGTAGTGCGATACTTGTAATGACATTTGTAATTACAAGGGGTGTAAGACATGGGTAGCATTAACCTACGTATTGACGATGAACTTAAAGCGCGTTCTTACGCCGCGCTTGAAAAAATGGGCGTAACTCCTTCTGAAGCGCTTCGTCTCATGCTCGAGTATATCGCTGACAATGAACGCTTGCCGTTCAAACAGACACTCCTGAGTGATGAAGATGCTGAACTTGTGGAGATAGTGAAAGAACGACTTTGTAATCCTAAGCCAGTACGTGTGACGCTGGATGAACTCTGATGGCGTATTTTCTGGATTTTGACGAGCGGGCACTAAAGGAATGGCGAAAGCTGGGCTCGACGGTACGTGAACAGTTGAAAAAGAAGCTGGTTGAAGTACTTGAGTCACCCCGGATTGAAGCAAACAAGCTCCGTGGTATGCCTGATTGTTACAAGATTAAGCTCCGGTCTTCAGGCTATCGCCTTGTATACCAGGTTATAGACGAGAAAGTTGTCGTTTTCGTGATTTCTGTTGGGAAAAGAGAACGCTCGGAAGTATATAGCGAGGCGGTCAAACGCATTCTCTGAACCAAAGCATGACATCTCTGTTTCGCACCGATGGTGACACTTCTGCTTGTATGGGTCCACCACATATTGCAATTTTTACTCTCACGTAAAATATAGTCCACTGGCGTCATCAGTTCGAGTGATTTATGTGGCCTTTTGCTGTTATACAGCACCAGATATTCAGCCATTCTTTGATTAAACAAATTCAGGTCCTCAAAAAGCAACAATTCATTGAATTCAATAAATTGTTCTCTAAGTGTCCGGTTAAATCGCTCACAGGTCGCATTCATTTTCGGTGTGTACGGATAGGTCCAGATGTGTTTAATCGAGGCTTCCTGTAGCGTTTTATCAAAGTTACCGAGGAACTCCTTACCGTTGTCAGTGACAACTTGTCTGATAGCGACAGGAAAGAGCTTTGTGGCCTTGCTGAAGAAATGGCTGGTAATATCGCTGTTGAGTGAAGGGACCGCCAGGGCCAGCGCATAGTCGCTGTGCTCGTCGATCATGGTAATGATATAGCGGCGTAGGTCCCCCATCCTGAGTTCAATCGCGTCCATCCCTATGAGTTCGCCTGTTTTTACCGGGCGGTATTGTTTTGGTCTTCTGGGCTTCACTGAGCGTTTTTTTATCAACCGGGCTTTGCCCCTGGCGCTGAGGCGTACGGGGATCATCCGCATTTTATCGTGAGCACCAGCAATGATTCTTCCAATGGTTGACGTGCTGGGACAGGTAAAATGCCGCGCTTCACACCATGGTTTCAGCCTGACAAAAATCTGCTCTTTGCCGAGATTGGGTAACTCAGTTCTCAGACGCCTGATCTCCTTGAGTACATCAGGATGCCAGTGCCTTGAACGGCGAACCAGAGGGGCTTTGCTTCTTGGAATTAGTGCTTCTGGACCACCGGTGCGCAGTAACCGGCGCCACCAGTAGAGTGTTCGCGTTGATACGTCAAAAGCATCAGTTGCGGCACGGATCCCGTGCTTATCCCAGAAGTTCAGAGCCTTCATTCTTAACTTCGCAATCTCGGGCATAAGAGAGTGTTTCATCGCATAAGCAGTTGCTCGGTAATACCCAAAATAGCCGACACCGATATGCTGCATCAACATCTGGCAATCCCTCCTTTAGTGTTCTGAGGCAATTGCAATATCTGTGTGAACTTACACAGGAGGAGTAAACCGTGAAACTGCCGCGAAGTACCGTTATCTGGTGCGTACTGATAGTGTGTCTCACACTGCTGATATTCACTTACCTGACGCGAAAATCGCTTTGCGAAATTCGCCTGAAGGACGGACAACGGGAGGTCGCTGCAATTCTGGCTTACGAATCCAACGGTAAGTAGCAACCTGGAGGCGGGGGAAGCCGAGTCTGTACATAAATTTGTGTAATTGCCTGATTTTGATATGTTCAATCCAACATCAAAAGCAGGTTAATTTATGGACGAAAAACAGTTGCAGGCTCTGGCTAACGAACTGGCCAAAAATCTCAAAACCCCTGACGATCTCAACCAGTTCGATCGCCTGCTGAAGAAAATCAGCGTTGAGGCGGCTCTCAACGCCGAAATGTCCCACCATCTGGGCTACGATAAAAATCAGCCCAAACTGGGGGCTAATTCCCGTAACGGCTATTCCACAAAGACCGTTACCACCGGCGATGGCCCTCTGGAACTACGTACCCCACGCGATCGTGATGGCTCCTTCGAACCCCAACTGGTGAAGAAAAACCAGACCCGCATTACCGGCATGGATAACCAGATTTTATCGTTGTATGCCAAAGGGATGACCACACGCGAGATCGCCGCCGCGTTCAAAGAGTTGTATGACGCGGATGTCTCACCCGCGCTGGTCTCAAAGGTCACCGATGCGGTCATGGAGCAGGTTGTCGAATGGCAAAATCGTCCGCTGGATGCAGTCTATCCCATTGTTTATCTTGACTGTATCGTCCTGAAAGTCCGACAGGATAGTCGTGTCATCAATAAATCAGTGTTCCTGGCGCTGGGCATTAATATCGAAGGCCAGAAAGAGTTGCTGGGGATGTGGCTGGCCGAAAATGAAGGGGCGAAGTTCTGGCTGAATGTGCTGACAGAATTGAAGAATCGTGGCCTGAACGATATCCTCATTGCCTGCGTTGACGGCCTGAAAGGTTTCCCGGACGCCATCAACGCGGTGTATCCGGAGGCCCGCATCCAGCTGTGCATCGTGCATATGGTGCGCAACAGCCTGCGGTTCGTCTCCTGGAAGGACTACAAAGCCGTCACCCGCGACCTGAAAGCGATTTACCAGGCACCGACGGAAGAAGCAGGCCAGCAGGCGCTGGAAGCGTTCGCCGCAGCCTGGGACAGCCGCTATCCGCAGATAAGCCGAAGCTGGCAGGCAAACTGGGCCAACCTGGCGACGTTCTTCGCTTACCCGGCAGACATCCGCAAAGTCATCTACACCACCAACGCCATAGAATCACTGAACAGCGTGATCCGGCATGCTATCAAAAAGCGTAAGGTGTTCCCGACGGACGACGCGGTGAAAAAGGTGGTGTGGCTGGCAATCCAGGCGGCCTCACAGAAATGGACGATGCCGCTGAGGGACTGGCGTATGGCAATGAGCCGCTTTATTATCGAGTTCGGTGACCGCCTGGACGGTCACTTCTGAGAAAAGGCATTTACACAGAATCGTGTACAGGGTCGGGAAGCCCCGCCTTTTCAGGGCTGAGTTGGTTTGACATGCCTGAAGCGCCTTTATGAAGGGGTTACCGGTTCGCCGGTAGCCCCTTTTTCCTGTCTGTTAATAACATCTGGCCCCCTTCGGCTCCTGATCAGCTGCGCTGCTCAGTCGTCGAGCCCCACTCCGCCAGGGCAGCTGCTGCGCACCTGCCGGGCTCCGCCGAACCCCTTCGGGTTTCGGGCCATACGGCTAGGGTCTGATGGCTGAGGTCAACGGCGCGCTTGCTGCGGCCGTTCCGGCCACGCCGCTTTCACCGTGCCGGCGATACAGCTGCCGTCACTCTGAAGGGCAACGCCGTTTCGCGCCCGCGCGTTCCGTCGTTGCGGCGGGTTCCTGCTCATATCCGCCCTGGTGCCGTATCACCCATTTGAGTCCTTTCGCCGGGGCTGAGACAAGCACAACCCGCCTGGCTGTCCAGGGACGGCTCTGCCTTTCGCAATAAATTTTTCCCGGCCATTCCGCTGCGCTTCATTAGACCGAAAAAAATTTCCCGCTCACCCCGGACATCTGCGTCGGGCCGTGCTCGTTTACGCCCTTGCGGCGAACGGCTCTCAAACGGGTGAAGGTAACAACCAGGGGGCAGGTTCAGCAGGTCCCCGCAAAACGTCAAAACCGCGGCCCCGGCAACTCAACGGGTGATGGTTTTAAAAGCTGGAAATCGTTAATGCCAAATCACCAGAAGTTATTTTTTGGCACTTTTTTATTAAACAGTAACTGAAAATAGATAAGGAGATTATTATGCGTTTGGCTTCTCGTTTTGGTCGTACTAATTCAATTCGCCAGGAACGTCCGTTAACAAACGATGAACTGATCCAGGTCGTGCCTTCTATTTTTTCTGAAGAAAAACACAACTCCCGTAGTGAACGTTACACCTATATCCCAACAATCACATTGCTGGATAAATTAAGGGATGAAGGTTTTCAACCGTTCTTTGCTTGTCAGTCAAGAGTAAGGGACGAGGATAAACGGGGACATACAAAACACATGGTACGTTTACGCCGGGAAGGCGGAAGCAAAGGAAAAGAAGTACCCGAAATTATTCTGCTTAACTCTCATGATGGGTCATCAAGCTACCAAATGATCCCAGGGATGTTTCGTTTTGTGTGTACCAATGGTCTTGTATGCGGAACATCCTTCGGAGAAATCCGCGTGCCTCATAAAGGTGACGTTGTCGGGCAGGTTATCGAAGGTGCTTATGAGGTTCTTGGTATTTTTGATAAAGTCGCGGAAAGTGTTGATGTGATGAAATCCATTACCTTAACAAAAGAAGAGCAACGACTTTTTGGCCTGGCTGCTCTGACATATAAGTATGATGACGAAACTAAAGCGCCTGTGAGTATTGAACAAATCATTCACCCACGTCGTTATGAAGATAAACAGGATGATATCTGGACAACATATCAACGTGTTCAGGAAAATATGATAAAAGGTGGATTGCCTGGTCGCACCCAGAAAGGAAAGAGAACGACAACACGACCCGTACAGGGAATCGATGGCGACGTAAAACTGAATAAAGCATTGTGGCTTATTGCTGAACAGTTCCGGGCGTTTAAAGGGTAAATAGCAATAGAGCCCGGGTGAGTTTTACCCGGGTTATCTCATCTGATAACACAGGCAGAATCTATATGTTCGAGTTTTCCGGCGTATGTATCAGTATTAGTCATATGGAAGAAAGTGACATCAGGGTACTTCAGGTGCTCTCATCTAATAACCATTCTTACGATGGTTATAATGAGTGGATTCACGATACACCGTATGGTTGTGTAATCAGAATGTATGATTTTAAACGGCATATTCTGGCGCTAAAGAGAGGTGGCGTATCAAGACTATTGCGTAAAAATCTCATTCGGATGAATCAGGAAAGAGGGTATCTTCTTTTCCATTTCGACAGTGATGCAGATTATTACCCAGGTATTGAATCTGTAGATTTTTGAAAAATAAAAGCCTTCTCTTGCGAGAAGGCTTTTTAGTTCATCGCTGTTTTCTGCTCATTAGCCCTTTGCTGTTTACTCGCTTTTATTGCTGAGTAGTAACGGTGGATCCTTTTTGCATACTCATAGCGCCTGGCTGCCTGACGTGGTGTCTTTCTGAACCCGGCATTGTAAGCCCCCACTGCTACCCATGAAACACCCCACTTATTGAACGCCTGCGCAAGATAATAAGCTCCGGTATAGATATTCATGCATGCATCGGTGAGAAGGTGATCGGGTTTAATTCCATACCGCGACAGTTCGTTGAAATGTTGTGAATCAATTTGCATAAGACCTGACCCATAACCTGAGACAGGATTGCGGCCGATCGCGTCAATTTTGAAATGCGACTCCTGCCAGGAAATTGCGCGTAGTAAATCAGGATCAATTTTGTAATCCCTTCCAGCCATGTCAAAACAGTCTGAAGCAGAAGTAATATCCGAAAATAATAAAAGTGTGATCGCCAGCGCCATTCCCTTCATGCTTTTCCCTCCGAGGCCAATTTCCGGAAATACGTTAACCCATCCCAGGCTAAGACTCAACTAATATGCACTCCTCACCACAAAATCACCACACCCCACGCAAAATTAAAATTTTGCAGATTGTTCTTTGGTTTCAGTTGCTTATGGTTAGTTATATTATGCTGTGTTATATATTGTTATATATATGCAAGTCGTCAAAGACTTTTCGGTGAGTTTTGTATGAGTCATATAAAACTCGCCTACAACTCGTCTATTAAAAATCAGTGGGTTAACCAGACTTAAGTCGGGACTTAAGTTGTTGAGTGAGTTGTATTGCAAGTTGCTTGAACTCTAGACTTAAGTTTAGAGTTGTTTTAATTGAATGATCACGATATCGTTGTGGCGAATATTGTTCTTGTCACCATATTAAGAAAGGAGTTCATATGGCTAGGGTTCAGGCATATCCCAGTGATGAGGTAGTCGATAAAATCAATGCCATAGTTGAAAAGAGAAGAGCTGAGGGTGCGAAGGAAAAAGATATTAGTTTTTCCAGTGTGGCCACAATGCTCCTTGAACTTGGTCTTAGGGTTTATGAAGCCCAGATGGAACGGAAGGAGTCCGGATTTAATCAGAAGGAGTTCAATAAAGTATTGCTTGAGAATGTTATGAAAACTCAGTTTACTATTTCGAAAGTACTGGCGATGGACTCTCTTAGCCCACATATAAATGGCGATGATCGTTTTGATTTCAAATCAATGGTTATGAATATACGAGACGATGCCAGAGAGGTTGTGGAAAGATTTTTCCCATCACAGGATGAGGAGGAATAAGATTGTTCCAGTCTCTGTATAGAGACTAATTAACTTTAGTATTTGTGCCTGTCTAAAGTTAATAAAAAAGAATAATGATCTAGGCGCTGGAAGTGACACGGAGAGTCAGGAGTTATAAAATGGAATTAGTGCAGTGATTAAAATTTGTTGAAGCGTTAGCGCCTGGGGTTTGCCCCCCCAGACGCCAACTATCCATAGTGTCCTTTAGTGGAGGCGCCTATGTGTGCGAAGGATCGTAGTCAAAATACGTTTGTCAGTCAAACGGATTCCATTCATTCTTTAGGTGAGATGCTTAACATTTCATCTTCCCTGTCATTTATTCGTAATGCCCGTGGTGAGTTAATTCACACCAGCCCACTTTTTGACAAGGTTTTCTTAACACGTACCGATGTTGACTCATGGTTTTCCTCTCTTCCACTTGAAACAGGTATGGAGTTGGTAAAGTCAGAGATTAATGTTTTATCAGAACGTTCTGCTTGCATTGTTAGAGATGTTCGCATCGATGGCTACGTATGGGATGTTTTTATAGAAAGCCTATCAGTTAATAATGAGTTCTACAGTAAATGGGTCTTTGTCAGGGAAACCTACGATGTTGGATTTATTTCTAACCCTTTTGCTGACGTGGGGAGAAAAATTGAAAAGTATATCTCTAGTTTGTCTTCAAGAAAGGATGATAAATGGAAAATACTCAATTTGTATGCCATAGGTTTAACACATTCAAAAATTTCTGCTATCACTGGCGTATCAGAAAAAACATCAAGAAATGTTGTGAGTGATTTTAATAAAGAATTTGCTTTCGATAGCAGGGATAACCTTATACTCTCGTTATTTTATTCTGTAAGTTATTACAGGCTGGCAATGAATATCATGGATATATTAAAGCCTTGTGTTAATGATTTGTTAAAGTGATAGGGACATTTCCGGTAAGGGAATGTAAAAATAATTTACTCACATTCCCTGGATTATTTGTTTACTTTAGTCGTTCGTAATGTAAAGATTTATTATGTGATATTAATATTTCTATGGGAGGCATGATTGGCAAGAGCGGTTAGGAGTAACTCAAGACCAGCACCAGGGCTTCATGTGCTTCTTCGTCTTGATGAAGATACAAATCGTCTTTTAATAAAAGCAAAAGACAGAAGTTCAAGAAGTAAGACTGCAGAAGCTTACATGCGTCTTAGAGACCATTTAGAGAGGTTTCCAGACTTCTATAATTCTGAAACTGTGGAGGGAAAAAAAGCACAATAAAACTTTCTTAAAATCAATGGACTGTTCTAAACAGGTTATGTCTGATATTTAAATCCATTTTATTCATTGGGTATAAACATGAATACTGTATTAACTGTGCAGGGTAGCTCTGTAGCTGTTGAAAACAAAAAGTCTGTTCTTTCGCGCATCTTTAATAAAAAGAATGTGCTGAAAGCTGCTAAAGGAATTTTGCCGCTTGCCGTTCTGGCTGCTGTATTCCCACAAGCAGCACTGGCCACTACTACCGGTACGGATTTAATGAAGACCGGTGATGGCACTGTAAAAGCAACTTTTGGTTCAGGTTCCAGTGTCGTGAAATGGGTGATTCTGGCTGAGGTTATTGTCGGCGGCATCATGTACATGATGACCAAAAACGTTAAGTTCCTGGCCGGTTTTGCCATCCTGTCGGTATTCGTTACCGTCGGCATGTCTGTTGCTGGATATTAATTTTCCTGCGGCAGATTTTCCCCTGTCTGTCGTTCTCCGGCAGATGTAATACCACTCGTTATTAAAGAAGGATTTTTACATGACTACAGCATTATCCATTCAGAGTGCTGAAATGAGTAAGGGTGTTAAGCCTTCTCTGCGTACCCGTCTCTTCAGCAAGGCCAAAATGCTGAAGGCGGCAAAAGCCGTTCTCCCTGTTGCTGTTCTTGCGGCAGCTTTCCCTGAAGTAGCGATGGCCACCACCACCGGTACCGATCTGATGAAGTCAGGTGACGGTACGGTTAAAGCCACATTTGGTAAAGGGTCAAGTGTCGTCAAGTGGGTGATCCTGGCGGAAGTTATCGTTGGCGGCATCATGTACATGATGACCAAAAACGTTAAGTTCCTGGCTGGCTTCGCCATTCTGTCGGTTTTTGTCACCGTCGGAATGTCGGTCGCTGGTTACTAAGAGGGCGTGAATGATGACCGGGGACGAACTCAAAAAGTACCGTTTCCCGGAAACATTGACGAACCAGTCCCGTTGGTTCGGTCTGTATCTCGATGAACTAATCCCGGCCGTAATCTGTCTCGGCTGGGGTTTCTGGACCAGTAAGTTTTTGTTCGGTCTGGTAGCGGCAATTCTGGTTTTCCTGGGCATCAAAAAACTGAAAAAAGGGCGGGGCAGTGCCTGGTTACGCGATTTGATTTACTGGTATCTGCCTACGTCCCTTCTTAAAGGGATTTTCCATGATGTCCCGGACTCCTGTTTCCGGCAGTGGATTAAATAATAGTACGGAGTAACTAACATGGAACACGGCGCTCGTCTCAGTACCACCCGTGTCATTGGTCTGGGGTTTATCTGTCTCGGTACCGTCACAGTACTGAGCCTGGCCACCAATGTTATTCAGGGCATCAATAACTACCGCCTGCAAAATGAGCAAAAGGTTGCGGTGACGCCCATGTTATATAACGCCCCTTTCGCGGTATCACAGAACCAGTCTGATGCATCCTATCTGGAACAGATGGGCCTGAGTTTTGTTTCATTGCGCCTGAATGTCACCCCTGAAACCGTGGATGCTCAACACGAACAGCTGCTGAAGTATGTGTATCCGGCATCGCAGAACAACCTGAAAATTCAGCTTGCTGAGGATGCAAAACGGATTAAGGACAATAACGTTAATTCCAGTTTTTACTGGACGTTTGTCCGTGCCTACCCGGTAGAAAACCGTGTTGAAATTCGAGGGGAGCTGAAGACCTGGATTGGGGATTCCAGGCCTTATTCAGAAATTAAACATTATGTTATTCAGTTTAACCGTTTAGATGGGATCAGCTGGCTGACACGTTTTGGAGAGGTGACTGATGAAAATCGTTAAACCCCTGTGTGTATCCGCCTGTCTGAGCCTTTGTCTGATGACACCGGCAATGTCTGCCACGGTAAGCGGAACGCTTGCACCCACAGTGGTACCACTGACAAATGGTGGTCAGGCAAACATCGCGGTCAGCAACACGGATCCTAATCTGTTTATGGTTCCGGGCGATCGCATCACCGCCATTAACAGTCTGGATGGCGGTCTGACGAACCAGGAGCAGACAGACAGTGGCGGAGCCATCCTGGCAACCGTCAGTAAAAAACCATTCACTTTCATTGTTGAGACAGAACGCGGACTGAATTTCTCAATTCGTGCCGTTCCGCGCGCGGGGGCAGGCCGGACTATTCAGCTGGTCTCCGAACTGGCCGGTACTCCCGGCCCGGCGAAGTCCTGGGAAGAGTCTTCACCGTATGAAAGCCTCCTGGTATCACTAAATCGTGCCGTTCGTCAGGGTGGAATGCCTGAAGGGTACCAGCCCGTTCCTGTCACGTCGGAAACCTTAACCGTTCCAGCAGGGCTGAGTGCAAAGGCAGAAAAAGTGTGGACAGGGCATCACCTGAAAGTGGTTCGTTATGCCGTGGATAACGTGTCGCTTTCTCCACGTATGGTCAAAGAAAGTGATTTCTGGCAGCCAGGTACGCGCGCCATCATGATCAGCGGGACAGCGGGTCCCCTGTTGAGTGGCGGACGCCTGCAGGTCTGGGTCACCACAGCAGAGGGAGATCGCTGATGGCCAACATTAATAAGCTGGTCAAGAACAAACAGTTTATGTGGCTGGGTGTCATCGCCGTATCTGCTGTCGCCATTATCGGTGGCGGTATGTATCTCTCTGATCTCGAGGTTGGTTCCGATGATGCCGCCCAGACGCAGAACGAACCCGCGCCGGACATGACGGGGGTAGTGGACAGTCGTTTCGATACCAAAGTTCAGCAACATGCGACAACTGAAATGCAGGCGACAGCAGCTGATCTGACAAAGCGTTTTGATGCACTTCAGAACGAAGTGAACCTGTTGAATAAAGGTCGCGGTGAAGATCAGAAGCGTATTGAGCAACTCACTACGGAAAACCAGGCAATGCAGGACCAGTTAAACAAGCTGGGTGTGAAGCCGACCACGACCAGTGGTGAGCCTGTTCCGAAACCACCGATCCCTGCACCGGGACCGGAGGGTGAGCCGCAACCGGCGAATTTCCCGCCGCAACCTGCAGGTGCTGTTCCACCACCCACGTCATTCTATCCGGGTAACGGGACTACACCGGCGCCACAGGTCAGTTATCAACCTGTACCGGCCCCTAACCAGATCCAACGACGTACATTCAGTTATGACAAAGGTAAGAAGGCAAAAACACTGCCGTACATTCCTTCAGGTAGTTTTGCGAAAAGCATTCTGATTGAAGGTGCGGATGCGAATGCCTCTGTCACCGGTAATGAATCTACGGTTCCGATGCAGGTCCGTCTGGTCGGCCGTGTGGAAATGCCTAACAGCAAAACTTATGACCTGACTGGCTGTTTTGTTGGCCTCGAAGCATATGGTGACGTTTCAAGTGAGCGCGCGATTGTCCGTACCCGAAATATCAGCTGCATCAAAGGTGATAAGACTATCGATCAGCCAATTTCAGGCCACGTTTCCTTTATGGGGAAAAACGGTGTGAAAGGTGAAGTCGTGATGCGTAACGGAAAAATCCTCGGCTGGGCGTGGGGAGCTGGTTTTGTTGATGGTATTGGTCAAGGGATGGAACGTGCGGCACAACCTTCTGTTGGAATTGGTGCGACGGCATCCGTTGGAGCCGGTGATGTGCTCAAAATGGGCGTTGGAGGAGGTGCATCTAAAGCAGCGCAGACACTGAGTGAGTATTACATCAAACGTGCAGAACAGTATCACCCTGTCATTCCAATTGGTGCCGGTAATGAGGTGACCGTTGTGTTCCAGGATGGATTCCAGTTGAAAACGATTGAAGAACTGGATGCAGAGAAAAACGGTAAGCAGCAGGAACAAAATCAGGAACAGCAGCCGCAACAACCTCAGCAGGCAGGTGCATCCCTGAACGGCTTCAGTACTGACCAGATGCTGAAACAACTCGGGAAATTAGATCCCCACCAGTTTTCACCTGGTGCCATGTCAGAGGGGAACAACAATGGCTAGGCAGAAAATGGAGAAAAGTAATCCGCTCCCGGAAACGTCTGGTCATACCGTTCCTGTCGGAGATACGGGGGCCGGCAAAACAACCATTATGTCGAAAATGGTATTTGCCTTGTCAGATACAAACCAACTGGAGAAAGTTTATGGTGCCATGAGTTCGGAAGAGAGAGACAGATTTACTCAGGAAATTAAAGCTAACACCCTATTCAGGATGAACCTGAAAAAGAGCTAATAACAGGCGGAGAATATTATGAAGGAATTAATTCTGTTAATTCCTCTGGGCAGCGCATTGCTTTTAACCGGATGCGCAGGAACGGAGACTGATTTTCAATGTAACGCAACAACATCGGATACCTGTATGACGATGGAACAGGCCAATGAAAAAGCTAAGGCGAAAGAGGAACGCAGTGAGGCAAAGCCGGTTGCGGCCGGGTTGCCTCGACTGGCTGACGGTAATTTCAGAACGACGTCAGTAAATTCATACCCGTTGCCGCCACAACCTGATTTAGTACAGGCGAAAGCCCCAGCGGCTGTAGTAGTAAATAAAAGTACCCCGTCATTATTAAATGTCAGGGGGTCGGTAAATAAGCCTGGGTATATACAACCCGTTACACCCCAGGTTATGCGTCCGGTGACAGTATCAACATTTACATCACCTCAAACTGTACCGGGCCAGTATCCGAGACCATTAAGAAAAGGTGAGCAGACAACATCATTATGGATCGCTCCCTATGTGGATTCCGATGATGTATATCATCAACCAACGACAGTGTTATTTGTGGTGACCCCATCAACCTGGGGACAACCTCGTCTTAATTAATTATCAGCGCCATGACTGGCGCTGCTGGAATGCTACTGCTGGATTAAAACGAGTGCCCTCTGCGTTGAAAGGGATGGGCGGTAGCGTGTTTGTGATGTCAGGGATTTCAGTTTATGGTGTTAAATATTGATTTTATAAAGTATCTGTATTTACTGATGAAAGAAGATTCATCGTATGTCATTCTGAGCATTGCCCTTTTTGGGGTGATTCCAGCACTGTTGATGTCAAGCGTATTACGGATTAAAAACAGAACGAAGCGCTTCCTGTCGTTAATCATTATTATGGTGGTTTCATTTGGAACTCTTTCATTGCTCCAACCAGAAAGTAAGTACAAAGCAATATTAATCAATAAGCAAAATACTGAATATACATTACAACACTGCAAAGTATCGGCATTTAACGCGCAGCCAGAAACACCATTTACCAGTGCAAAAGATGCCTGGTCTTGTCCGGATAGCGTAACACGGTATATGGATGTGAAATACAGGGATAATGGCATTCACAGCCTTTCTGATAAAAAGGAGTAACGGTATGCATGCTTACATAAACGGTATGGATGTGTGGTGGATTTTAGTCATTGATCTGGTGATGTTAATTGCAGGGATCATCGGGGTGTTCTTAGCACTTATTCTTCCCGAACATTATCAATTCAGGGGCAAGCTTTTTCTGACAGGCGCGTTCACTGCGATTATTGGCATTGCAATCTGTTTCGTTATGGTGAGGTTAACCTATAGTGCCAGCGAGATCGATGCTGGCCGGCACTGGAAAACAGAGTGCTCACTTATTGAAGCCAATGTGCAGACCGGTTTTTTGAATGACGCCGTCAACAAATTAAGGTGTGAGGGAGTTATTGTTAATGTTCCGGTGTATGCCTATGAGGCCTACACTGAACAGTGGCAGTTATTACAAAAGAAAAAAGGTGGGGAATAAAATGACTTTCCTGAAAAGATATGGCTTTCTAATTTATCCTCTAATGTACTGGTCTGTTTATCTCACTTTGAGGTATCTGCTAACTAAATCTCCAGATCAAAGTACAGAGGAGTTTCATACCACTTTGCGTCGTGAGCTGGTTTTTATTATATGTAGCCTTGGTGTGTATTATTTCTTGTGTGTGTCGGTAACGAGTTATTATGAGGTTCTTCGTCTCGGTATCTTATCAACACTGATTATTCATAGTGCATTGCTCATTATCACGCTTCTGGTATCACTCTGGAACGGAAAGATTGTTATGGGTGAGGTGATATTTGCACAGTTGATGGCGGCAAGAATAATTCTTTTCTTTATGCCGTTTACTTTATTTTATTATCGGGAAAGATAAATATCGAGCATCTTGACTTTCCCCCTCAAAAAAAATATGAAAATCTATTTTTGTTCCTCAAGAAGGAGTTAACCTGTGAGTCTGAACCCTATTGAGTCGGTAGCCAAAGCAGTTAATACATTACTCACAGCGCTGAAGCTACCTGATGAATCTGCAAAAGCAAATGATGTTCTGGCCAGTATGGATTTCCCTCAATTCAGTCGCGTTCTGCCATATAAGGATTACGACAGTGAAACAGGGTTGTTTATTAACCAGAAGACAGTCGGTTTTATTCTGGAAGCCAGGCCTCTACCAGGCGCCAATGAACATATTGTAGGTTCGCTTGAGAACCTGCTGAGAACGAAATTACCGCGTAATGTTCCGGTCACCATTAATCTGGTTTCCAGCAAGCTGGTTGGCGATGATATCGAATATGGCCTCCGTGAGTTCAGCTGGAGTGGTCCTCAGGCAGAAAAGTTTAACGCCATTACGCGAGCCTATTATGTGCGTGCAGCAGAGAAGCATTTTGCGCTGCCACCGGGAATGGATTTACCGCTGACGCTCAGAAACTACCGTGTATTTATCTCCTGCAGCATGCCGCGTAAGAAAAATTCGAATGCGCAAATCATCGAGCTTCAGAACCAGGTCAAGATAATCCGGGCCTCACTGCTTGGCGCGCAAATACCGACTAAGGCACTGGATGAGAAGGGCCTTGTGGAAATGGTCAGTGAACTGATTAATCGTAAGCGTACAGCGAGAACCGTATTGACGGGAACGGGTTATTCAGTTGGCAGGGTTATTCGCCAGGGTAACAGTTCGCTGACCTGATTGACCGGCCAGTCAGCTATGACGTTGAGCACATGACAGAGATACCTCTCTGGCTCCACGCCGTTCAGTTTGCACGTCCCGATCAGGCTGTACAGCAGTGCTCCGCGCTCACCACCGTGGTCAGAGCCGAAGAACAAGAAGTTTTTGCGGCCCAGGCTGACCGTCCGCAGCGCATTTTCAGCGATATTGTTATCGGCTTCAGCCCAGCCATCGTCTGCATAGTACGTCAGTGCTGGCCACTGGTTCAGTGCGTACGCGAACGCCTTCGCCAGCTCTGAGTGTCGCGACAGCGTTTTCATCTTTTCACGCAGCCAGCTTTCCAGGGATTTCAGTCGCGGTTTAGCTTTCTGCTGACGCTCACCAAGACGCTGCTCTGCCGGCATTCCCCGTATTTCAGCCTCGATAGCATACAGTTCGCCTATCCGTTTCAGGGCTTCCTCCGTCAGCACTGATGGAGTACGAACGTGCACATCATGGATCTTGCGGCGGGCGTGAGCCCAGCAGGCTGCTTCAGTTATCTGTCCATTGCGGTACAGCTCGTTGAACCCGGCGTACGCATCCGCCTGCAGAACACCGCTGAAGCCCGCAAGATGGCTCTGCGGATGGATGCCTTTTCTGTCCGGGCTGTAAGCGAACCACACGGCCGGCGCCAGCGCTGACCCGGCGTTGCGGTCGTCGCGAACGTACGTCCACAACCGCCCGGTCTTCGTCTTTTTATTACCTGGTAACAGTACCGGGACGGGCGTGTCATCGGCGTGGAGTTTGCCACCCATCAGGACATAGTCCTGAAGCGCCTCTTCCAGCGGCGACAGTAGCCGGCAGCATGCATCCACCCAGCCCGACAGCAGTGAGCGACTCAGTTCCACGCCCTGGCGGCCGTATATTTCAGACTGGCGGTACAGTGGTGTGTGCTCTGCATACTTTGAGGTCAGCACGCGGGCCAGCAACCCCGGGCCGGCGATACCCCGCTCAATGGGCCGTGAAGGCGCCGCTGCCTGCACGATCGCATCGCACTGAGTACAGGCATGTTTTTCACGTACTGTCCGGATAACCCGGAAGGCGCTGCGCATCAGCTCCAGCTGTTCGGCGGCATCTTCACCCAGGTAACTCAGCGAACCACCGCACTCCGGGCAACAGGATTCTGCCGGAAGCATACGCTTTTCATCACGCGGGAGTGATTCGGGGAACGGTCTGCGGGTGCGGGTCTGACGCAGCGAGCGCTGCACTTCCGGGTCATCCACACGACCGGTCAGCGTATCGCTTTCTTTCTGAAGCACCTTCAGGTCAGCTTCCATCTGTGCGATACGACGGGATACTTTTTCGGAACGGCTGCCGAAGTTCATCCGGCGGAGTTTATCCAGCTGCGCCTGCAGGTGGTCTATTTCGCGCTCACGGTCGGCCAGCTTTTCCAGCAGGGCGCGGTTCAGCGCTTCCTGTTCGGCAAGCCGCTGTTTCAGCAGAAGGATTTCGTCAGAAGAGGTGTCGTTCATAAGCCCGTATTTTACCAGGCTTATTCAGCAACAACCAGGATAAAGAGGCCTACAACATGGTCAGAGATGTCAGCAACCGTTTAGGTTGTCGCCAGTCGATGCCTTCCATCAGCATCGCCAGCTGGGCCGGGGTCAGGAACACTTTGCCATCACGGGCAGAGGGCCAGGCGAAGCGACCACGCTCCAGCCGTTTGGTCAGCAGGCACAGCCCGTCGCCGGTGGACCACAGCAGTTTGACCTGGTTGCCGCTGCGACCCCGGAAGATGAAGACGTGGCCGGACATCGGATCGTCTTTCAGCGCCGTCTGTACTTTTGCGGCAAGACCGTTGAAGCCATTTCTCATATCAGTGGTACCGGCAACCAGCCAGATTTTGGTACCTGTTGGTAACGGGATCATCGCTTCAGCTCCTGTATCAGCAGAGCCAGGAACTTTTCGCTGACAGTGCCGTTGAGGCGGAGCGTCCCGTGCCGGAACGTTATCTCACAGCTGATACTGAGGGCTTCCGGGCTCTCAGTGGGCGGCTCTGGCTGTACGTCAGCGGCATCGAGAGTCACAGGAAGTAGCTGCGGGTTCTCTGAAGAAGGTAATAGCAGCTTTCCCTCGCGCCATTGTTGGCGCCATTTGAACAGCAGATTGGCGTTAATGCCATTTTCAAGCGCCAGTTTTGAGATGGATGTTCCTGGTTCGCAGGAGGCAGCAACGAGTTGTTGCTTAAACTCAGGAGAATAATTAGGGCAGCCTTTTCGCCTGCCGGGAGTCACATTTTTCTGCATATCTGACACTTTGGTTCCCACTACTTATTTGGTGGACACCACTTTGTCGGATGCTTCGGATTATGACCAGACGGTTCACGCTGTACGCTTACGATTAATCCAAATCCAGGTGAGATGTACCGGAGGCCTAAAAAGCTGGATCCTTACCAGGAGCTGAATTACCAGTGTGTTGATGACAGCTTTGATATGGAAGTGATGGCGAATCATCTCAACATTGGCCTGCTGGACAAAAATGGGGTGGAACGTCATACCCGGGTGCTCAACTATCATCTTGCACGCGACCCGGAAATTGCGTTTTTGTGGACCAGTGCAGACAACTACGCCAACCTGCTGAACCCGGAATTGTCTATTTCCTGTCCCTTTGTCATTACGCTTACCCTGATGGTGGAAGACCAGGTTAAATCACAGAACGAAGCGAACCTGAAGTTTCTCGACCTGGAGAAAAAGAGCAAAACGTCATACGCGAAGTATTTCCCCTCAGTTGAGAAAGAAGTTAAGGAGTGGGGGGATATTCGCCAGCGACTGTCTTCCAATTCCTCTTCACTGGTGTCCTATTTTTTCAACGTTACGGCGTATACCGAAGACGATCCGGAAGCGGCACTGGCCACTGAACAGGAAATACTGAACAGTTTCCGTAAGGGGGGCTTTGAACTCATCGCCGCTCGCTATCAGCAGATGCGTAATTTCCTGTCGATTCTGCCTTTTAAGGCGGGAGAGGGGATATTTAAGGAACTGCAGGCGGCGGGGGTAGTTCGCCGTGCTGAAAGCTTTAATGTGGCAAACCTGATGCCGGTGGTGGCCGACAGTCCACTGGCTCCTTCCGGTCTGCTGGCGCCTACATATCGTAACCAGCTGGCTTTTATCGATCTCTTCTACACCGGCATGAATAACACCAACTTTAACATGGCGGTATGCGGTACTTCCGGTGCGGGGAAAACAGGCCTGATACAGCCGCTTATCCGTAGCGTCATTGATGCCGGTGGTTATTCCTGGGTATTCGATATGGGGGATGGTTACAAATCACTGTGCGAAAACATGGGGGGTGTGTATCTCGATGGCGATACGCTGAAATTTAACCCGTTTGCGAACGTGCTCGATGACAATAACTTCGATGCATCTGCAGAGCGTATCCGTGACCAGCTTTCCGTCATGGCCAGTCCCAATGGGAATCTTGATGAAGTCCATGAAGGCCTGCTGCTTCAGGCGGTCAAAGCGGCCTGGCTGACCAAGCATAACAAAGCCCGAATTGACGATGTGGTGGATTTCCTGCAGGAAGCCAAAGACAGCGAAACCTATGCAGACTCACCGACGATCCGCAGCCGTCTGGACGAAATGATTATTCTGCTCGACCAGTACACGGTGAACGGGATTTACGGCAGCTACTTCAACTCTGATGAACCGTCACTCAATGATGATGCCCGTATGGTTGTGCTGGAGCTGGGGGGGCTGGAGTCCCGGCCATCTCTGCTGGTTGCTGTGATGTTCTCGTTGATTATTTATATCGAGAACCGCATGTACCAGACACCCCGTAACCTGAAAAAACTGAACGTCATTGACGAAGGCTGGCGCCTGCTGGACTTCAAAAATGAGAAGGTCGGCACCTTTATCGAGAAGGGCTACCGTACCGCACGCCGTCACCTGGGTTCGTATATCACTATTACACAGAACATTGTCGATTTTGACTCAGATACGGCTTCCAGTGCTGCACGTGCCGCCTGGGGGAACTCCTCATACAAAATCATCCTTAAACAGTCTGCCAAAGAGTTTGCCAAGTACAACCAGCTTTACCCCGACCAGTTCACGCAGCTGCAGCGCGACATGATTAACCGTTTTGGTTCGGCTAAAGACCAGTGGTTCTCCTCCTTCATGCTGTCGGTGGAGGCGCATTCATCGTGGCACCGGTTGTTTGTCGATCCACTCAGCCGCGCCATGTATTCATCCAGTGGTGCTGACTTTGAGTACATCACACAACGAAAACGCGCCGGGGTGAGTATTCACGATGCCGTGTACGAACTGGCCTGCCGTAACTTCCCGGATGAAATGGCAGACCTGGAGGCCCGGGTGGCCATGAATAATACAAGGAGTGCTGCCTGATGGAAAAAAATATCAGAAATCGTCTGTTTACCCGACGTGCCCTTATCACTGGCGGGCTGATGGTTGCCATTCTTGCCGCCAATGCCGTGGTGACCCGGATCATGATAGCGCACAGCACACCTCGTGTTGTCGCGTTTGATATGAAGAAAACGCTCGATAACTTCATGGACAGTGTCAGCCGTAAGCAACTGACGGAAAGCCAGTCTAAGGCACTGTCGGATCGTTTTAACGATGCGCTGGAAAAAAGTCTGGATGACTGGCAGCAGAAAAACCATGTGCTGATTCTTGTTTCTCCTGCCGTGGTTAATGGGGCGCCTGACGTCACGCTGAGTATTCAGCGTGATATTGCGAAGCGGATGCAGGGAGGCAGGGAATGAAAATGATCCGCGGGGCGCTCTTTGCTGTATGTCTTGTCTCCCCGCTTACCCGGGCAGCTGATCTGGGTACATGGGGCGACCTGTGGCCCATACAGGAACAGGATATGTTATCGCTGATAACCCAGCGCCTTGAAGCGCTGGAGAAGTCCGGGCGATGGGGGCAGGAGATGGAGGCCTTTAAGGAGCGGGTGAAGACCAACAGCCAGCGCCCGGCTCCCGTCGAGGGGATAAAGAAAGCGGATAAATATGAGCAGCGCTGGTTTGATCCCAGCATCAAATTAACTGAAGACCTGAAGGATCAGAACGGTGTGCTGTTCGCCCGGAAAGGGCAGGTGCTTAATCCGCTTAAAACCGTTCCTTTTATGCAGACGCTTTACTTCATTGACGGTGATGATCCGGACCAGTTGGCCTGGATGAAACGCCAGGTACCTGAGACGTTAATCAGCAAGATTATCCTCGTTAAAGGCAGCGTCCCGGATACATCGGCGGCGCTCGACAGCCGGATTTATTTTGACCAGAACGGCGTGCTGAGCCAGCGCTTTGGACTGACGGCAGTACCCGCGCGGATCACCCCGGCCCCCTCGGGAGAACGACTGAACATCGAATACTTTCCACCCACGCGATAAGGATGTTTCTGTGAAACGTATTTTGTTTTTCATGGTGGCCTGCCTGCTATGGAGCCACAGTATGAATGCCGCTGCCGACCCGTCGTGTGAAGGACGATTTGTAAATCCCATTACAGATGTCTGCTGGCGTTGCATTTTCCCCTTATCGCTGGGGAGTGTGCAGGTGGGGAAAGGAGATCAGCCGGACACGCCTAATCCCGGCAGCCCGATACAGTATTGCCCGGCCCCACCCCCAATCTTTGTACGCATTGGTCTGGCTATCGGTTACTGGGAACCGATGGCCATGACCGACGTCAGCCGATCACCTGGCTGCATGGTGAATCTGGGGGGATTCAGTATCAATCTCGGTAAAACAGGGATGGGGACGGCCAAAAAGGACGACAAACAGGTCAACGGGGCGTTCTATCACGTGCACTGGTACAAATACCCACTGACGTACTGGCTGAACATCATCACATCAGCAGGTTGCCTGGAAGGCGGAGATATGGACATCGCCTATCTCTCTGAGATTGACCCGACCTGGGTGGACAGCAGTCTGACCACGATCCTGAATCCGGAAGCCGTACTGTTTGCCAACCCGATCGCTCAGGGGGCCTGTGCGGCCGATGCCATTGCCAGTGCTTTCCACTTACCACTTGACCCGTTGTTCTGGTGTGCCGGCTCGCAGGGCTCCATGTATCCCTTCAGTGGATGGGCCAGTAACGAATCCAGCCCGCTGCAATCCTCGGTTCTGCTCAGTGAGCGTATGGCCTACAAGCTTCACCGACAGGGCCAGATTATGGAAACGGTCGGCGCCGATACCGCAGTCTGTTACGAATATCCGTCGCCGATTATCCCTAAAGAGCGCTGGCGCTATCAGATGGTGAATATGTATCCGGACAGCGGGCAGTGCCATCCCCTCGGGCGCAGTGTGATGCGCTGGGAGGCCGGTCGCAACCCGCCTAATACCCGGAAGAATTTTGGTTACCTCATGTGGCGCAAACGTAACTGTGTTTTCCTCTGAAAGGAGTCTTCTGTGACACAACTGAATATTTTTATCCTCACGCTTTTACTCACCGGTACCGCTGTGGCAGCTGGCAGTCCGGGGAGCCCGACAACGGCTGACCGGGAGTGGCTGAAGCACCAGGAAGACTTCAGCGAGCAGTTACGCCAGCACCCGGACAAGCAGCTGCAGCAGGAACTGGAAGCGCAGATTAACCGTAACCCCCTGGCGAAAGCCGATCGCCAGTACATCGATAATCTGGCCAGCCAGCAAAGGGCGTCAGCACAGGGAAAACCCTCTGAAGGTGCGCTGTACTTCGTGTCGTTTTCTGTGCCGGAGGAAGGTCTGAAACGCATGCTGCATGAAACCCGCCAGTATGGCATTCCGGCCACGTTGCGCGGACTGGTCAATAACGACATGAAGGCAACCACCGATGCGGTGATGCGGCTGGTTAAGGATGGAGTTACAGACGGCGTCCAGATCGACCCGACGCTTTACTCACAATACAACATTCGCAGCGTGCCCGCCCTCGTGGTGCGCTGCAAAGCAGGGTTTGATGTGGTTCGGGGCAATATCCGGCTGAAACAGGCGCTGGAAAAGGTGGCGGAGAAAGGGGACTGTGCGGATATCGCCCGTCATATGCTGGGAGGTAACCAATGAGAACACTTCCGGCCATTCTCTTTGTTCATGCCCTGGTTCTGGGGACGTTTATCTGGTTTGCAGGACCAGCCTGCGCGGACAGTAACACGGATTACAGGGCAGGTTCTGACTTTGCAAAACAGGTACAGGGGGGCGGTCTTGATGCCCTGAAAAACTTCAACGGCGAGCAGAATCTGCCGGGGTATACGAAAGATCCCGAGCAAAAGAAATACTACGGTGGCGTGACAGCCGGTGGCGACAGCTCACTGAAAAATGACTCTGCTTCCCAGTGGGCCGGGAGTGAAGTCGGACAAAGTATTACCGAGTCATTTACCAACCGTCCTCCGGACAGCATCTCTCCGGACGCCCCGTTTATCCAGAACGCCAAAGATATTGAATCACGATCCGACACTATCATCGGCAATACCGGACAGGAGTGTAAGGCGGAAATCGTTAACCGGAGTGAATTTAAAAACTACACCTGTGAACGTGACCTGCAGGTTGAGCAGTACTGTACACGAACAGCCACGATAACCGGACACTATGAGGAAACCACGGTTATCAAAACGTATACCGTGCCGAATAACCAGTTCAGCTACAGCTATGACGGTAACAAAAGTGTGATGCTGACATTCCGCGCTCCGGCCACGGGAACGGTCCTGAGTGCATCAGCAGCGCTGCATTTTAATGACAAAAATATGTACTACCGCATGACCTGGTGGGGAGTAAATGAAGACTCCGTTGCCAAGAGGGACAACAGCTGGTCCCTTCCTGGGGCGACTGGCGCCTATCTGACCGAGGGCGGCTCTTCTCCGCAGGGCGTCATCCTCAACAAGAACTGCCTTAGCGGTAAGCAGAGTCGTTGCCGGGAATATGCCCGCAAGACACAAAACTGGTTACAGGGCGGTTCAGAGGCCTGGATGAGTGTCACGCTGACCATGCGTGTGACGGAAAAAAAATGGGTTCCGGACGTGAAATGGGTCGAGTTCTGTCCATTCAGTAAAGACGAAGGCAAGCAGACCACGACGGAATGCATTGAGCCAGGCGGAAACCGGACGGTTAACCAGGATGGTAATGTTTACCAGGTCTACCAGGCCTGCTGGAAATACCGTGATACGTATATTACCCAACCTTCTGATTACGGTTCATGCCAGACACTGATGGACAACCATAATTGTACGCTGGCATCCCGGCAATGCGCATTCACTTCTGATGACGGAACCTGTCTTCATGAATATGCCACGTACTCCTGCGAAACCAGAACCACCGGTAAACAGATGATTTGTGGCGGGGACGTGTTCTGTCTCGATGGTGAATGCGATAAAGCGGCCAGCGGCAAAAACAATGATTTTGGTCAGGCAGTGGCGGAGCTCGCCGCCCTGGCGGCGGCAGGGAAGGACGTTGCGGCACTGAACGGGGTGGATGTCAGGGCGTTCACCGGGAAAGCGAAATACTGTAAAAAATTTGCAGCAGGCTTCAGTAACTGCTGCAAAGACAGCGGCTGGGGCCAGGATGTGGGGCTGGCGCGCTGCAGCAGTGACGAAAAAGCCCTCGCTAAAGCCAAGAAAGATAAGCTGACCGTCAGTGTGGGGGAATTCTGCTCTAAAAAGGTGCTGGGTGTTTGCCTGGAGAAAAAAAGAAGCTACTGCCAGTTCGACTCAAAACTGGCGCAGATTGTTCAGCAACAGGGCCGGAATGGCCAGCTGCATATCAGTTTTGGTGGCGCCAGCAGTCCGAATTGCCGCGGTATCACGGTTGATGAACTCCAGCGTATTAATTTCGACTCACTCGATTTCACTAATTTCATGGAAGACCTGATGAAGAATCAAAAAATTCCGGATAACGATGCGCTCACCAATAAAACCAAAGAGCGTATAAAAGAAATTATGAGTCAGCAATCCTCGAAATAATCAGGGGGTAAAATGAAAGTTATATTCTCTTCAGGCTGTGTTACGGATTTCCTGATTAGATTATGCCTCACTGTTATTGTCTCATCACCGGTAATTATATGGTCATGGGATACGGTAAAACAAACCACGGGCAGTGATATTATCACTGCTGTGTTTTTCATCACTATCCTCGGTGGGTTCTGGTTTCTTCTGTACGGCTTTTTATCTTCACTGATAGACCTGCTGAAACCCGCTGGCGAAAACAGAACAAAAAGAAAAGAGAGGGGGGAATGAAAGAGGAAAACCCTAAATGGCCGGTTATCGCGATCGTTGCTGTGTTTATCTTATTTATGACGGGTATGATGTGTTACGGACTCATCCGGGATAAGCGAGAGGTACTTTTTCATATTACCAATCAGTTTTATGGTGTTAATTGTGAAAAAAGTTCAGGTATCGCCTGGGTAATAAAAAATGACTATCGTCAGGATTTAACGTTTCATGATTATGCGGTGTTCTGCAATGACACTGGTTTTTCAGGGAAGCAAATTAACACAGGTCACGAAATTCAGATAAATAAAGGCGTTATCTATAACGCTTTGTCCGGTAATAAACATCAGAAATAAAGATGAAGGTGTCCCATGAAAATGAAACGGCTCGTACTGCTGCCCGTTGTGCTGGGTTGCGCCGTTATGTCTGCCTGGGGGAAGGATGCGGGATGGCAGTGGTATAACGAACCACTGAAAACAACCGACCCGGATCCACAGCCGAACCCGCAGCCACCCCAGCAAATGGATATTCTGCAGAAGCAGGCAGCTCTGCAGCAGGCAACGAAAAAAGCATTAGCCGAAGCCATTATGTATCCATCGGTACCGGCTTTTGTGAAATATTTCCGCCTCCAGAATTACTGGACGCAGCAGGCAGGCTTATTTTCGATGAGCGCCAAGAAAGCGTTTCTTGAACATCCGGAGCTCGATTACAACCTACAGTTCAGCCACTACAACGGCACGGTTAAAAACCAGCTCGCGGCCGATTACGCGGAACAGCGTAAAGCCATATCGGCCATTGCTCAGCATTTCGGTGTGATGTTCTTTTACCGCGGCCGGGAGCCAATTGACGGGCAACTGGTTCAGGTGCTGAGTAACTTCCGTGAGACCTACGGGTTGAGTGTTATCTCCGTCTCTGTTGATGGCGTGGTTAACCCGTTACTACCGGACTCACGCGTGGACCAGGGACAGGCAGAACGGCTCGGCGTGAAGTATTTTCCGGCCATGATGCTGGTTGACCCGAAAAGCGGACAGGTTAAACCGCTCAGTTACGGCTTCATCAGCCAGGACGATCTGGCGAAGCAGTTTCTCTATGTTTCCAACGACTTTAAACCCAATTTTTAAGGAGAGCGTGATGCGTAAATTTCGCATGCCAGATCTGGATATCACGGGAACATGGGTGGTGGCCGTCGGCGTGTTTTTCCATCTCATTGCCCGTCTGGTGCGTAAACAACCGGAGATGGCTGTTGAGATGGGAGAAGGACTGGGTATAGCCATGATGATTTTCGGTGGTTACCGCATCATTAATGCCCTGATTGCGCAGGCTGAGAAAGAGGAAAAGGACCGTGAAAATCATCCTGAACATTAATCACCGCGCGCGGCCGGTAATGCTTTTCTTCGTCCTGCTGCTGTCAACATTTGCTCAGGCCGGCACGCTTGATGAGGTGAAATCGTTGTACAACCCGAAAGGTCTGACCGGAGAGTCGGCAGATCAGGCGCCAGTGGTAACCGCCACACCACCCCGGACCGGAGCGGCTCCTGTCTGGTACCGCCTCAGTAACGGTCGTCAGGTGAATCTGGCGGAGTGGAAGGTGGTGCTGTTTATGCAGGGGCACTGTCCGTACTGTCATCAATTTGATCCGGTACTCAAAACGCTGTCAACGCAGCATGGGTTTTCGGTCTTTCCTTACACGCTGGATGGTCAGGGCGATCAGGCATTCCCGGAGGCGCTACCCGCTCCACCTGAAGTGATGAAGACCTTTTTCCCTAACATTCCGGTCGCCACGCCAACCACGTTTCTTGTCAACGTGAACACGCTCGATGCTTTCCCGATATTGCAGGGCGCAACGGATGCTCAGGGCTTTATGGCCCGGCTCGATACCTTATTTCAGATGATGGAGACACCGAAAAATGGACAAGGTTAAGTCGGTAACATTGCTCAGCGGCCTGTTGCTCGGGTTGTCCTTCTCGGCAGCCGCAGACGTCAACGGCGACATGAACAACTTTTTCAATAAGCTCGGGTTTGCCTCAAATACGTCTCAGCCGCAGGTATGGCAGGGGCAGGCCGCGGGCTACGCTTCGGGCGGTTCTCTGTATGCCAGAACACAGGTGAAAACCATCCAGCTGGTCAGTATGACTCTGCCGGATATTAATGCCGGTTGCGGCGGTATCGATGCGTATCTCGGTTCATTCAGCTTTATCAACAGTGAACAGCTGCAGCGCTTCGCCAAACAAATAATGAGTAACTCCGCAGGATACTTTTTCGATCTGGCACTGCAGACCACAGTTCCTGAAATTAAAACGGCAAAAGACTTCCTGCAGAAGATGGCCAGCGACATCAACAGCACCAACCTCAGTTCATGCCAGGCTGCGCAAGGCATCGTCGGTGGTCTGTTTCCCCGAACTCAGGTTGCGCAGCAGAAGGTCTGCCAGGACATTGCCGGTGAAAGTAACATCTTCGCTGACTGGGCTGCATCCCGACAGGGATGCACTGTGGGCGGAAAGATGGACAGCGTCCAGGATAAAGCGAGCGATAAAGACAAGGAACGCGTGATGAAAAACATCAACATCATGTGGAACGGTCTGTCAAAAAACCGGCTCTTTGACGGTAATAAGGAGCTTAAAGAGTTCATCATGACCTTAACCGGGACACTGATATTCGGTGAGAACGGCGAAATCACACCGCTGCCGGCGCGCACTACCGACCAGGATTTGATCAAGGCCATGATGGAAGGGGGCAGCGCTAAAATCTATCACTGCAATGATTCGGATAAATGCCTCAAGGTCGTGGCAGATGCCACCGTCACCATCGCCTCGGATAAGGCGCTGAAGAACCAGATTTCGAAACTACTCAACAGTATCCAGAACAAGGCCGTTGCTGATGAAAAACTGACTGAGCAGGAGAAAGGGTTTATTTCAAGCACTACTATCCCGGTATTCAAATACCTGGTAGATCCCCAGATGCTTGGGGTGTCTAACTCGCTGCTTTATCAACTGACCGACTATATCGGTTACGACATTCTGCTGCAGTACATCCAGGAACTTATTCAGCAGGCCCGCGCCATGATGGCGACCGGGAATTACCCGCAGGCGACAATGGATATGATCCTGCAGAACCTTGACCAGGCCACGCAGCAAATCGCCACGTTCCAGGCGCGCGTACAGGTCCAACAGGATGCCTTACTGGTTGTCGATCGCCAGATGAGTTACATGCGTCAGCAGGTATCAGCAAGGATGATGACCCGCTACCAGAACAATTACCACTTTGGCGGAGGTATGTGATGCAGGAAGTGTATGTTATCGCCGGGGGCGACTGGTACCGGCATGTACTGAACGCCGTTGCGGCGTTTATGCAGACCGAAAACTGGAAAATTATCGAGAGAATGTGTATCGGTTTTTCCGTTTTGATCGTGGCAGGGAGCTGGATTAAAAAACACAGCGTGATGGATATGCTGGGATGGGTATTCTCGCTGACACTGGTATCGATGCTCGTTTTAATAAAAACCCCAGTACAGGTCATCGATTACTCTGAACCCTCATCGGTGTATCAGGTGGATAATGTGCCGATTGGCCTTGCGATTCCGGCATCCCTTACGACGCGCATCGGGAACGCGTTTGTACAGAGCTATGAAATGGTGATGACACTGCCGGACAGTTCGGTCTACAGCAAAACGGGCATGCTCTTTGGCAGCAACCTGGTGGCGAAAAGTACCGATTTTATGTCGCAGAATCCGGAGATTGTCACGCTGTTCTCCGATTACGTTCAGAACTGCGTTATTGGCGATATGCTGCTGAATCACAAATATTCGTTCGAAGACCTGATGCATTCAACAGATCCCTATACGCTGATTTTTTCTAACCCCAGCCCGTTAAGAGGCATATTTGACAAAAACAACCAGTTTAAAACCTGTCTTGAAGCGTCAGTCGATCTGAAGTCAGCGCTGGCGCTGGATACCCAGACGGGTGGAAAAACCTGGAACTATTATGTCCGCCAGATTTTTGGTGGCCGTCCGAACCCGGATGTGCTGATGTCCAGTTTACTGGGCGACAGTTACCAGACGTTCTATCACAACAGCCAGTCTGCCAGCCAGATTATCCGTCAGAATGTCACCATCAATGCCCTGAGAAGTGGGATACAGAGTTATGCAGCCCGCAGTGCAGATTCGGCGAGCCTGATCAATATTGCCACCACATCATCACTGGAAAAACAGCGTCTGGCGCAGGCATCAATGGGGCAGCAGGCACTGAGAACGTTGCCGATGATGCAGACCGTTATTCTCGGGATGATGATTGGCATGTTCCCGATTATTGTGATGGCGGCCATGTTCAACATGCTGACCATGCAGGTGCTGAAGGGGTATGTTGTCGCCCTGATGTGGCTGCAGTGTTGGCCGATTTTATACGCCATCCTGAACAGTGCCATGGCGTTCTATGCTGCCAAAAATGCCACGCCGGTGGTGTTATCTGAAATGTCACAGGTACAGTTGCGTGACTCTGATATTGCCACGACCGCAGGTTACATCTCGCTGATGATTCCTGGCCTGGCCTGGATGATGATAAAAAGCGTGGGGGCAGGTTTCTCAAATATCTACAGCCATTTTGCTTCCTCTGGCCTCAGTGCCACCTCTCAGGCGGCTTCCGGTGTTGTAGACGGGAATTACTCTTACGCCAATATGCAGACTGATAATGTCAGCGGGAACAGCTGGAATACTAACAGCACCACTGCATTTGGCCAGATGACCCGGCAGCTCTCTAACGGTGGTATGGGAACCCAGACACGGGATGGTTCAATGGTCTGGGATACCAGTGGCGCCATGTCGAAACTGCCGGTAGATATCAACGTCGGACGTCAAATTGCCAGCGCACAGCAGCAGATGGCCAGAGAATCAGAAGTACAGGCTGAAAGCGCCCTGCATGGTTATAACCAGAGCGTAACGAGCGCCTGGAATACCCTGAAGCAGTTCGGTACCAATATGGGGACCAGTTCCTCAATGACGACGGGGGCAGACAGTACTGAATCCTCTCAGGATACGATGGCCAGAAGCAAAATGTGGAATGCTGTTGTTGCTAATGCTAAAGCAAATAACATCAGCAATGAGGAGTCGTTCCAACAATTAATGGATGATTCGACTAAAAGTTCTCAAGCTGCGGATATTCATGCATCTGGTAAGTGGAGCTCAGGAGATCAACTATTCGGTAAATTAGGCAAGTGGGGAACTGGGCTATCTGCGGAAGCGGGTGTAAAAGGGAGTGCCGGGTGGACCCATAGCTCGGGCGATACTGATAATGTCAGTTCTTCAGGGCGGGAGTCACATGACAGTAGACACGATACTAGGGAAGGTGCGAATAAGCAGGTCATTTCTTCCCAAGCTGACTCGCTGATTAAAATTTCGCGGATCTGGGCCGATTTTTTTCCCGCAAACACATCGAATCAGCCTATTTAGGCTATTTTTTCCACCATTTCTGGCGTTATTTCCGGTTTTTACTGAGATCTCTCCCACTGACGTATCATTTGGTCCACCCGAAACAGGTTGGCCAGGGTGAATAACATCGCCAGTTGGTTATCGTTTTTCAGCAGCCCCTTGTATCTGGCTTTCACGAAGCCGAACTGCCGCTTGATGATGCGAAACGGGTGCTCCACCCTGGCACGGATGCTGGCTTTCATGTATTCGATGTTGATGGCCGTTTTGTTCTTGCGCGGATGCTGCTTCAAGGTTTTTACCTTGCCGGGACGCTCGGCGATCAGCCAGTCCACATCCACCTCGGCCAGCTCCTCGCGCTGTGGCGCTCCCTGGTAGCCGGCATCGGCTGAGACAAATTGCTCCTCTCCATGAAGCAGATTACCCAGCTGATTGAGGTCATGCTCGTTGGCCGCGGTGGTGACCAGGCTGTGGGTCAGGCCACTCTTGGCATCGACACCAATGTGGGCCTTCATGCCAAAGTGCCACTGATTGCCTTTCTTGGTCTGATGCATCTCCGGATCGCGTTGCTGCTCTTTGTTCTTGGTAGAGTTGGGTGCCTCAATGATGGTGGCATCCACCAAAGTGCCTTGGGTCATCATGACGCCTGCTTCGGCCAGCCAGCGATTGATGGTCTTGAACAATTGACGGGCCAGTTGATGCTGCTCGAGCAGGTGGCGGAAATTCATGATGGTGGTGCGATCCGGCAGGGCGCTATCCAGGGATAATCGGGCAAACAGGCGCATGGAGGCGATTTCGTACAGGGCATCTTCCATGGCACCGTCGCTCAGGTTGTACCAATGCTGCATGCAGTGAATACGCAGCATGGTCTCCAGCGGATAGGGCCGTCGGCCATTGCCCGCCTTGGGATAAAACGGCTCGATGACAGCGGTCATATTCTGCCATGGCAGAATCTGCTCCATGCGGGAGAGGAAAATCTCTTTTCGGGTCTGACGGCGCTTAGTGCTGAATTCACTATCGGCGAAGGTGAGTTGATGGCTCATGATGTCCCTCTGGGATGCGCTCCGGATGAATATGATGATCTCATATCAGGAACTTGTTCGCACCTTCCCTAGCAGTCAGGCAGCCAAAGACTTCAGAGAAGCTTCTGATTACTTTACTAGCCACAAAACTACAACTTCTGGAAATGTTACTGATAATAATGCATCTTCCCGTGTTGACCAGTTTGCAGCATCGTTGTCCAGCGCGAAAAACAGCTATGACCAGTATACAACCAGTAAGACCCGCAGTCATGAATATAGTGAAATGGCTTCACGTACTGAGAGCATGAGCGGACAGATGAACGAAAACCTAACTCAACAGTTTGCTAATTTTGTCCAGAGACAGGCGCCGCAGAATGCAGAGGCTATTCTGACGGATACCAGTTCACCTGAAATTGCCGCACAACGAGAGGCCCTGGCCAGAGACTTTGTAAAATCTCAGGTAGAGCCGAAAATTGATGGGGCATACCAGGAAGCCAGAGGAACGGTCGGAAATAATATGGGCGGTGTTTCAACCAGTGGAGGCAGAGAAGACGTTGCTTCTGACTATGGTCAGCATTCCGGAAGTATTGACAATATGACCGCACATGCAGGCATTAAACAGGATGTTGGTAAGAGCGTGGGTACGTTGGTTTCGGAGAACAGACAGGCTCACCAAAATACTCGGCAGGAAATAATCAACCAAGAAAATGACGTTAAAAAACAGCATGCAGATCTGGAAAACAACCATAAAACAGAGGGAAATAACTTCCATAATACATATAATGAGAAGAAGGGAAAGGTAAGTAATATGCCGGGAGCAGCCTCTTCCAAAGAGCTTGAGGAAAGGGCTACTAAACTTCAAAAGGATTATCTTGATGGGAAGAAATGAGAATGATGATTAACAATAAAGTCATTTTTGAAGAGGTGGAAGAGTTAAAACATATACTTTCACAAGGGGAAGTGGACATACCTTCCTTTTGGACATGTTTATGGCCTGGACTGGTTATAGTTGCTTGGAATGCACTTTGTTCTGTAATTAGTGTCGAAAGTGGTTTTTTTTCAAGCAGATATATATTTAGCGCGATGATTTTTCCATGCGGTGTTGGGTTCATAATTATGCTTGGCGTCGCTAGTGCGCGTTCGCTGTTTTTGTCAGTGCCAAGAACCTTTAGACTTAATTCATTTTTATATCGATTCTTTGGTAAAAAAATTATGGTATACACGATTACATATATGGTTGTGATCGTTCTGCTTGCCTTATTCAATCGTGTGTATTATAACTCACCATTACCTTTTGCATTCATGATTATTTTAACAACTATTTGTTGTGGTGTGGTAATGCATTTAGACTTTGGGCGATATCAACTATCATTGCTTACATCCGCAATAAGTACATTTAAAAGCAATAGGCTTAATAGCTAAGTTTTTCTTGAAGTTAAGTTAATACTATTGATTGGGATTTTTTAGATTAAAGGGCGTTGATGCAGATAATTAACGCCTTAACTCTCCCTTTGTTTGATGTGTCGTTGTTTATCATATGTATCAATAGTTAATTTACATTGCATTTAAAATGATGCTGTTTATATCTGAAGGTGAAAGATGAAAAGAAATAATTCTATGGCTATTATTGTCATAAGTTCAGTGTTGGTGTTGTCTGGTTGTGGTGCGATGGGTACTGCAATTAAAAAACGAAACCTCGATGTCAAAACTCAAATGAGTGAGACTATCTGGTTAGAACCCTCTAATAATCACACGGTATTTCTGCAAATAAAAAATACTTCAGATAAAGATATGAGCGGACTGCAGGCTAAGATTGCCAGCGCAGTGACAGCAAAAGGTTACCAGGTGGTGACTAATCCGGATACTGCTGGGTACTGGATACAGGCTAATGTACTGAAAGCAGATAAGATGGATTTGCGAGAGTCACAGGGGTGGTTAAGTAAGGGATATGAAGGGGCTGCGACAGCTGCTGCTCTGGGTGCTGGTATAACAGCTTATAACTCAAATTCAGCAGGGGCTACATTAGGAGTAGGGCTGGCAGCTGGACTGGTTGGAATGGCGGCAGACGCGATGGTGGAAGATGTTAACTATACGATGGTTACTGATGTCCAGATCGCAGAAAGAACCTCGACAAAGGTTCAGACAGATAACGTTGCCGTATTGCGCCAGGGGACGTCCGGAGCGAAGGTACAGACCAGTTCAGAAACAGGTAATCAGCATAAATACCAGACCCGTATTGTCTCGAATGCCAATAAAGTTAATCTAAAATTCCCGGAAGCTCAGCCAGTTCTTGAAGACCAACTTGCGAAATCTATTTCTAATATTCTGTAATGTGTTCAATCCAATTTTCCAGATGATTTCTCTGTTGGATTAAAGTTGCGTCTCTATCCGGTAATGCCGGTGCTTCAGTAAATTCAGATAACGCCTCACAGGCACGCAAATATTTTGTGTGCCTGTGAGGCGTTGCCGGCTGCGGCCGGAATTCTTTTCAGTGGTTAATTGATGGATTATTGCCATGAGTTTTAACGCCAAAGATATGACACAGGGCGGTCAAATAGCGAGCATGCGTTTTCGTATGTTTGGTCAGATTGCCAATATTATTCTATATGTACTGTTCCTCTTTTTTTGGGTGCTTTGCGGGCTGATATTAATGTATCGCCTGAGTTGGCAAACCTTTGTTAACGGTGCCGTATACTGGTGGTGTACAACGCTTGGACCGATGAGAGATATCATCCGGTCTCAGCCCGTATATACCATTAATTATTATGGACAACAGTTGCAGTATACGTCGGAGCAAATACTCAAGGATAAATACACTATCTGGTGTGGGGAGCAGTTGTGGACCGGGTTTGTCTTTGCCGGAACAGTTTCCCTGATTATTTGTATTGTTGCTTTCTTTGTCGCCAGCTGGGTATTAGGTCATCAGGGGAAACAACAAAGTGAAGATGAAGTGACGGGAGGCCGTCAGCTATCAGAAAAGCCAAAAGAAGTAGCCAGAAAGATGAAGCGGGATGGTATGGCCTCTGATATTAAAATCGGTGACCTGCCTATTTTACTAAACTCCGAAATTCAGAATTTCTGTCTTCATGGTACTGTTGGTTCCGGTAAATCAGAAGTTATCCGACGACTGTTAAATTATGTCCGTGCCCGTGGGGATATGGCCATCATCTACGACCGCTCCTGTGAGTTCGTCAAAAGTTATTACGACCCGTCTATTGATAAAATTCTCAACCCGCTGGATTCGCGCTGTGCAGCCTGGGATTTGTGGAAAGAGTGCCTGACGCTGCCGGATTTCGACAACGTCTCTAATACCCTGATTCCGATGGGAACCAAAGAGGACCCGTTCTGGCAGGGTTCCGGTCGCACCATCTTTGCCGAAGGTGCCTACCTGATGCGTGAGGACAAGGACCGCAGCTATGAGAAGCTGGTTGATACGATGCTCTCCATCAAGATCGACAAGCTGCGCGCCTATCTGCAGAATACGCCAGCGGCAAACCTGGTGGAAGAGAAGATTGAGAAAACCGCCATCAGTATCCGTGCGGTGCTGACCAACTACGTTAAGGCCATTCGCTACCTGCAGGGCATTGAGAAGAACGGCGAGCCGTTCACCATCCGGGACTGGATGCGCAGTGTCCGTGAGGACCAGCCCAACGGCTGGCTGTTTATCTCCTCCAACGCTGACACCCACGCTTCCCTGAAGCCGGTTATCTCGATGTGGCTGTCGATTGCCATTCGCGGTCTGCTGGCAATGGGGGAAAACCGTAACCGTCGTGTCTGGATTTTTGCAGACGAATTACCGACATTGCATAAGTTACCGGACCTGGTGGAGATCCTCCCGGAAGCCCGAAAATTCGGTGGCTGCTATGTATTCGGGATTCAGTCCTACGCCCAGCTGGAAGATATCTATGGCGTGAAACCCGCAGCAACCTTGTTCGACGTGATGAATACTCGCGCATTCTTCCGCTCGCCCAGTAAAGGTATTGCTGAATTTGCTGCTGGCGAAATAGGTGAGAAAGAGATCAAGAAGGCAAGTGAGAACTACTCCTACGGTGCTGACCCGGTACGTGATGGGGTATCCACCGGTAAGGAGCAGAAACGGGAAACGATTGTCAGCTATTCCGATATCCAGACCCTGCCGGATTTATCCTGTTACGTCACGCTGCCCGGGCCATATCCGGCAGTTAAACTGGCACTGAAATATAAACCCCGCCCCAAAATTGCCGAAGGCTTTATTCCACGCCAGCTCAATCAGGCTATTGATGACAAGCTGGCTGCGGTGCTTGCTGCGCGTGAAGCTGAAGGGCAGAGCGCCCGGATTTTGTTTATGCCAGATCCGGTTGAAACTGTGCCGGTTGAGAAGACCGACGAAAAGCCTGCGTCACCGGTAGCGGCCGTACCCACCCCTCAGGAGGATAAGGCAAAAGTTCCGCCGGTTACTGCCAGTAACACGTTCCACAAACCTGCAAGTGCAGCGGCAGCCGCCGCAAGCGCATCGGTGACCCAGGCTGGCGGTGTTGAACAGGAACTTCATGAAAAACCTGAAGAACAACTTCCATTACCCCCGGGCGTGAATAAAGACGGGGAAATTGAGGATATGAATGCCTGGGATGAGTGGCAGTCCAGTTCTGATGTTTTGAGGGATATGCATCGTCGTGAAGAGGTCAACATCAACCATAGTCATCATGTTGATCGTGATGATATCAATCTGGGGAGTAACTTCTGATGATGTCAATTGGTTCAGTGAAATCCGCGGGTAAAGCCGGAGATTATTACACCAAAGAAGATAATTATTACGTTATCGGCAGCATGGATGAACGCTGGCAGGGGAAAGGTGCTGAGGCGCTGGGCCTTGAAGGAAAAACCGTGGATAAGGCCCTGTTTACCGAACTGTTGAAAGGGAAGCTGCCGGATGGCAGCGACCTGAGCCGGATCCAGGACGGTATGAATAAACACCGCCCTGGTTATGACCTGACCTTTTCCGCGCCAAAAAGTGTATCCGTCATGGCTATGCTGGGTGGTGACAAACGCCTTATCGAGGCGCATAACCAGGCGGTCACTGAAGCTATTCGTCAGGTTGAAACCCTCGCAGCTACCAGGGTGATGGTGGACGGAAAATCTGAAACAGTGCTGACCGGCAACCTGATTGTGGCGAAATTTAACCACGATACCAACCGCAACCAGGAGCCTCAGATTCATACTCATGCGGTGGTGATAAATGCTACACAGAATGGCGATAAATGGCAGTCGCTGGGTACCGATACGGTAGGAAAAACCGGTTTTATCGAAAACGTGTATGCCAACCAGATTGCGTTCGGAAAAATATACCGTGAAGTGCTGAAACCCCTGGTTGAGGGGCTGGGGTATGAAACAGAGGTGGTCGGCAAGCACGGTATGTGGGAGATGAAAGACGTTCCCGTTGAGCCTTTCTCGACGCGTACCCAGGAAATCAATGCCGCTGCCGGTCCCGATGCATCACTGAAATCTCGGGATGTGGCCACTCTCGATACCCGCAAAGCGAAGGAAACTCTCGACCCGGCACAGAAGGTGACGGAGTGGCTTTCCACTCTGAAAGAGACCGGGTTTAACCTTAAGGAATATCGTGAGGCTGCCGATCAGCGGGCGAAAACACAACGGGAAGTTCCTTCTCCGGAAGCGCCAGCTGGACCAAATGTTGACGATATAGTTACGCAGGCTATTTCCGGGTTAAGCGATCGTAAAGTTCAGTTTACCTATACGGAGTTGCTGGCCAGAACGGTCAGCCAGATGGAGGCCCGCCCGGGTGTCATCGAGACGGCAAGAGCCGGTATTGAAGCCGCCATTGGGAGGGAACAACTTATCCCGCTTGACCGGGAAAAAGGGATTTTCACCTCCGGGATACATGTTCTCGATGAATTATCCGTCAGAGCCCTGAGCCAGGAAGTATTACGCCAGAACCACGTCAGTATGGTCCCGGAAAAGGCAACCGCGCGTCAGACGTCGTTCAGTGATGCGGTTACCGTTCTGGCTCAGGATCGCCCTGCAATCGGGATTGTATCGGGTCAAGGTGGGGCTGCAGGGCAACGCGAACGAGTGACTGAAATGGCCATGATGGCACGTGAGCAGGGACGGGATGTCCATATCATCGCGGCAGATAACCGTTCCCTGGAGTTTCTGCTGAAAGAAGAAAAACTTGCAGGCGAAATCATCACTGGTAAAAGCGCTCTGCAGGACGGTACTGCCTTTGTTCCAGGAGGGACGTTGATAATCGACCAGGCTGAAAAACTCAGCCTGAAAGAAACCATCAATCTGCTCGATGGCGCCATGCGTAATAATGTTCAGATCCTGATGTCAGACAGTGGAAAACGAAGCGGTACCGGCAGCGCGCTGACCGTCATGAAAGAGAGTGGTGTGACGGCGTATAAATGGCAGGGTGGAAAGCAGACTACAGCATCGGTTATCAGCGAGCCGGACAGGAATCAACGCTTTACCAGAATGGCCAGTGACTTTGTTGCCAGCGTCCGGGATGGTCAGGAAAGCGTGGTTCAGATACGCGGTCCCCGGGAGCAGGGGATCCTGACAGGGCTAATCCGTGAAAATCTCAGAAATGAAGGCCTGATAGGCAGTCATGAGGAAACCATTACGGCGCTGACGCCGGTCTGGCTGGACAGTAAAAACCGGGGTATCCGCGATAATTATCGTGAGGGAATGGTGATGGAGCGCTGGGATCCGGAAAAACGCATCCATGACCGGTTTATTATCGATCGCGTGACCGCTGTCAGTAATACCCTGACCCTGAAAGATGAAAAGGGAGAATCACTGAATCTCAAAGTCTCCGCCGTTGATAATACCTGGACGCTGTTTCGTCCTCAGCAGTTGCCTGTGGCGGAAGGAGAACGGCTGGCCATTCTGGGGAAAATTCCGGAAACCCGGCTGAAGGGGGGCGATACGGTTCAGGTGCTGAAAGCGGAGAATGGTGTCCTGACCGTACAGCACCCCGGTCAGAAGACCACCCAGAAGCTGGCCGCCGGCAATACGCCCTTTACAGGGATCAAGGTCGGTCACGGCTGGGTGGAAAACCCGGGCAGGTCAGTCAGTGAAACCGCAACGGTGTTCGCCTCATTGTCACAGCGTGAACTGGACAATGCCACCCTCAATGCCCTGGCGCAGAGCGGCAGCCAGGTTCGACTGTACTCTGCGCAGAATGAGCAAAAAACGGTTGAGAAACTCGGGCGCCATACAGCGTTCAGTGTGGTAACCGAACAGCTGAAAACCCGTGCGGGCGAGCAGGATATCAGCGCAGCAATTGCTCACCAGAAAAGCCAGCTGCATACACCGGCTGAACAGGCAATCCATCTGGCGGTTCCGTCGCTGGAAAGCGATAAGCTCACGTTTACCCGGCCTCAGTTACTTGTCGCCGCTCATGAGTTTTCTGACGGTACCGTTCCGTTCTCTGATATCGAGAAAACTATAGGAGAACAGATTAAATCAGGCGATCTGCTGCACGTTCCTGTCGCTGCCGGTCATGGCAACGATCTGCTGATTTCCCGGCAGACCTGGGATGCAGAGAAAAGTTTGCTCACGATGGTGCTTGAGGGTAAGAACGCCGTTACGCCGTTAATGGCGAAAGTACCAGGTTCGCTGATGGAAGGGCTGACATCGGGACAACGAAATGCCACCCGTATGATCCTGGAAACCCGGGACAGGTTCACTCTGGTTCAGGGTTATGCCGGCGTGGGTAAAACCACGCAGTTCCGGGCGGTGATGTCGGCGGTGAATTTGTTGCCGGAAGACTCCCGTCCGAAGGTAATCGGCCTCGGACCAACACACCGTGCGGTGGGAGAAATGCAGAGCGCCGGTGTGGAGGCACAGACCACAGCCTCTTTCCTGCATGATACACAGCTTCTGATGCGAAGCGGCCAGACTCCGGATTTCAGCAACACACTTTTCCTGGTGGATGAGAGTTCGATGCTGGGGCTATCCGATACGGCAAAGGCCATGAGTCTGATCGCGGCCGGTGGTGGCCGTGCGGTTTCCAGCGGTGATACTGATCAGCTGCAGTCTATTGCCCCCGGTCAGCCTTTCCGGCTTATGCAGAAGCGCAGTGCGGCCGATGTGGCCATCATGCAGGAGATCGTGCGACAGGTGCCTGAACTCCGCCCGGCGGTGTACAGCCTTATTGACCGGGATATACACAGTGCACTTTCCACCATTGAAAGAGTCGAACCCGCCCAGGTTCCCCGAAAGGAGAACGCATGGGTACCTGAAAGCTCAGTCATGGAATTCACGCCAGAACAGGAGAAAGCGATTCAGAAAGCCATCGGTGAAGGCGAAGTTCTTCCTGATATCTCGCCCGTCAGTCTCTATGACGCCATCGTAAGGGACTATACCGGACGCACGGAAAGTGCTCAGGCACAAACGTTGATTATTACCCACCTGAATGATGACCGCCGGGTGCTGAACCGTATGCTCCATGATGAAAAAATGCGGAACGGTGAGCTCGGGGAAGACAGTGTCACGCTGCCAGTTCTGGTGACCAGTAATATCCGGGATGGCGAACTACGTAAGGTTTCGACCTGGGAAGCACATAAAGGTGCCATCGCATTAGTGGATAACCAGTATCACCAGATAGTGGGCGTCAGTAAAGCAGACCAGCTGATTACGCTTCGTAGTGACGAAGGTACCGAACGCCTGATTTCACCGCGAGAGGCTTCTGCAGAAGGTGTCACGTTATACCGCCAGGAGAGTATTACCGTTTCGCCCGGCGACAGAATGCGCTTCAGTAAAAGTGATACCGAACGTGGCTACGTGGCGAATAGTGTGTGGCGGGTAGAAAGCATATCTGGTGACAGTGTCACGCTGAATGACGGAAAAAGTACCCGAACGGTAACGCCCGCTGCGGATAAAGCTGAAGCGCATGTTGATCTGGCTTATGCCATCACCACACACGGTGCGCAGGGGGCAAGCGAGCCCTTTTCAATTGAACTGGAAGGTGTGACTGGCGCCAGGGAGCGGATGGTCAGCTTCGAATCAGCGTATGTAGCGCTCTCCCGTATGAAACAGCATACGCAGGTATATACCGATGACCGGAAAGGATGGACGGATGCGGTAAGCCGTTCTCAGGAGAAAGCCAGCGCGCATGATGTTCTGGAGCCTCTTAATGATCGCGCTGTTAAAAGCGCAGAGCAGCTGTTTGGTCGCGCCATTCCCCTGACGGAGAGTCCGGCCGGACGTGCAGCACTGCAACAATCAGGTATTGCCCGCGGGCAGTCCACAGGGAAATTTATCTCCCCGGGGAAAAAGTATCCGTTACCGCATGTCGCGTTACCTGCATTTGACCGTAATGGAAAATCCGCCGGGATATGGCTGAGCCCACTGACGGATAAGGATGGGCGATTGCAGGCTATCGGTGGGGAAGGGCGGGTTATGGGGAATGAAGAGGCCCGTTTTGTCGCCCTGCAGGGAAGCAGGAATGGGGAAAGCCTGCTCGCCGGGAACATGGGAGAGGGCGTCAGAATTGCCCGGGATAATCCGGACAGTGGCGTGGTGGTTCGCCTTGCCGGCGACGACCGTCCATGGAACCCTGGCGCCATCACCGGCGGCAGGGTCTGGGGCGATATAGACGCCGTGGTTACGGGGGGGAGCGGTGCAAATATTCCGCTACCACCTGACCTGCTTGCTCAAAAAACGGCAGAAGAACTGCAACGCAAGCAGATTGAAAAGCAGGCACAGGAAACGGCTCGTGAACTGACCGGTGAAAAGCGTAAACAGGACGAAGTGGGTGAGCAGATCAAGGACATTATCACGGATGTGGTTCGCGGTCTGGAACGACAGAAGGGGCAGCATGAACGATTCCAGCTTCCGGATGAACCAGAAAACCGTCTCAGAAATGAGGCTGTTCAGAAAGTGGTAGCCGATAATCAGCAGCAGGACAGATTGCAGCAAATTGAACGGGATATGGTCCGGGATCTGACCCGGGAAAAAACACTCGGAGGCGACTGACGCGCCTGCGGCTTGTCTGCTCCGGCATGTTCCCCGATTAAAATCGGGAAACCTGCCGGAGCGCTAAAAAGGAATATGATATGAGAGCACAGGGTACCTTTCTCAGCATGACGGACAGTTGGCTGCAACGCCTTTTGACCTGGACTCCCGGACAGACGGATATGATTAAAACCGTCGCTCTGGTACTGATGGTGATTGATCATACCGGTCTTCTACTGGCAGGAAACAATGAAGTCATGAGACTGCTGGGCCGCGGTTGCTTTCCGCTGTTCGGGCTTGTCTGGGGAATGAACCTGGCCCGGCACGCTGTCATTCGCCAGTCACAACTGAACCAACTCTGGTGCTGGGCGCTGATAGCTCAGGGGTCATTTATTCTGGTGGGGTATCCCTGGTATATGGGGAATATCCTCTTTACGTTCGCCGTTACCGGACAGGCGATGCGCTGGTTTAGCCTGAGAAGCCGCAACGATATGCTGCTGGCGCTCGCGATAGTGGTGGCCTGGTTACCGCTCTCCACTGACAGCTATGGTCTGGCCGGAGTATTCATGCTGATCAACAGTTACCGGCTTTGTCGTGCCACAGAGCCGGTGGAAAGAACAGGCTATGCTTTACTCTGGGCGGTCATGGTTTTGCTTATGAATATCCAGGATGCCGGGCAGGCCGTGGCGGGGTTGGCAATTGCACTTCTGGTCGTGGGAGTCTGCTCGGATATCGGGAAGCAGGTTAAGCGATTCTGGCCAGCGCATTTTTTTGTCCTGTTTTACACTATTCACCTTGCGGTGCTCGGTATTCTGGTCGGGTGACGGACAGAAAGTAGTCGGGCGACAGGCAGAAGGATGATCAGGCAGGCAACCTGGCGTATCTTACCCGCACAGTATTAACTGCAGGAAAACCTTAACCTATGACGGAAGATAAACGTCCCACTCTCAGCCTGAAACGAAAGCCGGGGGAGAAAACACCGGAATCCGGTGCTGATACAGCCCGTGTTGTCCGCCGTAAACAGGTGGTGAATGTGACCACCCCGCCGGCATGGAAAGTGAAGAAAGAGAAACTGGCCAGAAAAACGGAACCGGTGGCACCTGCTGCCCCCGTGTCGAAGACACCGGACAAACCGGAAAGGATCGTCCGTCCAGTTCGTTATCTTTGCCTGCCGGAGGTGCAGGATGCGATTGATACCCTGAAGGTGTGGTGGCCTGGGCTGTTCAAAGGGGAAGCGCCTCACCTGCTGGCCATCGGCATCCGGGAGGCCTTTTTTGAGGATATTGCCGAACGGGGAATACCGTTGTCCCATAAACAGGTCATTAAATGCCTGAAAAGTATTACACGGTCTGAACTTTACCTGTCATCGATGATCGCCGGTGCTGAACGAGTTGACTTACACGGTAACCCGGTGAGTGTCGTGACCCCGGATGAAGAAAAGTATGCTCAGCTGCGTCTTGAAAAACAGCGACAGCAACAGGCCAGAATTCAGAATGAAATCATTTAAATTGTATTAATTCTTTTTATTTAATCTGTATTCCCTTTTTAACTCTGCCCGCGTAATTGAATACGCTGGCAGAGTGATAATATCTGCACGTTACACTTTGTCATTGAAAAGGATATTTATGAAGCTTAAAACTGTTTTAGCAGCTCCGCTTATTACCGCCATGTTATTTAATTCCTTACCTTCATTTGCGAGCGACACGAGTTCTGCATTTACTCCCGAGCAGGAAAAGCGGATAGGCGAAATAGCCGCAGATTATATGCGTGCTCATCCGGAAATTCTTATCCAGATGAGTGAGTCATTACAGCAGGAACAACAGGAAAAACAGACCCGGGAATTGAAATCGGCCGCTATCGCACAACAGGCCCGGATAATGGCGGATAAGCGTATCCCCTCCTGGGGAGCAGAAGGCGGATCTGTCATGGTGGTCGAGTTCTTTGATTATCAGTGTATCTGGTGCAGTCGGCTGGCGCCTGAGCTGGAGAAGGTCATGAAGGCCAACACGAACGTGCGCTACTTCTTCATGGAGTGGCCGGTGTTTGGCAGCCGCTGGCCAGAATCTTTACTGGCAGCGAAAACCGGATTGCAGGTCTGGAAAGAAAAAGGCGAGGAGGCTTACCTCAAATATCACAATGGCATTTATAGCTCCGGACTTAATGAAGGAAAACTAACCCAGGATGCTATCGGGAAATATTCAGAAAATATGAAGTTCAGTAAAAACACGATCGATGAAATTAATTCCACGCTGACCGATATCAATGATATTGCCACCACCATTGGTTTGACCGGGACTCCGGGTATTGTCATCATGCCCGTTAAGGGGGCAACAGAAGATAATACGACGGTTTTCGCTGGAATGACTGAGGCTGAAAATATCCAGCAGGCGATTAATAAAGCGCAGGGGAAATAAAGAATGAAACGTTCAACAGTGTCTGGTCTCCTGGCGGTCTGTTTAATAGTTTCAGGTGGTGCAGTCGCTCAGCCAACGGTACAGGCAGGATTTTCACCCGAGGGTTCTGCGCTGCAGCTGGTGCTGAACACTATCGATACCGCACAGGAAAGTATTCGTCTGATGGGGTACAGCTTTACATCGCCGGAGGTCACCCGGGCGTTGATTCAGGCAAAACAGCGTGGGGTAGATGTGAAGGCTGTTCTTGACTGGAAAGCGAACAGTACAAAAGGCAGTGCTGGTGTGGCTGCAATGAATCTGCTGGTGAATGCCGGCATCCCGGTACGTACCGTCAGCCAGTTCAAAATCATGCATGACAAAGTCATCATCACTGACGGCCGTAACGTCGAAACAGGCTCGTTCAACTTCAGCCGGGCGGCGGCGCGCAGTAACTCCGAAAATGCTCTGGTCATCCGGGATTATCCTGTTCTGGCAAATACCTACCTGCAGCACTGGCAAACTCGTTGGGAGATGGGAAAAGACTGGAGTTCTTCGTATTAACCCCCTCGCTGAATAACCTGTTCATTGCGCCAACAAGGGCAGGTTATATAACAAAAAATGGCACTGTTGCAAAGTTAGCGATGAGGCAGCCTTTTGTCTTATTCAAAGGCCTTACATTTCAAAAACTCTGCTTACCAGGCGCATTTCGCCCAGGGGATCACCATAATAAAATGCTGAGGCCTGGCCTTTGCGTAGTGCACGCATCACCTCAATACCTTTGATGGTGGCGTAAGCCGTCTTCATGGATTTAAATCCCAGCGTGGCGCCGATTATCCGTTTCAGTTTGCCATGATCGCATTCAATCACGTTGTTCCGGTACTTAATCTGTCGGTGTTCAACGTCAGACGGGCACCGGCCTTCGCGTTTGAGCAGAGCAAGCGCGCGACCATAGGCGGGCGCTTTATCCGTGTTGATGAATCGCGGGATCTGCCACTTCTTCACGTTGTTGAGGATTTTACCCAGAAACCGGTATGCAGCTTTGCTGTTACGACGGGAGGAGAGATAAAAATCGACAGTGCGGCCCCGGCTGTCGACGGCCCGGTACAGATCCTGCCGATCAGGTCTTGACCATCGACGCCTGGGATCAGTCCTGAATGTTCTTGGAGACCACTACGTTATGAGCCGCAGCCGCCGCAAAACACCCATCGTCGGGCACACGACCTGCGGCAGCGAGCGCGAGGACAAGAAGCTCTGGCATCAGCGCTGGCGCACCCGTGAGCGCACGGCGCTGACCAGCGCGTCGCCCGAAGCCCTGAGCGCCCATCTGCCCCTGCTGGAAAACCAGGCCAGCAGCGTCTGGTCGATGGGCAAGGATGGCCGCTCCTACTGGCCCGTCAAGCGCCAGGCCGCCACGGCGGATCGCATCGCCAATCACAAGGGACGCAACCCGCAAGAACGCGCCTCCCTGAAAAAGCGCCTGCTGCGCAAGTGGATGAGCAAATGAAGCTCTCCTTCCATCAGCACATTGCGCTGTTCTGGATGATCGGTGCTCCGGGCGTCTTCGCGCCCGTGATCGAGAACGCCAAGCGGCCCGATGCCGGCGCCGTCATGGCGTGGGGTGTCGCGATCGTGGCGGTGATGATCCTCTTCACCCCTTTGCTGCTGCGCTGTCCACCATTCCGGCGCTGGTATGGCCGGACGGATGCGCTGTCGGAGCGGCAGCGCCAGGCGCTTGCCGAGCGCGGCCTGCGCCGCTACTACCAGACCGCTTTCGATGACGGCTACGTGCCCCGCGTGATGCCCTACGTGTGGCGCATCATCTGGACGGTCGGCGGGTTGATGGCTGTGACCGCCGTACTGCCTACCAACACCGGACGGCCAGCCTTCGATGCCTTGGTGGTCTTCTCGACCTGGTATCCGATAGGCGTGATGCTGCTGGTTTTCGCGTCGAGGCCCCTTGGCCGGTTGATTCGCCAAAGAGCACAGGAGCGGCGGAAATGAGCACGTCAACCATCGAGGCGCTGGCCAGCGCCTGGGCAAGGATTGCCGAGGAAGCGGAATTCCCCGCTGACTACGAGGGGACTGCCACACCACAAGCGCATCGGGCTAGCGAAGCTATTCAGGAGCAGATTCGGGAGCGCATCGTCGCCACCAACGACATGCGGCTGTTCAGCCTGCTGCACCTGCTGGGTCAGGCGTCGCTGCGCATGGAGCAAGCGCTGTGGCCGGAGGATTACGAGCGGATGACGCGCGAGGTTGAGGAAGCCCTGCGGCAAGCCACCGACGCCAACGCCAGATCGTACACCCACGAAGAAGTGATGCAGGCGATGCAGGAACGCATCGACCGGGCGCGAGACAAGCCATGTTGATTGGCTATGCGCGCGTCTCGACGCAGGATCAGAACCTGGAGCTGCAACGCGAAGCCTTGAGCAAGGCCGGATGTAAAAAGGTCTTCGAGGACAAGGTGAGTGGCACGCGGGCAGACCGGCCTGGCTTGGCCAAGACGCTCGAAATGCTGCGCGAAGGCGATACTTTGGTCGTCTGGAAGCTCGACCGGCTGGGCCGGTCGGTCAAGCAACTGGTCGATCTGGTCGGCGATCTGCACAAGCACGGTGTCCAGTTCAGGAGCCTCACCGACTCCATCGACACCGGCACACCATCCGGGCGGTTCTTCTTCCACGTCATGGCGAGCCTTGCCGAAATGGAGCGCGAGCTGACCGTCGAGCGCACCCGCGCCGGGCTGGAAGTCGCCAAGCAGCTCGGCCGCAAAGGCGGCCGCAAGCCGAAGATGACCGACAGCAAGATCGAGTCGGCCAAGAAGCTGCTGGCCAGCGGGGTGCCGCCCAAGGACGTGGCCAAGAACCTCGGCGTGTCCATTCCGACGCTGTACCGCTGGGTGCCAGCCTCCACGCACGCTTAGCGTGCTTTATTTAATGAGATGGTCACTCCCTCCTTCCCGGTACTATGCTGAGGACAGGCTTTCATTCGGAGAACTATCATGGAAAACATTGCGCTCATTGGTATCGATCTGGGTAAAAACTCTTTCCATATTCATTGCCAGGATCGTCGCGGGAAGGCTGTTTACCGTAAAAAATTTACCCGGCCAAAGTTGATCGAATTTTTGGCGACATGCCCCGCTACAACCATCGCAATGGAAGCCTGTGGCGGTTCTCACTTTATGGCACGCAAGTTGGAAGAGTTGGGGCATTCCCCAAAGCTGATATCACCACAATTTGTCCGCCCGTTCGTTAAAAGCAATAAAAACGACTTTGTCGACGCCGAAGCTATTTGTGAAGCTGCATCGCGTCCGTCTATGCGTTTTGTGCAGCCCAGAACGGAATCTCAGCAGGCAATGCGGGCTCTGCATCGTGTCCGTGAATCCCTGGTTCAGGATAAGGTAAAAACAACCAATCAAATGCATGCTTTTCTGCTGGAATTTGGCATTAGCGTTCCCCGAGGAGCTGCCGTTATTAGCCGACTGAGTACCATTCTTGAGGATAATAGTTTGCCTCTTTACCTCAGCCAGTTATTGCTGAAATTACAACAGCATTATCACTATCTTGTTGAGCAGATTAAAGATTTGGAATCCCAGTTGAAACGAAAGTTGGACGAAGATGAGGTTGGACAGCGCTTGCTGAGCATTCCCTGCGTCGGAACACTGACAGCGAGTACTATTTCAACTGAGATTGGCGACGGGAAGCAGTACGCCAGCAGCCGTGACTTTGCGGCGGCAACAGGGCTTGTACCTCGGCAGTACAGCACGGGAGGTAGGACGACATTGCTGGGAATTAGTAAGCGAGGTAATAAAAAGATCCGAACTTTGTTGGTTCAATGTGCCAGGGTATTCATACAAAAACTGGAACACCAGTCTGGCAAATTGGCCGATTGGGTCAGGGATTTACTGTGCCGGAAAAGCAACTTTGTCGTCACTTGTGCTCTGGCAAACAAGCTGGCCAGAATAGCCTGGGCCCTAACGGCACGACAGCAAACTTATGTAGCATAACGGCAGAAATACACCGGTTTAAAGAATTACTGATCTGGTTTTGCGAATACTGATATTGATGATACTAACGGCCCACCGGCCTGTTGAGGAACCTGTAAAACGGAAAGGCTCATTGAAGCCGTATATTTTCTGGAGGTTCATCAGGCGCGGAACTCATCAAGGCGCGGGAATAAAATCCCATTCAGACGCCGGATAGATTCAAGCAAGCCAACTTGTCGTCAAAATCGGTGTTGCAAAAACGGGAGTGACCATAGATTCCGTTTTCTGAGACGACCCCAACCAGCGCCGGATCAACCGGTACTCGACCTGGCCGGACTTCACCACCATATCCAGTACCTCGGCCCGACAGCGTCGCCGTCCGGCCTCTCTCAGAGATAGTCCCGCCAGCTTGGGTACTTCCCGTCCATCACCGCGCCAGGCTTGGATTATCTTGGGGTTCAGGCTTTTCGTGCCGCGCACCAGATAAAATCCGCCAGCGTCGTTCACCTGCTCAAACCAAGCCCTGTCAATGTAACCTGCGTCAGCCAGCAGCAGGCAGTTGGTCAGCGTGTGGGCTTCAGGCAGAAATTGCCGTTCCCCTGCGGTATCGGCAGACACACTCATGCACAACGGGCTCTGCTCCGACAGTGACATGGTCATATGGCACTCGATAGCTGCCGGACTGATGGTCTTGAACCGGCCGGGAAAATCAGCAGCAAGGCGCCGATGCACCGCAAAGGAGGTGCCATCGTGCAGTAACACCTGCTTGAACGCGCCGAGGGAGGCTGCTTTGAGTTGATGGTCGATACGCAAGGCGATGGCCCGCTCGACCAGGGCTTTCATAAACAGGGCAAAGCTCTCTTTGCGCAGCTGATTGTGAAACGGTTTGTAAGAAACCTGATGGGTGTTTACCAGTTGCAAGGCATTGAAATGGCGGTGTAAACCGGCAATGTCATTGACCTGGTCGCCTCCCATGGCCCGCAGCAGTGCAGGTACGAGCATGGCTGGGGTAATGGCACGCTGACGCAGACAAAACTTGCAGAGCCGAGCAATGCGCTCGAGTGCGGCGGGAGCCAAGAGTTGCTCCAGATAGTAATTAGCGTTGATAATAGTCATAGGCTTCGCGCGTGTTGATTTTGTTTGGCGATAAAATCAGATCACAAACGAAGCCTTTTTTATATCTATTTCAATTGGTTGCCGCTAAAGATCCTGTACATGAGTGAGGGTTATGGTGGCTATATGCTGGATATTGCTATTCAGATGACAGCCATATGGGGAAGATTACAGGCGCCTGAAATAACAGCAGAGTATGGAGTGACTACCACGGCTGGAGGTTGGCACGGGCTGATCCCCTCTCCCTTTGGGAGAGGGTTAGGGTGAGGGGAGCTGGCTGACCGGGTGTAGCAACCAGGCGGCATTACACCGCTGAATCTTCAGTTATTGAAATTCCACGCGATCGGCAGTTCGACGTCGAAGATAAGTGCATCCCCGTCGAGGCGAAAGGCCAGGCTGGTCTGGTGCTGGTCGTATTCGTTGATCATCAGGCAGCTCTCGGCGAAGTTGGACTCGTAGTTGATATGGGCCACTCCTTCACGGCCGTCAGCGAGTTCGATGCTGAGCACCCGCAGCGGGTTCTCCTGACTGAGGTTGACCCGGGTGTCCCCCACGTCCACCAGCCGTTCCAGCAGAGGGAAGAAATCTTGTCTGTGGGTCGTTATGGCCTGGGTGATGGCCTGCTCCAGCTCAGCCTGGGTGGCGAAGGGGCCGCCGAGTGGGTAGCGGGTCTGGATCCTTTCCTGAGTCATTGCGTTTCCTCCTGAACTGAGATGTGGCAACAGTTTGGCCGCTGCAGTGACCTGTCATGTACAGGATCTTTAGCTACAACCAATTGAAATAGATAGAAAAAAGGCTTCGTTTGTGATCTGATTTAATCGCAAAAAAAAACCGACACGCCCGAAGCCATGACTATTATAAATGCAACCCAGTACCTCAAGCAACTTCTTAGCTCTTCTGAACTCAACCGGATCGGTAAATTTACCGGTTTTTGTCAGCGACTCCGGGATATCCAGCCTGCGAGACTACTCCCGGCTCTGCTCTCAGGGCTTGGTTGCGACAAGGTGGATGGTATTGCTGGTTTGCATCGCCATTTCAATGCGTTGCAGCTCCATGATACTGACCAAATAGCGTATAAACCCTTTCACAACCAGTTACGCAAGCAGGGTTTTCCCTTGTTCATGCGCGCACTGGTTGAACGAGCCATCGCCTTACGCCTCAAGGAGTGTCTACCGGACGCCCACGGACTGGCAGGCTTTGAGCAGGTACTGCTGCAGGACGGGTCGTCATTCGCGTTACATCCGCAATTGGCAGAACATTTCCCGGGCCGATTCAATAAGCACAGCCCCGCTGCGGTAGAGTGTCATATGACCATGTCCTTGCTGGACCAGTCGCCGATATCGATGAGTATCACGGCGGATACCGAATCGGAGCGCAAGCATCTTCCGGCCGAAAATTCGTTAAATAACAAACTGTTATTGGCGGATGCCGGTTACATCAGCCGCGAGTACTTTGCTGATGTGACCAAAGCCAAAGGAAGCTATCTGGTCAGAGGGAGTCAAAATCTCAATCCCAAAGTACAGGCAGCTTACCGACAGGACGGCAGGGAAATGCCCAAGTTACTCGGAAAAAAGCTCAAGGATATCGATCGGAGAAGCTGCAGAGCCGAGGTTCTGGATCTGGATGTGAGTTCGGGAAAGTATAAATATCGACTCATAAGACGTTGGTTTGCAGAGGAAAAACGGTTCTGTATATGGATGACCAATCTTCCGCGTGAGCGATGGCCAGCCGAGAAGGTGATGGCATTGTATCGTTGCCGTTGGCAGATCGAACTGTTGTTCAAAGAGCTGAAATCACATAACCGGTTGAAGGCGTTCGCGACACGACAAAAAGCGATAGCGGAAGGCTTGATCTGGGCTAGTTTGCTGGCCTTGCTGGTCAAACGTCGGCTGGCGCTGACGCTGATTGGCAGCGCGGAGTTATCGATGCTGAAGATTGCCAAAAACAGCGCGCTTTGGTTAATGCCGATATTGGCGAGCATCATCCATGGTGCGTGGCAGGAAATAACAGAGAAGTTGGAGTGGGCAATGGTGTATTTATCCAAAAACGGCAAAAAGAGTAGGCAGAGAAAATCCAAGCAAAACAACACGTTAGACGGTATTATTAATTCGCTTGCCGCTTAAGGTTCTGTACATGATCGCCGGTTAGGTTGATGTGCTCCCAGCCCAGCGGCGACAGGAATTGCAGCAGCTCGCCGTCCACCGGCTTGCCGGCCTCGACCAACCCCTGGGTGGCGCGTTCCAGGTACACCGTGTTCCACAGCACGATAGCCGCCGTCACCAGGTTGAGGCCGCTGGCCCGGTAGCGCTGCTGCTCGAAGCTCCGATCCCTGATTTCCCCAAGGCGGTTGAAGAACACCGCCCTGGCCAGCGAGTTGCGCGCCTCACCTTTGTTCAGGCCGGCATGCACGCGGCGGCGCAGTTCAACACTTTGCAGCCAGTCCAGGATGAACAGCGTGCGCTCGATCCGGCCCAGCTCGCGCAGGGCCACGGCCAGTCCGTTCTGGCGCGGGTAGCTGCCGAGCTTGCGCAGCATCAGCGAGGCGGTGACGGTGCCCTGCTTGATCGAGCTGGCCAGGCGCAGGATGTCGTCCCAGTGGGCACGCACGTGCTTGATGTTCAGGGTGCCGCCGATCAGCGGGCGCAACGTCGGGTAGGCTTGCACGCCCTGCGGCACGTACAGCTTGGTTTCGCCGAGGTCGCGGATGCGCGGCGCGAAGCGGAAGCCTAGCAGGTGCATCAGGGCAAAGACGTGATCGGTGAAGCCGGCCGTGTCGGTGTAGTGCTCCTCGATCCGCAGGTCGGACTCGTGGTACAGCAGGCCGTCGAGCACATAGGTGGAATCGCGGACGCCGACATTCACCACGCGGGTGCTGAACGGCGCGTACTGGTCGGAGATATGGGTATAGAACAGCCGTCCCGGCTCGCTACCGTACTTCGGGTTGACGTGCCCGGTGCTCGCCCCGGCCACCCGCGCGGAAGCGCTGGCCATCGGAGGATGAGGTCGTGCCGTCGCCCCAGTGGGCGGCAAAGGCGTGGCGATACTGGTGGTTGACCAGCTCGGCCAAGGCCGCCGAATAGGTTTCGTCGCGGATGTGCCAGGCTTGCAGCCAGGACAGCTTGGCGTAGGTCAGGCCGGGGCTCGACTCGGCCATCTTGGTCAGCCCGAGGTTGATCGCATCACCGAGGATTGCGGACAGCAGCAACGTCCTGTCTTTGGCCTCGGCCCCGTCCTTCAAGTGGGTGAAGTGGCGGCTGAAGCCCGTCCAGTCGTCCACGTCCATCAGCAGTTCGGTGATCTTGATGCGCGGCAGTAACTGGCTGGTTTGGTCGATCAGCGCCTGCGCCCGATCCGGCACCGCCGCATCCAGCGGGGTGATTTTCAGCCCTGACTCGGTGAGGATGGCATCGGGCAGCTCGTTGTCCTTGGCCAGGCGGGTGACGGTGGCCAACTGCTCGTCCAGCAGCTGCAAACGCTCTTCCAGGTACTGGTCGCTGTTCGGGTTGATCGCCAGGGGCAGGGCCTGCTCGCGCTTGAGTGCGGCGAACTTCTCGGCCGGCAGCAGGTAGTCGTCGAAGTCGCGGAACTGCCGCGAGCCCTTGACCCAGATGTCGCCGGAGCGCAGGGCGTTCTTCAGCTCGGACAGGGCGCAGATTTCGTAGAATTTCCGGTCGAGGCCTTCCGGGGTGATCACCAGCGGCTTCCAGCGCGGCTTGATGAAGGCCGTGGGTGCATCGGCCGGCACCTTGCGCAGGTTGTCGGCGTTCATCTCACGCAGGGTCTGCACGGCTGCCAGCACGCCTTGCGCGGCCGGCGCGGCGCGCAGTTCCAGCACCTCCAGCAAGGCCGGCGTGTAACGGCGCAGGGTGGCGAAGTTCTCGCCGACCAGGTGCAGGTGGTCGAAGCCTTCCGGCCGGGCCAGCAGCTCGGCCTCGCTGACGCTCTCGGTGAACTCGTCCCAGGGAATCACCGCCTCGATGGCGGCATAGGGGTCGCTGCCGCTTTCCTTCGCTTCCAGCAGCGCCTGGCCGATCCTGGAGTACAGGCGCACCTTGTCGTTGATCGCCTTGCCCTGCTTCTGGAACTGCTGCTGATGCTTGTGCTTCGCGCCGCTGAACAGCTTGACCAGGATGCGGTCATGCAGATCGACCAGCTCATCGATCACGGTCGCGGTGCTCTCCAGCACCACGGCGGCCAGGGTCGCGTAGCGGCGCTGCGGCTCGAACTTACCGAGGTCTTTGGGCGTCATCTGCCCACCCTCGCGGGCCAGCTTGAGCAGGCGGTTCTGGTGGATGTGCCGGCCCAGGCCTTCGGGCAAGTCCACCAACTGAAATGTCTTCAGCCGCTCGATGTGTTCCAGCATGTGCCGAGAGTTGGGTTTCAGCGGTGCCTGGCGCAGCCAGGTCAACCAGGTGATGCTGCTGCCGGCCTTGAGCTTCAACAGCTCGTCCAGCTTGGCCCGATGCGAGTCCGTGAGTGGTTCGACCAGGGCGCGGTAGACCCGCCGATTGGCTCGCGCAATGGCTTCCGAGCAGGCCCGGTCAATCACGCTCAGCGCCGGCAGGATGCGTCGTTTCTGCCGTAGGCTCTCCAGGGCCTGACCGGCCAGCAGCAAGCCTTTGTCGGTCTGCTGGGCCAGCTCGGTTAGCTCGCGCACCAGGGCGCGGAAGTCGGACAGGCCGAACGGGGCCAGTTGCAGGTAGGTGCGCAGTTCCTGGGCATGCTCGCGACGGGTCACGTCGCGCTCGCCGTACTTTGCCCAGCTCGCCGGCTCGGCCTGGACTTGCTTCGCCACCCACAGGATGACCGGCTCGGGCAGCTCGCTGTCGGTTCCCAGCGCGTAACCGGGGTAGCGCAGCAGGCAGAGCTGCACGGCGAAGCCGAGGCGGTTGGCGTCGCCGCGTCGCTGGCGGATCAGCGACAGGTCGGAGTCGTTGAAGGTGTAGTAGCGGATCAGGTCATCCTGGCTTTCCGGCAGCGCAAGCAGGGTGTCCCGCTCCGTGGCCGAGAGGATCAAGCGACGCGGCATGTGTCAGTCGTCCGTGCGGAGGTACTGGTAGAGGGTTTCCCGGCTGATGTTGAACTCGCGGGCAAGCTGCGCCTTGGGCTCGCCGGCCGTCGCTCGCTGCCGCAGGGTAGCAGCCTGCTCATCGGACAGGGCTTTCTTGCGGCCCCGGTACGCGCCACGCGCTGCTTGGCCAAGGCGATGCCCTCACGCTGCCGCTCGCGGATCAGGGCGCGCTCGAACTCAGCGAAGGCCCCCATCACCGACAGCATCAGGTTGGCCATCGGCGAGTCCTCGCCAGTGAACACCAGGCCCTCCTTCAGGAACTCGATGCGCACGCCGCGCTGAGTCAGCTTCTGTACCAAGCGACGCAGGTCATCGAGGTTGCGGGCCAGCCGATCCATGCTGTGCACCACCACTGTATCGCCTTCGCGGACGAAGCTCAGCAGCGCTTCGAGCTGGGGGCGCTGGGTGTCCTTGCCCGATGCCTTGTCGGTGAACACCTTGCGGCACTGTTGCAAATAGTCGGTGGTGATAAACTTATCATCCCCTTGCTGATGGAGCTGCACATGAACCCATTCAAAGGCCGGCATTTTCAGCGTGACATCATTCTGTGGGCCGTACGCTGGTACTGCAAATACGGCATCAGTTACCGTGAGCTGCAGGAGATGCTGGCTGAACGCGGAGTGAATGTCGATCACTCCACGATTTACCGCTGGGTTCAGCGTTATGCGCCTGAAATGGAAAAACGGCTGCGCTGGTACTGGCGTAACCCTTCCGATCTTTGCCCGTGGCACATGGATGAAACCTACGTGAAGGTCAATGGCCGCTGGGCGTATCTGTACCGGGCCGTCGACAGCCGGGGCCGCACTGTCGATTTTTATCTCTCCTCCCGTCGTAACAGCAAAGCTGCATACCGGTTTCTGGGTAAAATCCTCAACAACGTGAAGAAGTGGCAGATCCCGCGATTCATCAACACGGATAAAGCGCCCGCCTATGGTCGCGCGCTTGCTCTGCTCAAACGCGAAGGCCGGTGCCCGTCTGACGTTGAACACCGACAGATTAAGTACCGGAACAACGTGATTGAATGCGATCATGGCAAACTGAAACGGATAATCGGCGCCACGCTGGGATTTAAATCCATGAAGACGGCTTACGCCACCATCAAAGGTATTGAGGTGATGCGTGCACTACGCAAAGGCCAGGCCTCAGCATTTTATTATGGTGATCCCCTGGGCGAAATGCGCCTGGTAAGCAGAGTTTTTGAAATGTAAGGCCTTTGAATAAGACAAAAGGCTGCCTCATCGCTAACTTTGCAACAGTGCCGTTGATACGCTGGCATCGGGTGGCGTCGCTCACACGCCTGTATGGCAGCGAATTTTCTGGGCCTCGCTCATAGGGATTGTGGCAATCGCACTGCTGATTGCGGGGGGACTGAGCGCGCTGCAAACCGTGACAATAGCGAGCGCATTACCTTTCTCAGTGATTTTACTGATATCCATATACGGATTATTAAAAGCCCTGCGTCGGGATTTGACCAAGCGTGAAAGCCTGAGCATGGCGACTATTGCTCCGACTGCAGCGCGTAACCCGATTCCATGGCAGAGACGCTTGCGCAATATCGCTTATCTGCCAAAGCGCTCTCTTGTGAAACGCTTTATGGGCGACGTTATCCAGCCCGCCATGACGCTGGTTCAGGAAGAACTGAATAAACAGGGAACGATAAGCCATATAAGTGATACTGATGACGAACGAATTCGGCTTGAAGTCGATTTGGGCAATGAGCTGAACTTTATTTATGAAGTGAGACTTCGTGGCTATAACTCACCGGCTTTCGCCATGGCTGCAATGGACAATGACGAGCAGCAGGTTGAGCAACATCGATATTATCGCGCTGAGGTCTATCTGAAAGAAGGCGGTCAAAACTATGATGTGATGGGCTGGAATCAGGAACAGCTGATTAATGACATACTGGACCAGTACGAAAAACACCTGCACTTCCTGCACCTCGTTCGTTAATACAAAAATGCCGTCCTGCCGGGCGGCATTTATTTTCCCGAACTTAATACAAGGATATGCTGAATGATTTTACGCTGGCAATGGATTCTCAGGCAGACACTTAAAAAACTATGGTTCAGGGCAACGTTATTTGCAATGGTAGCAATAATAACGGCCCTTTTATCTATTCTTTTTAGATCAATGATCCCAGAGTCAGTATCAGTGAAGGTTGGTGCGGAAGCAGTTGATAATATTCTGAACATACTGGCATCGAGTATGCTGGCGGTGACCACATTTTCACTGAGTATCATGGTCACCGCTTACGGTTCAGCCACTACTAATGTGACGCCCAGAGCCACGCGTTTAGTTGTAGAAGACGTAACCACACAAAATGTACTGGCCACTTTTATCGGTTCTTTTCTCTTCAGCCTGGTAGGGATTATTGCCCTCAATATGGGAGCCTACGGAGAAAGGGGTAGAGTCATTTTATTCATTGTAACACTGGTTGTCATTGCCTTAATAATCATCACATTGCTTCGCTGGATACAGCATTTGACCTCTCTGGGCAGGGTAGGTGAGACAACAGCAAAAGTAGAACAGGCGGCGATCGAGACATTTATTGCGAGAGCAAAAAGTCCATGTCTTGGCGGATATCCATGGCTTGAGAACAATGAACAACCAAAAGGAACTGTTGCCGTATATCCGGAGAAAATTGGCTATGTTGAATATATTGACATGGTCAAGCTCGGCAGTCTGCTGAGCAATGATCCTCGTCATGTATATCTTGTGGCGCAGCCAGGCAGTTTCATACATCCATCGATGCCAGTTTTGTACCTGAGTTCTGGTCAGGAGTCATCAATCTGTACCGATTTACTTGAAACGATCATTGTCTCGGATGTGCGTTCATTTGCTCAGGATCCCCGATTCTGTCTCAGCGTCATGGCCGAAATAGCCTGCAGGGCCCTTTCGCCCGCAGTAAACGATCCCGGTACTGCGATTGATGTCATTGGCAGAGGTGTTCGAATACTCTCCGCTTACGCGCAGAATAAAATAGATGAAACTGAAGTGATATATCCTTCAGTACATGTTGCGCCACTTCAGATCAAAGACCTACTGGAAGACTTTTTCTTACCTGTTGCACGTGATGGTGCGAGTATGAGGGAGATTCAGATAAGAGTCCTTAAAGGACTGTCTATGCTGAGTAAGGGTTGGCCTGGGATGTTTGCTGAAGCCGCACATATACTGGCATCTGAAACATTAGAGCATGCAACTCGTACTGGTCATATAGCCCATGACGAATATCTTATAAAATCAATTTATTATAATTTATTCAGTGGCGAAAATCCTAAGGAAGGTGCGAACAAGTTCCTGATATGAGATCATCATATTCATCCGGAGCGCATCCCAGAGGGACATCATGAGCCATCAACTCACCTTCGCCGATAGTGAATTCAGCACTAAGCGCCGTCAGACCCGAAAAGAGATTTTCCTCTCCCGCATGGAGCAGATTCTGCCATGGCAGAATATGACCGCTGTCATCGAGCCGTTTTATCCCAAGGCGGGCAATGGCCGACGGCCCTATCCGCTGGAGACCATGCTGCGTATTCACTGCATGCAGCATTGGTACAACCTGAGCGACGGTGCCATGGAAGATGCCCTGTACGAAATCGCCTCCATGCGCCTGTTTGCCCGATTATCCCTGGATAGCGCCCTGCCGGATCGCACCACCATCATGAATTTCCGCCACCTGCTCGAGCAGCATCAACTGGCCCGTCAATTGTTCAAGACCATCAATCGCTGGCTGGCCGAAGCAGGCGTCATGATGACCCAAGGCACTTTGGTGGATGCCACCATCATTGAGGCACCCAACTCTACCAAGAACAAAGAGCAGCAACGCGATCCGGAGATGCATCAGACCAAGAAAGGCAATCAGTGGCACTTTGGCATGAAGGCCCACATTGGTGTCGATGCCAAGAGTGGCCTGACCCACAGCCTGGTCACCACCGCGGCCAACGAGCATGACCTCAATCAGCTGGGTAATCTGCTTCATGGAGAGGAGCAATTTGTCTCAGCCGATGCCGGCTACCAAGGAGCGCTACAGCGCGAGTAGCTGGCCGAGGTGGATGTGGACTGGCTGATCGCCGAGCGTCCCGGCAAGGTAAAAACCTTGAAGCAGCATCCGCGCAAGAACAAAACGGCCATCAACATCGAATACATGAAAGCCAGCATCCGTGCCAGGGTGGAGCACCCGTTTCGCATCATCAAGTGGCAGTTCGGCTTCGTGAAAGCCAGATACAAGGGGCTGCTGAAAAACGATAACCAACTGGCGATGTTATTCACCCTGGCCAACCTGTTTCGGGTGGACCAAATGATACGTCAGTGGGAGAGATCTCAGTAAAAACCGGAAATAACGCCAGAAATGGTGGAAAAAATAGCCTAAATAGGCTGATTCGATGTGTTTGCGGGAAAAAAATCGGCCCAGATCCGCGAAATTTTAATCAACGAGTCAGCTTGGGAAGACATGACCTGCTTATTCGCACCTTCCCTAATCATCACGGCGATTACGTTCAAATCCCCTGCGCCCTCTTGCTGCCCATTCAGCATTGAGTACCACGTAACGCTCCCAGCGTTCACGCAGCTGTGCGAGCTTTAGCGGTAATTCTTTGGTGACAAAGGCTTCCGGTATTTCAAAGTCATCAAGATGCCCTTCCAGGTATGCATGTACGCCTTCCAACACATCAATCAGAGTGATGTTGTTACTTTGTTGCCCTTCAAGAAGCGGCCCCTGCCAGCTATGCCAGAAGGCCTGATGGCGCAGACAGCTTTCGTCATTCGCGAGCCACCACAAATCCATAAAGATTCCTCGTGCAACTTTGAACGGCTGTTCATCAAACTGTTCGATGAGAAAGAAATAACACGGGATCTTGAGCGCGTTAATACGCGCAATTTCAATTTCAGCATCACGGCGCAAGGCAATCAGATTGCTAAAGCGCGAGCGCATACAGGCGACAGGGTTCAACACCCTTACCTTTTCATTCATTTCAGGCATACCGGGGCCGGTTGCTTCTACATAAAACGGGGCGGTATACAGGTAAAGCTTTTCCCCCAGAAAATCAGAACGGTCAAAGCCTCCGGGTCGGTCGATAATATCCACCACATTTGGCTCGTCAGGCGCATCCGGTACGGCAAATAAGCGTCCATCATCCCGTTTGATATCGTGTGTGTCCTGATCGATAAGCATAAACTGTCCAAGGGATGGGGGCTGGCCGTCTTTGTTCTCCCACGTCTTAACGTTGAGCGTTTTTGCTATAGCCGCAATATCATCTTTCCGGGCGCTGTAGTCGCAGTCAACAGAAGTGGTGAGACGCTCATCAGGCAATCTGTCGCCATATTGTGCATGATAATAGGATATCCAGTATTGCACAGCCTGACCGCCAACTGTGATAACGGCATGTTTGAACTGGTCAGCGTTGCAGATCAGCTGCTGATTTAGCAGGTACATCTGCTCATAGGGGGGAATAACGTCTTGAACAGGCATAAAAAAACCATCAGCGAATGATGGTTTATTGTGCCTCAAAGTTCAGGATCAGGCAAAAGCGATAGTATGAGAGAATTTGCTACTGGCTGACTTACTGAAGCGGCTTTTCACGGCAGGTTTGTAACCGGCACGACCACGCAAAACCTGCACCGCTACGGCTTCGTAGCGTTCATGCTGCTTTTGTTTAGCTTGTGCTGGAGACATAATTTTGTACCTGACGGTAGTTATAAACAAATAAGTTGCAGTAACTATACGTCACGAATCTACGTCACGCAATAGTGTACTATTGTTGCAACTTCGATGTACTTCCAGATTACAAAGTAAGTCCTGATCTCTTAGCAAATGTGGTGAACAGAATTGCCATTCCTTCAGCGGATTGTGTCGGGGGTGGATGTCAATCTGGTAACTCCGGGCTGACTGCATCGCCACGCAGGCGCATGATGGTTTGTCGTGAGGTCCCAAACTCGCGGGCAATGGCGCTGATACTGGCACCTGCTTTCAGTTGTTCAAGCGCTGCCTGCCGCTGTTCCTGGTTAAGCGCCGGCGGCCGGCCAAACCGTTTGCCTGCTGCCCTAGCCCTTGCCAGGCCGGAATGCGTGCGTTCAATCAGCAGGTCCTTTTCAAACTCAGCCACAGCCGAAATGACCTGCATGGTCATCTTTCCGGCCGCGCTGGTGAGGTCCACGCCACCCAGCGCGAGGCAGTGTACGCGAATACCGGATTTATCCGGTTGCTAGATCGCATGGAAAATGGGGATGTACTGATTGTCACCAAACTTGACCGTCTGGGTCGTAATGCGATGGATATCCGAAAAACAGTAGAGCAACTGGCGGCTTTAGATATTCGCGTTCATTGTCTCGCACTCGGAGGCGTTGACTTGACCAGTCCGGCCGGAAAAATGACTATGCAGGTAATTTCTGCTGTAGCGGAGTTTGAGCGGGATTTGCTGCTTGAGCGAACGCATTCAGGTATTGCGAGGGCAAAAGCGGCTGGAAAACGCTTCGGTCGCCCTCCCATCCTGAGCGAGGAACAAAAGCAAACAGTGACAGAGCGCCTAAATGCTGGCATCAGTATCAGTGCTATTGCCCGGGAATTTAATACCACCCGCCAGACTATCCTTCGGGTAAAGGCTGGATTGCTGCAAGAGTGAGCGGCTGGGAAGATTATAAAAAAATCAAATGGTTATTATGAAATAAAACAGCCTTCTGGGTTCTTTTCCCCCTATTTTTTATAAAAGAGTAGACAAAAGAGGTTCGCGATATTAACCTACCAACTAGATGGTTGGCACTGATTACACCAGCTATAACTTTTATCAAGAAATTACAGGAGCCATTATGTCTACTACCGTTAAACCTTCTGCAGACGCAGCTGCGATCCACAATACCCGTGAAGCAGTTCGCAGCCAGCCTGGCCTGGGTAACCTGACTTTCCAGATGAAAGCCCGTTCCAGCGGCGGATTAACCGTTCGCACAGAGACCGGCGCCACAATCCAGAACGGCGTTATCGATACCAGCCGCGTGGGGAAATTTTCTAATATCGGTGATGAACCCGCAGGTTTACTCGGCACCGATACCGGCATGAGCCCGACTGAATACATCATGCAGGCGCTGGCTGGCTGTTATACCGCCACCCTCACCATGATGGCTGCTGAAAAAGGGATCGACCTGGACGGTATCGAGCTGGATCTTAATTTCGATATCAACCTCAACGGCTTCCTTGGGCTGGACAGCAACGTGCGTAAAGGTGCGAAATCTATTCGCGTCGATGTTCACCTTACGAGCAAGACCGCCAGTCGCGAGGAGTTAGAAGCGCTGGTCAGCGAAATGCAAAAGAATTCGCCAATCCACGATACTCTGGCTAATCCGGTTGAAATGATTACACGCCTGGCGTGATGTCAGAGATGTAATGCTGCCATTCAGAATGCAGGATGGCAGTGACGTTCAGCTCTGCACGATACTGAGTCAGTGATACAACTTGCTACGGAAAAATAGCAACAATATAATCTATCAACTAGTAGATTATATGGAGTAATTATGACAACCATGACACGGGAACGGCTGCTCAGCGAAGCAGAACACCTGATGCGCGAAAAAGGGTATTCAGCATTCAGCTATGCTGATTTATCAAAAATAGTGGGTATCACCAAGGCCAGTATTCATCACCATTTCCCGACCAAAGATATTCTGGGTGAGCAGGTGGTAATACAGGCGTTCTCTGATACGCAACGCGTATTTGAGCAGATAGAGGCTACTGAGAAAAGCGCGGAGAAAAGAATTGCGGCCTACATCGATATCTTCGCGCAAAGCCATAAAGCTTCACTACTGCCACTGTGTTGTGCGTTGTCAGCAGAGACCGCCAATCTGCCTCAGGCAATTACTGTACAGACATCACTTTATTTCGATATGCAAATCGAGTGGCTCACAAAAGTCGTCAGGGCGGGCATGGAGTCAGGTGAGTTTTCATCCCATGCCGAACCATCAGATATTGCTTTGATGATCATTAATGTCTGTGAAGGCTCAAGCGTAGTGGCGCATGCAACGGCCAGACCCGAAGTCTTCACCAACAGCCTTAAGTATATAAAACTGCTTCTTAATACCCCACATTCAGGAGAATGACACTATGCTGGACTGGAACAACTATCGCTCAGAGTTAATGCAACGTTTAGGCGAGTTGGGCAAACTGACCCCCGAGACCATGAAAGGCGTGGTTGCCCTGGGCAACGCAGGTAACAAAACTGACCTTTTAGGCGCAAAAGTGCGTGAACTCATTGCCCTGGCGTGCGCAGTCACAACTCGCTGCGACGGCTGCATTGCTTTTCACGCCGACGCCGCTGTGAAAGCCGGTGCAACCGACGCTGAAATTGCTGAAGCGCTGGGCGTGGCGATTAACCTCAACGCTGGCGCTGCGGTCATTTATTCAGCCCGCACTCTGGATGCCGTCGGTCAGGCACGCGGTTAAGCATTAATAAATTCCACGTTAAAAGGGCATTACTGCCCTTTTTTTATGTCCGCAATCGCCTGAGCATATACCGATGCAGGTTTCACACCCGGTATGCGTTTAACTAATTGCCCTTCATGAAATATCAGCACAGACGGCAGCCCCCAGATCTCGTATTTGGTTGTCAGCACCGGCGCCTGATCTACATTGACTTTCCCCACCTGAATATCTCCATCGAGCCGGTCTGCAAACTGACTGAACATTTCTTCGCTGGCCTGACAGGGCGGACACCAGGGTGCAGAGAAACGTACCACCGATATTCCTTTGTACTGCTCTATCTGGCGGAAATTATCTTCGTTATAAGCTGTTAATGTACGCATGGTGATGACCTCGCAAAATGAGTGACAATTCAGAAATGGCTGCGTTATGACAAAAAAATACGGCACACCCGTTGACCTACCTACTAGATGGTTGGTATATTGCCATCCATCAGATGTTTATGCAACTCCAGTGCGCGACGTCCGGTCGATGATACTTCCGGGTTGTGCAAATCCCTGCCGGGATACTCCTTTTTGTTTCTGTGAGGTATACGATGAGTAAGCTTTTCACCCCCTACAATCTGTCTGGCCTGGCGTTAAAAAACCGTGTAGTCATGGCACCGATGACCCGCACCCGCACCATGAATGACGTGCCGGATGAGGTCGTGGCTTTGTACTATGCACAGCGTGCTTCTGCTGGCCTGCTCATCACCGAAGGGATGCCGGTTTCAGAAGAAGGCCGGGGTTACCTCTATACCCCTGGTATCTACAACGACGAACACGTCCAGGGCTGGCGTAAGGTGACACAAGCGGTTCACGCCAAAGGTGGCCGTATTTTCGCGCAGCTCTGGCACGTCGGCCGTATGTCTCACGTCTCTCTTCAGCCAGGCCACATAGCGCCGGTTTCAGCGGGCACCGTTCAGGCGGTCAATACCACCGTTTTTGCGCTGACCGAATCCGGAGAACCGGGCCCGGTTGTACCAAGCCAGCCACGCGCGCTGGAAACGCATGAAGTGAAACGCATCACTGCAGACTTCGTGCACTCCGCACGCCTGGCGATGGAAGCCGGCTTTGACGGTGTGGAAATCATGGCTGCAAACGGATTCATCTTTGACCAGTTCCTCAGTAGCGAACTGAACACCCGCACTGACGAATACGGCGGCTCGGTGGAAAATCGTCAGCGTTTCCTGCTGGAGACCATTGACGCCGTGGCGGAAGCCGTGGGTAACAGCCACGTTGCCGTGCGCCTGTCACCGTTCGGCCGCATTTATGACCTCGCGCCGTATGAAGGTGAAGAGCAAACCTGGTCAGCCATCACCGACGCGCTCGGTCAGCGGGAGCTGGCTTACGTACACCTTTACTATCAGCCGGTGTACACCAAAGCGCCACTTCCGGAAGGATTCCGCCGCCGTTTTCGCAACACGTTTAAAGGCACCATCATCGCTGCCGGCGGTTTCACCCGTGATATCGCAGAGCAGGCTCTGGAAGATGATGAGCTGGATCTGGTGGCATTTGGTGTGCCCTACATCGCTAACCCGGATCTGGTTGAAAGAATGCAAAACGGCTGGCCACTGGCAGAAAGTGACCGCGCCACCTACTACGGCGTCAGTGGTTCCCCGGAAAAAGGCTATACCGATTACCCGGTCTGGCAGGCGCAATAAATCCCATACGGTCGCGGTTCTCTGATAAGTGAGACCCGACCGCCCAAGGTCTTTGAGGAATCATTATGCAAACGCTGAAACCCACCCTCACCATCGATATCTGGTCAGATTTGGTCTGCCCGTGGTGCTGGATTGCTAAGAAAAGATTTGAACAGGGTCTGAATCGCTTTGAATTTCGCGATCAGGTGGTGATCCGTCATCACAGCTACCGTCTGGCCGGTGGTACTCCCGCTATGCCTTTTAAGGATGCCATCGTTAAAAAACTGGGCAGTCAACATTCAGCGGAGCTGATGATGAATCAGGTGGGCACCGCCGGTAAATCTGAAGGTCTGATCTACAACTTTGACGGCATGATGTTTGGTGATACAGAAGATGCACACACCCTGCTGGTTGCCGCGCGTAAGGCCGGAATTGCGGACGCGGTGGAAGAACGTTTTTATCACGGCAGTATCACCGAAGGTCGCTCTCTCTTTGACCGTCAGCAGCTCGTTGCAATGGCCGTAGAAGCCGGTATGGAGAAAGCTGACGCCGAAGCCGCTCTGGAAAATGACGATTTTCGCGCCACCGTTTCCGACGATGAAGCCCACGCACAGTCTATTGGCCTCAGCGGCGTTCCGGTTTTTGTGATGAACGAGAAATACGCCATCAGCGGGGCTCAGGGGGCAGACAACTTTTTGAATGCCCTGCGTCAGGTCTGGGATGAACAGCAAACCGAATTTTCAGCCACAGCGGGTCAGACCTGCGGAACGGATGGCTGCAGCATTTAATCCGTCAACCGCCAGCAGTTTCACGCTGCCGGCAACGTCTTACCCACCAGTAATGGAGTCTGAAAATGAATACATTTTTCAAAGGTAAAAAACTGCTTGTCGTCGGCGGCACCAGCGGCATGGGTCTCGCCGTGGCACGCATGGTACTGGAAGCGGGCGGCAGTGTGGTGCTGACCGGGAATAAAAAAGACAAAGCCGAAGCGGGGCTTTGTTGAATAAATCGAACTTTTGCTGAGTTGAAGGATCAGATCACGCATCTTCCCGACAACGCAGACCGTTCCGTGGCAAAGCAAAAGTTCAAAATCACCAACTGGCCCACCTACAATAAAGCCCTCATCAACCGTGGCTCCATAACTTTCTGGCTGGATGATGAAGCTATTCAGGCCTGGTATGAGTCAGCAACACCTTCTTCACGAGGCAGACCTCAGCGCTATTCTGACCTTGCCATCACGACTGTGCTGGTCATTAAACGCGTATTCAGGCTGACCCTGCGCGCTGCGCAGGGCTTTATTGATTCCATTTTTTCTCTGATGAACGTTCCGCTACGCTGCCCGGATTACAGCTGTGTCAGCAGGCGGGCAAAGTCGGTTAACGTCAGTTTCAAAACGCCCACCCGGGGTGAAATCGCACACCTGGTAATTGATTCCACCGGGCTGAAGGTCTTCGGTGAAGGAAAGTGGAAAGTCAAAAAGCATGGCCAGGAACGCCGCCGTATCTGGCGTAAGCTGCATCTCGCCGTTGACAGTAAAACACATGAAATCATCTGCGCTGACCTGTCGCTGAACAACGTTACGGACTCAGAGGCCTTCCCCGGGTTAATCCGGCAAACCCACCGGAAAATCAGGTCAGCCGCCGCCGATGGCGCTTACGATACCCGGCTCTGTCACGATGAACTGCGGCGTAAGAAAATCAGCGCGCTTATCCCGCCCCGAAAAGGTGCGGGTTACTGGCCCGGTGAATATGCAGACCGTAACCGTGCAGTGGCTAATCAGCGAATGACCGGGAGTAATGCGCGGTGGAAATGGACAACAGATTACAACCGTCGCTCGATAGCGGAAACGGCGACGTACCGGGTAAAACAGCTGTTCGGGGGTTCACTGACGCTGCGTGACTACGATGGTCAGGTTGCGGAGGCTATGGCCCTGGTACGAGCGCTGAACAAAATGACGAAAGCAGGTATGCCTGAAAGCGTGCGTATTGCCTGAAAACACAACCCGCTACGGGGGAGACTTACCCGAAATCTGATTTATTCAACAAAGCCATCCAGTGCCTGAAAGAAGGCTGGGCATCACAGGCATTTGTCAGGTCGGTGTTACAGACGTTCCGTCATCATGATTATGACGCTTTCCTCATTGAGAAGCATCACCGCAGTATCGTTTATTCAGACGAAATGTGGACTCTGGCCGTCCAGCTGGGGATATCTAAATTCATCAGGCCGCCAAAACTCACACATGAGAGAACACGTATCCGTGTAGAGCCATTCAGTAACGGTGAAAAGGAATACAAATAACATCGCAGAGAAACTGTCAGGCCGATGGATAGCGGCCTGACTACGTTACTTAACCCAGTCTTCCAGAACCAGACCCGGCACCCGCTCAAACTCTCTTGTATTATTCGTCACCAGGATGGCGCCCGCCGCGATGGCGTGTCCGGCAATGGCGGTGTCGTTCGGGCCGATCGGCGTCCCGGCGAGGCGCAGCGCCACCCGGATGTCCGTCGTGGCGTCCACCGCAGCCCGGTCCCAGGGCAGGATGGCATCGAGGCGCGCGCAGAACGCGTCGACCAGCTGAATATGGCGCGGCGAGGCCTTCGGGCCGGTGGCGCCGAAGCGCATCTCGGCATACGTCACGGCCGAGACCACGATGCGATCACCGCGCAGCACCACCTGCTCCAGGCGCTTCAGCACCGCTGCCGGCTGCTCGCGCATGATGAACGAGCAGATGTTAGTGTCGAGCATCCAGGTTTTCTTCATGGATCAAAGCGTCCTTCGTCGCTGACCACATCCTCACGCTGCGCCATAAAGTCCGGATCGGCCCTGTCTAGCTGCGCGAACGAGCCCCAGGTCGGCCGGACGGGACGCAGAATGATGCTGTCCCCTTCCCGGACGATCTCCAGCTCGCTGACGCCGTCAAAATCCAGGTCCCGGGGCAGACGGATGGCGCGGTTATTGCCGTTTTTAAATATCGATACTGTGCGCATGGATGTTCCTCCGGCTGATCATGCATGATGTATGAGTGCATATGTGCAGTATATGCCTGCCGGATGGGTTTGTATAGGTGTAACATATGCAGATGACTGGCATATGCGTATGTCTGCCCTATGCAGATGCGCGGCATATGGATATGCTGTGCATATCCTGCTTTCTCATTTTTCCACCGCAGATCCGAAAACTCCCATACTCGGAAATGCCGTACCTGAGCCGTCAGGCTGACCGGATGATATAGTGAATTCTCGAACCGGAACGGGAGAGTTAAATGGGAAATTATTCAGATTTTGAGACCGAGTTTGTTCAACGAACACTGGCACTTATCGATCAGTATAACGAAATGATTAAGGAGCTGGGCAAGCCCTTCAGGGAGCAGTACAACTACACATTGACCCTGAATTGCCTTCTGGGTCTCATCGTGATGCCGAAAGAGAGGGCGCTCTCTTTCCTGCCCGCTGACCGTTTAACGCAGCAGCTTAAAACCAGCATGGGGTTACAGGAGTCGCAGCTACCCGGACCGGAGATGACTCTGCGTGCTCTTATCCTTAAAATGAGAAATTCTGTGGCTCATTTCAGCGTCCAGGTTGTATCAGTCAGCGACGAGCGTCTTGTCGATCTGATTGCTTTCAGGGATGATCCTGAGGATGAGAATGCCTATGCCACTTTCAGCGCCCCGGAACTTTTACCCTTTCTGAAATATTATGCGACCCTGCTGCTCAACAATATGGCCCGACGTCGAGCCAAAGCTGTTAACTTATTGGATTTTTGAGGGATTTACACAATGTTAATCCTCGATTGCTCCTCACGAACTCAGGCGTTGCATACATTATCTGCCGGGTTTGGCTGTCCCCCTGAAAAGCTGAAAAAAGTGCTGCTTTCGCTTGATCTTGAAAGTATCTACGAGCTTAATCCTCGCCAGTTGGTTGATGCACCTCAGTATCTGAGAGAGTACGTCTGTGCGGAACTGGGCGAACCGGGACCATTCACACGAGCTCTGTGGTTTCATGGTACCCGGACTTTCGCCGGGAATACTTTTCCCGCGGGGTTACTGGCGCTAAATCAGTCTGAATCACTCGCCATGAAAATGTTGCTCGACCTGGCTCCGAATGAGATGGTTCGTAAACACCTTCAGGAATGGAATGTTCCGGGAGGTGTCCCGGATGAGATGTTTCAGCTCAGAACTGACGATAGAACGCACTGGGGGCCTTACGGCCATCTGGTTCGGGAATTACATTTCCACACCAGTGAAAATGGGCAACATGATTATCTCAGGCTACCGGAGCTGGTAGAGGATGTCTGTAACGCATACTTTGAGAACTACGCCCACGATCTTACGCCGCATTACCTCAAGGTGCTTCACCCCTGTATTGTCTGGTTCCAGGCAGATATTATTTATGAAAAGGGTACGCTTGAAACGGCACTTGCATATGCTTATACATCAGTCCGGAATCTACCGCCGGATGGAAACTCAACTTTCGGTATAGACCGTGAGGGGAAATCAGTGTCCAGGTCGTCAATTGCTAAAATAGAGTATCTGCCGCACGAGCAAATTAAATAACGTGAAAAAACAGGCCCGTATATTCGTCACGAATATTCATGACGCAATACTATAGGTGCTGGCAGAATCAGGGCAACACCATCGCAATAGACTGGTGTCAGGAGTATTACCCGGTCAGTGTACACTGTACGGTTATCAATTTTATCACCCGGAGATTAACAATGAGCCATCCTGAAATTCACGTCAAAGACTGGATTGATGTGGGCAACAGTGAGTGTGTGGTGCAACGGCTTCTTCCCCCGGGGTCTCCCTCCGGCGTCTGCATTGTTGTTTTGAATAAAACCAAACCAACCACCCGGATCGTCGGCTGGGACGGCAAAAAATGGTACTTCATGCCCAGCCGTGACTATGGCGGTTATGCAGATGATTATGATCCCTGTGTTCGTGAACTGAAACGGGGCCGTAGCTGACCCCATGAGTTGACATCCTCCCCATCCTTCAGGCAGGGAGGATGTCAAAGCCACTACCTCTGATTGACCGGGATGGTTGCAGCATAGGCCCGCAGGGGAGCATCAACATTACTGACGAGCGCTTCCGCCACTTCCGTCAGTGTCTGGGTAGGCCCGAGCCGGGCGTCCTCCACAGTGTAGCAGTGCATGGAGCAGGTTCCTTCCCGGAAGCGGAACCCCAGGCCGAGTACATTGTTGTGAAAAACAACGGGGGAGCCATAGCCCGGATCAGGCACCAGAATGTGACCATTACAGAACGGCAACTCAAACTGATCAAACTCGCCTGCCGGCAGCGCCTGCGTATTTTCTGTGCGAAGGGTCAGCAGCACCTGGCTGTGTCCTTTCTGGCCGCTTTCATCCTGAAACACAGCGACCCGGCTGTAAACGCCCACCGCATGCGCCTCACTGAGACCATTCGCCGGCGCCTTGCCCATGACTCCGCGCAGCTGGTTGATCTGCTGATAGTAATCCTGCCGACGATACCAGGCTCCCCAGAAACGCGCGATACTGGCCCAGAAGGCTTCAATCGTCTGTTCATCACGACCGGCAACATCACAGAACAGGGCAAAATACAGCGCAGTCCCGCCGTAGAACTGCTGTCCCGGTGGCAAAACCTGGCTGCTTCGCATGCGGAGGTACTGTGCATTACGCAGCAAAATCCGGGTCAGATCATCTTCTGTACGGATGGAAAGCAGGTCGCGGTAGGCCGCTTCAAACTGAGGGGGCTGAGGGACACTGCTCCATGTTGGCAGGACAGTACAGCCGTTATACTGCGCGATGTCCTGATCCAGGGACGCGACAAGCGGGCTCTTAAGGCAGAAGACATGGAGTATACTGCCCATACTGGCATTGACCATTTCACGCAGCAGCGCAGACTGGTTAATGTCCCGTGCTCTGGCCACCTCTTTCAGCGCCTGGCCCTGAGCGGTCGGAATGCCTTTAAGTGAGACCGACACGGTCCCCTGAGACTCGTTTTGTTCAGATGAAGTCTGAAAGTTCATAATGAACCCCTCTTTGACGTTTTAATCTAAAATGAAAATTTTCCTACCAAGTGGATTTTTTACTCCATTCTGTTGGTGGTATTACTTTCTCCTGGATGTAATACCAGTGCAAGATATTTATTACCTTTTCGTTGCTTCTCTTATTCAGATCCGATTTCTGCCGGTTCCGGATCTGATTCAGCCCCGCCGGCGCGCAGCGGCACCATGACACAACATGTAGCGGTGTTACCAGCTGACAACGACGCTATATGTTGTGTCCCTCCCCTGCCCCGTGACCGGCCGCTCACCACCCTAAAAGGGCGCTGTGGTTATTCCCTGACCGTGGTACACTTCCGGAAACTTCGCTGAGCGTAAAAAGTCGGATCCGGGCGGAACAGCCGTCAGGTAATTTAACGGCGTGGCTGTATGGCTGCTTGTTATCTCTAAGGTGATTATTTTGTATGTGAATTTCACGAAGTGAAATTAATGGCGACATAACAGTATGTTTCAGGCGGGCGTGTGTCAGCTGCATCCTTGCGCTATACTGATATGCATATCATTAGTATGTTTTCCGGAGTGCATTATGAAGCAGCGCATCACTGTCACCATAGACAGCGACAGTTATCAGTTACTGAAATCCGCAGACGTCAATATCTCCGCCCTGGTGAACAGGGCCATGCAGAATGAGGCCCGTCGTCTGCGTTCCGAACGCTGGCAGGCTGAAAATCAGGAAGGGATGGCCGAGGTTGCCCGATTTATTGAGATGAACGGTTCATTCGCCGACGAAAACAGGGACTGGTGAGATGCAGTTTAAGGTTTATGCCTATAAAAGAGAGAGCCGCTATCGTCTGTTCGTGGATGTGCAGAGTGACATCATCGATACCCCCGGGCGACGGATGGTGATCCCGCTGGCCAGCGCCCGGCTGCTGTCGGATAAGGTTTCCCGTGAACTCTATCCGGTGGTGCACATCGGGGACGAAAGCTACCGCCTGATGACCACGGACATGGCCAGCGTCACTTCCTCCGTCACCGGGGAGGAAGTGGCCGATCTCAGCCACCGGGAAAATGACATCAAAAATGCGATAAACCTGATGTTCTGGGGAATTTGACAGCCTCCCCGCCCTGAAAGACATCGAGGATGTCAAAACGAAGCATTGCCGCAGAGCTTAACCCTCAGCATGAACTGCCCTCCGGAGCGGATGCCCTGCAGGCTTTCGTGGGGTCAGCTTAAACGAACGGTTCACACAAAAACCCTTAAGCCAGTAACATTTACGCAACGGGACAAAAAGGCCGGTATGGAAGCGAAAACGGAAACCTTCATAAAAACGTCTGTTGATGATAACGGCATGTGGATGCTGACCGTCCCGGCGGGGAGTGCGGGCGACGAAACGGTGGTTGTGGTCGTCAGACGGGTGGAGGAATGTCGTTACGGGTCAGAGGACTCGCCAGGGGCACATGTGTCGATCACCTCCAGCCTGACGCTGTACGGTGAAGGACAAGGAACACCGCAGACCATTGTCGCGAAGTTCGTGCCCGGCACGGTGGAACTGTTCAGTGTCGAATTTATGCTGAAAGAATTTTTACCCCGTGGTCGCGGGGTGGGCAGCTGGATCATGCAGCAGATGGTGCTCTGGACCCGCTCCCTGCCGCCGGAAACGCTGGTCGGAAGAATCGACATCTCGTCCGTGGATGCGAAAAACATTCACAATCTGATCCGCCGGAGCAGACTATGGCGCGGGCTGGGGTTCCGGTTCCCGCCGGGGGATACCAGCTCAATGCCGCTGCGGGCAGACGAACTGCAGTTGCCGCGGGGCAGGTGTTCAACGCTCCGGGTGGAGCCCCTGGTATCCGCGGTACGCCGGCTGGAAGACTGTTATCGCGGGCTGCAGGAAAAAATCGTGCAGCTCGAAGGCAAAAAACGGTCGCAAAAACAGTTAATTACTTCACTTCAGAATCGTCCATTTTATCATCTGTTGCACAGGAAAGGGGGCCAGCTCCCGGACGAGAAATGTGACGCCCTGCCGCTGCGGGCAGAAAAACTGTCTCTGCCGCAGAGCGGGGATTCAGACCTGGAGGTGGCGCAACGGGCAGCCGGGGTCATCCGGCTGGCTACCCTGTGTGCTCAGTCGCAGAAAAGAATCCTGGAGCTGGAAAGGGAGCTTGCCTCGCAAAGTGAGGAGCTCGTTGACCTGCAGGCACATCCCTTTTTTAACCTGCGGGATAAATACCGCGACCAGATCCTGTTCTGGGGATGGGGGATGGGTTTTCTGTGCTTTATCTACTGGATGTTGGTGTCATGAATGTTCCCGTTCCATAGCAACCCACTGAAGAGGAGTGAAACCTGTGCCCGAAAATATCGTGTCTACCGTCATTGACGGGGTAGTTTTGTTTGCGACTTCGTCTGTTTTCTGGCTGGTTAGTCATCCTGACTCCGGTAATATTACGAAGAAAATTCTCGGCAAAGAAAAAAGTTAACAGAAATTATGAATAACCTGGTTCCAGTTGGATCTCCGGCATCTCCCGGAACATTGCTCCCGGTGGCCATCGATTACCCTGCCGCCCTCGCCCTGCGCCAGATGGCGCTCGTGCAGGATGAACTGCCGAAATACCTGCTGGCGCCGGAAGTCAGCGCCCTGCTCCATTACGTGCCGGATCTTCACCGCAAGATGCTGCTGGCAACCCTCTGGAACACCGGCGCGCGTATCAACGAGGCGCTGGCGCTGACCCGGGGGGATTTTTCGCTGGCGCCGCCGTATCCGTTCGTACAGCTGGCCACCCTCAAGCAGCGTACCGAGAAAGCGGCCAGGACGGCAGGTCGTGCCCCCGCAGGCAGTCAGATCCATCGTCTGGTTCCCCTTTCCGATCACCACTATGTCAGCCAGCTGCAGATGATGGTGGCGACCCTGAAAATTCCGCTGGAAAGACGAAACAAGCGCACCGGCAGAATGGAGAAGGCGCGTATCTGGGAGATCACAGACCGTACCGTGCGCACCTGGCTTAGCGAAGCGGTGGAGGCCGCAGCGGCCGACGGGGTGACGTTCTCAGTACCGGTTACCCCCCATACGTTCCGTCACTCCTACGCGATGCATATGCTGTATGCCGGCATACCACTGAAGGTTTTGCAGAGCCTGATGGGCCACAAATCGATTAGCTCGACGGAAGTCTATACGAAGGTGTTCGCACTTGATGTTGCTGCGCGGCATCGAGTTCAGTTTCAGATGCCCGAAGCGGATGCGGTAGCCATGCTGAAAGGGAATATTTAAGTACTTAGGAGAATGATGCTGGCGAACGTCCTGCTCGCCGGGGAGGTCTGTCAGACGTTATCTGGACCAGCTGACGGGAATATCTGCTCTGTATTCCTCATACTGCTCATAGATCGCATGCTGAAGCATCGTAATACGTTCTGACAACCTGTTGGCGTCCGACATATGCCGCCATTCCCCCTCAATAGTGGTTTTCTGTCCATCCGGGAGATTGAGCGTGATCAATACCTTTGTATCACGAATAATCACCCCGTCAGTGAAAGAATTAAGACCACTCCTTACGGTATTATCTATCTGTATAGTTTCAAGTTTCATCTTGTTACATCCTGTTGACCGGATCCCAAGCATAGATATCTGAATTCAAATTGCCTAGTGAAATGTCTGGATATGCCGCATTTTTCCCCTTATACAGCGAAGCTGGCCAAAGGCCAGCCCGCATGGATTTATCGCTTTTGCCAGTAGATCAGCATGGCAAGGAACAGGATTGTTGCCCCCTGAGAAGCGGGAGAAGCGGTCAGGAAAGTTTCCAGCAATGACATTATCGTAAAACTCCGCATTATTAATTTCAGGTGTGTGACTCAGGGGCCTTAGTCCCCCTTTTACAGGAAGTAGTGTTCTGTCACGACGGGAGCCAGGGTTAATAAAAACGATTCGAGTATGTCTGCAGGGACGATAGAAATCTTCGTGCGGGTTGTCTCGCTGTAGCGGGCTCTGGAGAGCGACTCGGGGGAGGAGTAGTATCTTCCGGCCACGGATATGATCGAGCCAGCAGTGCTCGCCGCAGCCGAGCGACAGGGCGAAGCCCCGAGTGAGCGAGGAAGCACCAGGGAACAGAACTCATAAATTCTGCATACGCTCAATGGCTGAAAAATCACCTCCCCTAGGGTTATCCACTTATCCACGGGGATATTTTTATAAGATCTTTTTTAATAGTTGTTAGATCTTTATTTTTAGAATGCCCACAGGCCTTTATCCATGCGGGTTCCAGAGAGGGATCTGTGACAAACCGCCCTTTCAGTGTGACAAATCACCCTCAAATAGCCGTCCTTTCTGTGACAAGTTGCCCTTAACTCTGTGACAAATTGCCCTCAGGAAGCGTTGCTTTTCACAAAGTTATCCCTCCCTGTTGACTCTGTTTTATAAAGTGTGACAATCTGAAAACCTGTCACACTTCACATGGACCTGTCATGGCGGAAATAGCGGTTATAAACCATAAAAAACGTAAAAATAGCCCGCGGATTGTCCAGTCAAATGAGCTGACTGAGGCGGCATATAGTCTCTCCAGGGATCAAAAGCGTATGCTGTATCTGTTCGTTGACCAGATCAGAAAATCCGACGGCTCCCTGCAGGAACATGACGGCATCTGCGAAATTCATGTTGCTAAATACGCTGAAACATTCGGGCTGACCTCCGCTGAAGCCAGTAAGGATATACGACAGGCTTTAAAAGGTTTTGCGGGCAAGGAAGTGGTTTTCTATCGCCCTGAAGAGGATGCCGGCGATGAAAAAGGGTATGAATCCTTTCCTGGTTTATCAAACGTGCGCACAGTCCATCCAGAGGGATTTACAGCGTACATATCAACCCCTATCTCATTCCCTTCTTCATCGGGCTACAGAACCGGTTTACGCAGTTCCGGCTCAGTGAAACAAAAGAGATTACCAATCCGTATGCCATGCGTTTATACGAATCCCTGTGTCAGTACCGTAAACCTGATGGCTCTGGTGTCGTGTCCCTGAAAATCGACTGGATCATGGAGCGCTACCAGCTACCCCAAAGTTATCAGCGTATGCCGGATTTTCGCCGTCGTTTCCTGCAGGCAAGTGTTGATGAGATCAATAGCCGGACACCTATGCGCCTCTCTTACATCGAGAAAAGAAAGGTCGCCAGACGACTCATATAGTATTTTCCTTCCGTGATATCACCTCGATGACAACAGAATAGCCTGAGGGTTATCTGTCACAGATTTGAGGGTGGTTCGTCACATTTGATCTGGAAGGTTGAGGGTGATTTGTCACAGTTTTGCTGTTCCCTCCCCTGGCATCCTGCGCTTACTCATAGTTTTTTTGGCTGTAACCGGTAGTGGAGCCAGAATTGAGGGCAATTTGTCACCATATCCTGAGGGTAGTTTGTCACAGTTAAATGAGTGCAGTTTGTCACACTAGATTTTCCCCCTCTTCCCGTTAGTCAAATGACATGAGGGCAAGTTCGACATAATTAATGAGGGCAGATTGTCACATTTGTTGCCCTGAACACGCTATCTGTGTGTGCCTATACATGTGGTGTTTCCCGCGGCCCTGGCCGTCCGCGTAGTTGACCTGTTTCCCACAGTCCGCGCCGTCTGCAAAGTTGACCCGTTTCCCATAGTCCGGGCCGTCCGCGTAGTTGACCTGTTTCCCACAGTCCGGGCCGTCCGCGGAGTTGACCTGTTTCCCATAGTCCGGGCCGTCCGCGAAGTTGACCTGTTTCCCATAGTCCGGGCCGTCTGCAAAGTTGACCTGTTTCCCACAGTCCGCTTCCATAGTCCGCCGTCCGCGTAGTTGACCTGTTTCCCACAGTCCGGGCCGTCCGCGGAGTTGACCTGTTTCCCATAGTCCGGGCCGTCTGCAAAGTTAACCTGTTTCCCACAGTCCGGGCCGTCCGCGGAGTTGACCTGTTTGCCATAGTCCGGGCCGTCCGTAAAGTTGACCTGTTTCCCACAGTCCGGGCAGTCCGTAAAGTTGACCTGTTTCCCACAGTCCCGGCCGCCCGCGAAGTTGACCTGTTTCCCACACTCCCGGCCGCCCGTGAAGTTGACCTGTTTCCCATAGTCCGGAGCGTCCATTAAAGTTGACCTGTTTCCCACAGAGGATGGAAAACTCTTCTTGTGCTGAGCGTAAGAGCTATCTGCCGGAACGGTTCCTCTTCGCTTCCTCGCCAGTTCGCTCGCTACGCTCGGTTACATGGCTGCGGCGAGCGCTGATACATAAGGCTCAGCATTGCACCGGTCGTAACTAAAATCAGAATCCTTCTGAATGACCCTCCTGTCTTGCATGTTGGATACCTTTCTCAAAGCCCTTTTGTATGAGTTGTTGTTGATGGTCAAAAGTGCGTCTGCGTGTTGCTGCAGTGTGATTTAGTAGCACGCCCGTCGAGCTTCATCCCCCTCCTGTTGAGAGCGAAATCAAAACAATATGATTTTTTGCTTGCAACATGACTCTTTTTGTTCAAAATGACAAAAAACGTCATGAGGTGATAAATGGACAATATTGAGCAGTTACGGAAAGTCGCTACACGTGCAGGTAAGCTTCTGACATCTTTGAGCGAAAGTATTCGCCAGCAAAAAGAGGAATTGAAGCTTACCGAGTTCTATCAGGAATACAGCAAAGCCGCTCTGTATAAGCTGCCTAAGCTCAGTAAAGGCAGTGTTGAGTATGCTGTGTCCGAAATGGAAGCCGGTGGCTACATTTTTAAAAAGAAACCTTCTGGTAATACGATGAAATACGCGATGACGATTCAGAATGTCATCGATCTGTATAACCATCGTAAAGTACCGAAGTACAGGGATCGCTTCGATAAAGCCTTTACGATTTTTGTTTGTAATCTTAAAGGTGGTGGTTCCAAGACAGTTACTACCGCTTCATTATCACATGCTTTTCGAGCTCATCCTCAGCTTCTGTTCGAGGACCTGCGTATTCTGGCCATCGATTTCGATCCGCAGGCATCTCTGACGATGTTCCTGAGCCATGAGAATTCAGTGGGCCTGGTTGAAAATACGGCGGCTCAGGCCATGCTCCAGAACGTGTCTCGTGAAGAATTACTTTCCGATTTTATAGTACCGTCTATTATCCCTGGTGTTGATGTAATCCCCGCTTCCATTGACGATGCATTCCTTGCTGAAGGCTGGAAGGGATTGTGTGAAGAACATCTCCCAGGGAAAAATATTCATGCTGTGCTTAAAGAGAACATTATCGATAAGCTCCAGCATGACTACGACTTTATTTTCCTTGATAGTGGTCCTCACCTTGATGCGTTCCTGAAAAACTGCATTGGGGCGGCAGACCTGATGTTGACCCCTCTTCCACCGGCTACGGTTGATTTTCATTCTTCCCTGAAGTTTGTGGCCAGCCTCCCTGCCCTCATAGATTCCATCGAAATGGATGGGCACACCTGCAATCTCATCGGTAATGTCGGCTTCATGTCCAAGATCCTGAACAAATCTGATCACAAAATTTGCCATAGTCAGGCCAAAGAGGTTTTCGGTGCCGATATGCTAGACATGGTTCTGCCGAGACTGGATGGTTTCGAACGCTGTGGGGAGACTTTTGACACAGTTATTTCAGCAAATCCAGCAACCTATGATGGAAGTACAGAGGCACTAAAAAGCGCAAAATCAGCAGCGGAAGACTTTGCGAAGGCAGTCTTTGATCGCATCGAGTTCATTCGTACTAACGGAGGTATGTGATGTCGAATGAGAAAAGAAAAACCATCGGCAGACAGTTAAATACCCAGGCGTCAATGGTGGAAATGACGGACACCGGTAGAAGCCAGGTATTTACCTTAAAAACCGGCAGGAAGGTAACGTTCAGGTTTGTTCGGGTGCCTGCATCTGAAGTTGAAAGTAAGACCTTCGTAAACCAGGAAAACAACGGAAGAGATCAACTTGCACTGACCAGGGAGTCCCTGAAATCCATTATCCAGACGATTAAGTTTCAGCAGTTCTTTCCCTGTATTGGTATTAAGCAAAGTGAAAGGATTGAGATACTGGATGGTTCAAGACGGCGAGCCTCAGCAATTTTTGTCCGTACAGGCCTTGATGTAATGGTTACCGAAGAACATTTATCAGCTGATGAAGCTCGCCAACTGGCTAAAGATATCCAGACAGCTAAAGAACATAATCTTCGGGAGATTGGCCTGAGATTGATCGCTCTTAAAGAGTCCGGATTTAATCAAAAGGAAATTGCTGAACTGGAGGGGTTATCTCAGGCTAAAGTTACCAGGGCGCTGCAGGCGGCGGCCGTACCGCAAGACTTGATTTCTCTGTTCCCGGTTCAGTCGGAGCTATCGTTTAGTGACTATAAACTTCTTTTGGAAGTTAATGAAAAACTCAGTGAAAAGGGATTAACGCCTGAAGAACTCATTCAGTCTGTATCAGCTCAGCTCGATGCAATTTTGAGTGATGGCGAGCGACCAGAAGACGAACAGAAAGCCAGTATACTGAAGCTGATTTCTCAGGCATCTCAGGCATTGATAGATCCATCTCCCAAGGAAAAGTCAGTGGTCTCTCCACTCTGGTCTTTTGAGGAAAAGGACAAGTTCGCGCGTAAGCGTGTGAAAGGGCGCACGCTGACTTATGAGTTTAGCCGTATGTCAAAAGTGATTCAGGATGAACTGGACAAGGCTATCAACGAGGTCCTTGACAGAAATTTGAGTCAATAATTTCGCCATGGCGATTTCACATCTAACTTATTGTAATTAGGGAGTTTAGGCTGATAATTTCAAGGTGAAATCGCCAAAGTTTCACGCCAGTTTCGCTGCTGGAATATCTGACCATCGTGTCGTATAAGCAGGAGAAAGCATCTCCCGTTTCATCTGCCATTCCGGGGCAATACCCCGCCCCGCAAACCATACTTTACCCAGCCCTGAGTTGTTGATCCCGTCCAGAACCCTCATCAGCTCAGCACTGTGAGGGCGTGGCGGGCGTTCGTCGAACAGCTGCAGCTGCGAAACGCCGGAGCCGGTGAAGTCATTCAGCATAACTCCGGCTTTGGCATACCGGTGCCCATCCCTCCAGATACGCTCCAGAGCCATTGTGGCGGCTGCAATGATGTCCCTGGTGTCCTGAGTGGGTGTAAGCAGTTTCTCCGTAGCCACGTTGCCGTAGTAAGGCTCTTTAATGGCGAACGGAGACGTTTTGATGAAAACGGAAATATGCCGGCAATACTGGTGCTCTTTACGCAGTTTTTCAGAGGCCCGCTCTGCGTGCTGACAGATAGCCTGACGGAGTGACTCGTACTCCGTGATCTTCACGCCAAAACTGCGGCTGCAGACAATTTGCTGTTTCGTCGGAGGGGCTTCCTCAAGCGAAAGGCAGCTTTCCCCGTTCAGTTCCCGTACCGTTCGCTCAAGGACCACAGAAAAATTTTTGCGGATGAAGGCCGGGTTCGTCAGAGCCAGATCGAGCGCGGTTTTTATGCCCAGCACATTTAGCTTGCGTGCAATACGGTTACCCACCCCCCAGATTTCTTCAACCGGCTGCAGTGAAAGCAGTTTCCGCGTCCTTTGCGGATTTCCCCTGGTCAGCGCGAGTACGCCACGAAACTGTTTCCACTCTTTTGAGGCCCACTGGGCTGATTTTGCGAGGGTTTTCGTTGGTCCGGCGCCCACGCCAATGGTCAGGCGGGTACAGTCATACACGTGCTGACGCAGCTGCCGGCCGAAGTCCTCAAGCCCCATACAGTGCTCCACGCCGGTCAGGTCGAGGAACATCTCATCAATGGAATACTGTTCCACCCTGGGGGCCAGTTCCTCCAGGCAGTTCATCACGCGCGCCGACATCGAGGCGTAAAGTTCATAATTACTTGAAAACACATATATTTTTTCCGGGTACCTTTCGTTTTTTATCTGAAACCACGGAGTTCCCATTTTGATCCAGGGCTTCGCCTCGGCACTGCGAGCGATTACGTTCCCGTCGTTGTTGCTCAGGACGACTATCGGCTTTCCTTTCAAATCCGGGCGGAAAACACGTTCACAGCTGGCATAGAAGCTGTTCACATCGGCCAGGGCAAACATCAGTACATCTCCCTCGGGCGGTGGATGATATGCGTGACAACGCCAAAGATATCCAGCTCGTCGGGATCAGGATAAATCGGCGACCAGGAGGCATTCATGGGCTGCAGCGTCAGTCGCGGCGTCAGCAGAAGCCGTTTCACCGTAAACTCCCCCTGTACGCTGGCGACAACGATATCGCCGTGCCGCGGCTTTTCAGCACTGTCCACAACCAGCAGATCGCCATTGTACAGACTGCCGTCGGCCATGCTGTCTCCGCTGGCACGCAGGTAGTACGTCGCGCTCGGATGCCGTATGCAGTAATCATGGAGATCCAGATCGGACTCGACATAGTCAGCAGCAGGGCTGGGAAAACCGCAGCTGGCCAGATCGGCAAACAATGGATGGGCCTGTGGCGGGAGTTCTTTCCCGGTGCTGAAAAGTTGTAGTTTCATCTTTCCTCCTGACACTCTAATTTTTACTGGTTATACATACAGTGTGCGCCGGGAGACCGGTAAAGATCAAGGGGTGAAAGTCCCCGACCATTGAAGGACCAGCAATCCACAGGGTCCCCGAGTCATGCGTTGTATACCGTGAGGTATGGGGCGAAGCGTTGACAGGGGTGTTGACAGGCCAGCCATTGAGCCACGAAATGTATATTAAATTCCCGGGTGCCGACGTTGTACTGTTTACGGAAGGCAACATCATAGGGTGCGTTACTGCGAGTGCTATATGGACCCGGCGGGGTCTGAGACCCTGGCATGTCAATACGATCTTTACGCGGGAACCGGGAGATCTCCCCTCTGACCATCTGCCAGTGCCGGAGATGGCCCGCACCGGGAAGGCGAGGAGCCGAAGCCGGTGATGTACGGAGAGGAGAAGTCGGACTCGCTCATAGTAGCTGCGAATCTGGCGAACAATCCGCAAGGAGCGGAGTCAGTGGAGCGAAGGAGCGGGGCCAAGGGAAACGCGGAACAGCCACACATGCGCCGGACGCAGAGCCGGGAAAGTATGTCACAGAGGCTGTCACGCGTGCGGGAAGCTGCGAAGCAGCGGAAGAAAGAACGGTTTACCGCATTGTTCCACCTCCTGACAGCAGAGGCACTGGAGAACGCATTCCTCTCCCTGAGCAGGAAAGCGGCTGCCGGAGTTGATGGTGTCAGGTGGAAGGACTACGCCGAAAACCTGAAGGTCAACATAGCAGATCTGCACCGGAGGCTTCATCAGGGTAGTTACAGGGCTCAGCCCGGCAGGCGGCACTACATCCCGAAAGCGGATGGAAAACAGCGCCCGCTCGGCATCGCCTCACTGGAGGACAAAATCGTCCAGTATGCGCTGGTTAAGATCCTGAATGCAGTCTACGAAAATGACTTTATGGGGTTTTCATACGGGTTCAGACCCGGGCGAAGCCAGCACAATGCGCTGGACGCACTGGCCACAGGGCTGGTTCGGACCAATGTAAACTGGGTACTGGATGCCGATATTAGTCAGTTCTTCGACAAGGTAAGCCATGAATGGCTAATCAGGTTCATAGAACACAGAATCGGCGACCAGAGGGTAATCAGGCTCATACGAAAGTGGCTCACAGCCGGGACCTCAGAGGAAGGAGAATGGCGGGCATCGGAGGAAGGCACCCCACAGGGTGCGGTTATCTCGCCGCTGCTGGCAAACATCTACCTCCACTATGTCTTCGATCTGTGGGCGCATCAGTGGCGACGCCGCCATGCCACAGGCAATGTGGTCATGGTCAGATACGCAGATGACATAGTCATCGGGTTCGACAAGCGAATCGACGCTCAATGCTTTCGTATAGCCATGCAGCGCAGACTGAAGGAGTTCGGACTCACGGTACATCCGAAGAAAACCCGACTGATGGAGTTCGGCCGCTTCGCAGCCGAAAACCGCGCCAGCAGGGGAAAAGGTAAACCAGAAACGTTCAACTTCCTCGGGTTCACGCATATCAGTGGGAAAGACCGTAGTGGCAGGTTCATGCTGATACGAAAGACACGCCGGGACAGGATGACGGCGACACTGAAAGCGATCAAGGACGGACTACGAAAGCGCTGGCATTACTCAATCCCCGAACAGGGAAAATGGCTCAGGAGAGTGGTTCAGGGATACCTGAACTACCACTCAGTCCCGGGCAACTATCCCATGATGCGGAAGTTCAGGATATACGTAACAGACCTCTGGCGACGGGCGCTGAGGCGCAGGAGCCAGCAGGATGATACGACATGGACGAAAGCAAACAGACTGGCAGCCGTATGGCTGCCGAAGGTTCGGGTTCTGCATCCATGGCCTGTGGAGCGGTTCACCGCCAGACACCCAAGGCAGGAGCCCGGTGCGTGAATAGCGCACGCCGGGATCTGTGCGGGGGGTACCCGGTAACGGGTATCCCTACCGCGACATATTTAACAGCGTGACGATAATCCAGATCGCATGCCTTAAGAACATTTTGAGTAAATAAAGGTGTTCAAAATGCTTATATTAATCATTTTGATGTTTTTATATTGCTCATATTGAGAAATATTGTTTTGATTTTTTCATTTTGCTCTTATAGTTGGTATCAAATTGAGTGTAACTAACGGAGCATATTGATGAATATTTACTGCGATGATGGTTCAACTAATGTTAAGCTGGCATGGTTTGAAGGCGATGAGCTTCAGACCCGGGTTTCTGCGAACTCCTTCCGGCATGGCTGGAAAGTGGCGGAATTCAGTGTGGCAACGTTCAACTATCAGGTGGGTACGCTGAAATACACCTGGGACAGCGTCAGCCGGGATGCCATCCCGACAACAAACGTGGAATATCAGTACGGTGATCTCAACCTGCTGGCCGTGCATCATGCGCTGCTGAACAGCGGACTGGAGCCGCAGCCGGTGAGCCTGACCGTGACGCTGCCCCTGAGTGAGTATTACGACGGGGACTGCCAGCGGAACGAGGAGAACATACGACGCAAACGGGAAAACCTGATGCGTGAGCTGGTTCTGAATAAGGGCAGGGCATTTACCGTAACGGACGTGAAGGTGATGCCGGAATCACTACCGGCGGCGTTCTCCCGTCTCGCGGAGCTGAAGCCCGGCCCCGCTGAGACCACCCTGATTATCGATCTCGGTGGCACCACGCTCGATGCCGGTGTGATTGTCGGCCAGTTTGATGATATCAGTGCGGTGCACGGTAATCCGTCTGTCGGCGTGTCACAGGTCACCCGCGCAGCTGCAGGCGCGCTGCGGGCGGCAGACAGCGAAACCAGCGCCCTCATCGCTGACACTATCATCCGCAACCGCAATGATCGTCAGTATCTGCAGCGTGTGATCAACGATGCCGGTAAAATTGACGAGGTTCGGAACAAAATTACAGAGGCAATCACCTCCCTGGGCGCGCGTGTTACCAGTGAGCTGACGGCCTTCAGGAACGTTAACCGGGTATTCCTGGTCGGGGGAGGGGCATCCCTCATTGAAGAGGCTATCCGTCAGGCCTGGCCTCTGGCTCCTGACCGTATCGAGGTTATAGGCGATCCGCAAATGGCGCTGGCCAGGGAGATTGCCCTTTACAATAAAGAGGACTAAACGTGCCGGACGGCCAGTATTCTTTCTATCTGCACAGCGACGATCGCACCGACATCGCGGCGATGGCAACCATCAGCACCATCTCACAGCCCCTGCGCGGTGAGTTCATCCGTACCGCTGCCACCGCCGGGGCGGTGGTATACCAGGTGGATGCCCGTTTACCGGCGCTGATCCCGGTGTTCTTTGCCGGGCAGCTGAGCGCTGTCCGCCTTTGCGCCGTGATGGCCCTGGTCTCCGGAGCCTGGTCCTCACTCACCGGCCTTCCGGATGAGCCCGAAAATGGTGAGGCTGCTCTGCCCGTGTCACCGGAGACAGAATACCAGCGCCGGCGTTACACCCTGACGCTTCAGAATGGCCGGAGTGGAGAACGGGTGGAAAGTGTGCTGACGGAGGCGTCATCCCGTCTGCGTGGCGATCTGCTGAGAAACCTGATTATCACCGGTCTTGCCCTCCACACGACGGCACCGGAGCTGCCGCGCCTGCTGGCCAGTATGCCGGTACCGCCCACCTCGGTCAGTGAGCTGCAGGCACTGGTTCAGCAGATGGCCGGCACCGCTGACGTGAACAGGGCTGCAGCTGCAGTACCGGATACGCCGACAGCATCTGCCGCGCCGGTGTCCGGGTCGGATACCCGGGAAATAAAGAAAAATATGCGGCGTGCATTCGGTGACTAACAACGAATCACATCCACTACTACACCGATTTCAAATGACTGGCATCCCAGGGAGGTTCTCATGTCACCAGGATTCAGAAATGTTCTCCGTCTCGCCCGCATTCCCGTCGACAGCAGTGAACCGGTGCGAAGAAAATTTGGCAGCCGGCTGATTGGCATTGTGACGGTATGTCTGCTTCCGCTTCTGGTTTTCGACGTTCCGCAGTGGGTTTTCATTTTGTCGCAGGTCATCTGGGGGGCTGGCGTCTATATTGGCCTGTCCCTGGCCGGGGATAAATCCCTGAACAGCTGATACAAACTTTCCGGTTGTTCAAAAAAAGAACAGGCGTGGTGGCGTCTGTTCTCCCGCGCTTCTCCGTCGTTTGCCTTCAGGTTATCCACAATCTTAAGCCCCGGATTTGTGGACAGGTATGCCGGTAATTCCCCGTTCGCCTGGAGTTAACGCAAGCCTGCCGCCCGCTGCCAGTGTCTCGCGTCCGGTCTGGTACGGGACGGGCGGTTTTTCCGCTCCGGCCCGGCGTCGTTGAGAGTGTACGCCAGTCCCTCGCCTTTTTAAGGAACGCCCTTCAAGCCGCTTTCGCGGCATATCCTTGCCGTCCAAAAGACGGACGGCTGCGGTATTCCACGGTCGGCCTGACCCGTGACCGGACGCGATGAACAGGCAGCGTGCGGCAGGGAACGGTATCGCGGTGATGCCTCCTGCCCCCTCAGACTACAGGAGTGCTGCCATGTCCAGATTCATTCTCGGGAACTGTATTGATGTGATGCGCGGATTCCCCGACCGTGCCGTGGACCTTATTGTGACCGATCCGCCTTACCTCGTCGGTTTTAAGGACCGTCAGGGCAGACAGATTGCCGGGGATGTGACGGACGAATGGCTGCAACCGGCCACGCTGGAGATGTACCGCGTCCTTAAAAAAGACGCGCTGATGGTGAGCTTCTACGGCTGGAACCGTGTGGACCGCTTTATGGCCGCGTGGAAGGCGGCAGGATTCTATGCCGTGGGCCAGCTTGTGTTCACCAAAAACTATGCCTCCAACCGTCGTAACGCCAGGGCCCGACGCGGATTTGTGGACTACTGCCATGAAGGGGCTTATGTCCTTGCCAAAGGCCGCCCCGTGCCGCCCCTTAAACCGCTGCCGGATGTGCTGCCCTTCCCGTATACCGGTAATACCCTGCATCCGACGCAGAAACCAGTGGAGGCGCTACAGCCGCTGATTGAGTCATTCAGCGCTCCGGGCGCGATTGTTCTCGACCCGTTTGCCGGAAGCGGTTCGACCTGCGTCGCTGCATACCGTGCCGGACGCCGCTATATCGGCATCGAAATGCTGGCGCAGTACCACCGGGCCGGAACCGAACGACTGGCCGCCATGCACCGGGCCGTAAATACCCCGGCGGCGAACGATGAATGGCTTCCGGAGGCCGCGTAATGAATTACGACGGACACGAAGCCCTGCGCCGCGATATGGCCGGGCTGGCGAACAATCTTTGCGACCTGAAAACCACCCTGAAAGTGCTGGAAGACACGTACCACTACCGGTACGACGGACTGGCGGAACGGCTTGCCGGTATCAGTCTGCGACGTCTCAGCGTCCTGATGGATGAGGCGTTCAATATTGCACTGATGCTCGATGAAAGCTTTCTGGATTGAGGAGAGAACATGTACGGAACCCGTGAAGATCTTTGCAGGATGCTGAATGAGCAATATCCCGCAGAAACCCCGCTGAACCTGATTATCTGGACCCCGGCGGATATTGAAGCACTGGCTGACGGGATGGAATATTCCTTTTCAGAACATGACGTAAGGGCAGTACTGGAACGCATGGACACTATACCGGAAGAACAACGGCTTGAGTCGGGCGTGTCAGCCGGCCTGGTGATGGCACTGATAGACCAGGTGAAAGAGAACGGGCAGAGGGTGACTGTGCCGGTTGACCTGCTTGAAACCCTGCTGATTACCGCCGAACAGGCATTGTGGGACAGGGAATGGACCGCACGGGATCGCAATCTCCCGGTGCCGGAAAGCGTAATGCGCCGCCTGGCGGATACAGCAAAAGTGCGGGCATTACTGAAAAGCTGACAGCAGATCGCCCCGCCACGCGGCGGGGTGATATAACCCGGACAGAGACGATAATGATGAAAAAAGAAACCCTTAACACGCTTATTCTGCGTCACGGCGACCGGATGCTGCGCCAGGCTGGCTGGCCCGACACTGTTGATATGGCGCCCGTCGCCCCCGAAACCGTACCCGGCTGGCTTGCCGCCTGCGGCTCTCTCAGTGGCGTGGAAATCCTCACGCTTACGGAACAGCTTTGTCAGCCGCTGACGTATGGCCGGGCAGCGTTGTTGCTCGCCAGCGCCCGGCGGCTGGCGGGAACCCCGGCTCGTCTGCATCTCTTTCCGGTGCAGGCATATCCGCATCCGGAGCGGCTGGCTGACTGTCAGGTTATCCGCCTGCCTTACGCTCAGGAGTGGCTGACAGCGGCGGAATGTGACGATCTGCTGGCCTTCCTGAAAGCCTCCCTCACGCAGATATCGGAAATCGTCCACCGGGATACGAAGCGCATCGCCGCCGCGCTGACGCCGTCCGTCACTCCCCGTCTGATGGACAGGCGGATCGGTGACTGGCGCTTGCTGGCCGTGGAGTATGATCATGATAACTGCCTGGACGAAGACGAAACCGACAGGCTGGATCAGGTCCTCGATGCCATTCTTATTCGCGATGCGCGATTCTGCCCGGTCCTGCTCACCCTGGTTAACGAGCGGGAGGAAACTATCAGGAGCGCAGGGGTTATCGCTGATCAGCTGCGTTTTACGGACACTCCGGTCCGGCGCTGGTTTGATCGCCGGGTTTTAAGGGAAATGGTGAGAGAGGCCCGCGCCAGCAGAACTCAGGAGTGACAGCCCGGAGCGTCAGGGGAGGGGGACCCTCCCTTGTCAGCCTGCCGGCACAGGAGGTGTGGTGCGATAAGGATGTCGCCGTGCCGGCTCCGCGTCCACCCGGCCCGGTTTCCGGGCCTTTTGGGTGAACACAACCCTCTGTTATCGCCGTGCCGTGTGCTGGCTGTGCCGTGCCTTCACTTTAGCCCGGCAGCCGCAGAGGCTGGAGTTCGCTGGCGCCGCCATCCCCGGATAAGGCAGTCGCCGGCTTGCCGTTGCCGCCGGCTCCGCTTCACCCGGCCCCATCCCTCCGGTCCGTGGCCTTATTACTGCGTCTGTCGCGTTGCGACATCTGCTTCCGCTTTTCTCCCGGTGGTCAAAAAACGGGGGAGAGAAACCCTGTATTCAACCTCCTGCATCGCGACGGGTAGTGCCGTGCCTTCACTTTAGCCCGGCCGCTGCAGATGCAAGGGTGCGCTGACGCCGCCATCCTCGCCCGGTCGCAGGTTTTTTATGATGCTCGCCGTTCTTCCCGTCGTTTTCTCGCTCAGGTTTCGCTCGAAAACCGTCCAGACCAGCTTCGCGCTATATCTGCGCTGCGGCCTCCGGTGTCGCCCCTGCATCTTCCGCTTTTCGCCGGGCTGTCGTGTCGGCACGGCACAACCCGGTGCCGCAGTCTATGTGATTACGGAGGTTTATCCATGCAGTATGTGAATACATGCCCGGTCCTGAATGTTGAGGAGTCCGACCGCCTGTCTTTTATGCCGTACCTGTTCGGCACGGATTTCATGCTCGCGGAATTACAGGTGTACGCTCTGGCCAAAAAATGGATGCCCGAATATGAGGGCGGCTTCTGGCATTTTATTCGCCTGCCGGAGGGGGGCGGCTACATGATGCCGGATTGTGGCCGGGTACATCTGGTCAGTAGCGAAAACTGGTTTGATCGCACTGTCAGCGCCGACGCGGCGGGCATTATTCTGACCAGCCTGGCGATTAATCGCCGTCTGGCGGCCCATCATGACAGCAGTAACCCGGCGCTGACTCGCCTTTATATGCTGCGTGATGCCCAGCTCTGGAATCACATCACCTTTCACCCCGAATGCAGTGCTATTTACGCCGCGCTGGACTGATTAACGACCGGGGCGGTTACACCGCCCCGCAGGGAGACAAAAATGACTTCATCAGTAACCGTTCCGGCCGTCTACGTGGGCACATATCACCAGTACAACGGCGGCAGTATTTTTGGCAAATGGTTTGATTTAACCGACTTCGACGACGAAGACGAATTTTATGACGCCTGCCGGGCGTTGCATGCCGCCGAGGATGACCCCGAGTTTATGTTTCAGGACTGGGAAGGGATCCCGTCTCAGTTTGCCTCTGAATCCTCTGTTAAGTGGGCGTTTATCGAGGCATTCCGGCAGGCGCAGGACGAAGGACGCGCTGCCGCGTTTGTGGCCTGGGCGGGCTATACCGGCGAGTGCGACTATGACGCCTTTGATGAGGCGTATTGTGGCGAGGCTGAAAGCGAGGAGGATTTTGCTTATGGCTTTGTGGAGGATCACGGCCTGTTAAACGAGGTGCCTGAATCCCTGCGCGTCTATTTCGATTATGAGGCTTACGCGCGGGATCTGTTCAGCAGCGGCTATGTCTTCCATGAAGGCTTTGTATTCAGCAACTGATGACTATCCGGCGGGGAAGCCCGCCGGTTAAGGAGAAAGCACATGAAACTTGCACCACAAACCCGCGATATCCTGCTACAGTACAAAGCCCTGATTAATGCCCGCCGCCGCGATGCCGGTCAGCGGGAACTGACCACTGCGCAGGTGATGGATGACATCTGCGAATACATGACCTGTCAGTGCGCCGTCTATATTGGCGGCCATTTCATTCTTCAGGGGGGAAAGGCACGATAAATCACAGGGCAGGGGGGAACCTCTGCCGCTTCCGGCCGCGCGAAAACCCGGGCAGGCTGCGCCTGCCGGAGAGAGACGTCGCCGCGCCTCCGGCGCCGCGCACTCTCCTCTCCGTTGTCAGTCGCTGTTGCCCCGGAATTCGCGTATTATCAGGGATATCTTCCTGTAAAGCAGACCGGTGAAGCATATGTCAAAGTGGAATATCGCCTCTTTTTCAAAGGAGGAGCAGGATAAAGTTGCCGTCGATAAGGTGGCTGCTGCTGTTGCCTGGCAGGAGCGCATGAACAAGCCCGTCGTGCCGGAACTTGTTGAACGGGAACAGCCTGAACACCTGCGCGAATATTTCCATGAACGGCTCCGCGTACATCGACTGAACAGTCAGCAGCTGCCGCGCGCAAATGCGCCCGAATATAATAAACCCGGAGATGAGCAGCAGAAGTGATTCTTATCGTCAGTGTGTCCAGGGAGGAAATTTTATGCGTATGTCTCTGATGTTTGCAGCCGTGACGCTTTTAACCGGTATTAACCTGTTTTTTATTCCGTTTCAGCCTGTTCCGGCTCTGTGGGGGGCTATCCTGGCCGTTGCTTTTGTTCTGATTAATGTCGTGGCGGATAAGCTGCGCCTCTGGAGTGGCATTGCGTGGATTATCGTTGCCGGCATCATCATAACGCTGATGCTGAAGGGGAAAGAGCCGGGTGACGAATTACGCGGGTTGATCACCGTTTTTGCTTTCCTGGCTTCGGCCTGGTACTGCGTTGTACAGTACAGAAAAGAGCAGGGCGAATCTCAGTCCTGACCTGACCGGTACCCTTCATCTTGCTGCTGCTCTTCCTCTGGCTTTGCCTCACTTTCCTTTCACACAATCTGCTCCGGGGCCACCTTCGGCTCCTGACCCGCTGGCGCGGTTCAGTCGTCGAGCCACACTCCGCTAACCGCGAAAAGACGCGGTAAGCTCCGCCGAACCCGCTACGCGGTTTCGGGCCTGACGGCTAGTGTCTGATGTCTGAAGTCAAGGTCAACGGCAGCGCTTGCTGCGACCGTCCCGGCCGCGCCGCTTTCACCGTGCCGGCGAAGGACTGCCGGCACTCTGCGGGGCAACGCCGTTTCGCGCCCGCGCTCTTCGTCGTTGCGGCGGGTGCCTGCTCCTTTCCCCTGGTACCCGTATCACCCGTTTGAGTCCATTCGCCGGGGCTGAGACAAGCACAACCCGTCTTGCTGTCCAGGGGACGGCAGGGCCTTTCGCAATAAATTTTTCCCGGCCATTCCGCTGCCGCTTCATTAGGCCGAAAAAAATTTCCCGCTCACCCCCGGACATCTGCACCGGGCCGTGCTCGTTTACGCCCTTGCGGCGAACGGCTCTCAAACGGGTGAAGGTTATATCCAGGGGGCAGGTTCAGCAGGTCCCCGCACAAAGTCAAAACCGCGGCCCCGGCAACTCAACGGGTGATGTTCTTTAAAAATCAGGAAAAAGAAAAATGCAGGATCCTTCATTGCGAACGTATCGGATCGCATTTCTGGGAAGCAATGCCAGCGGCAATCTGCCGATGTTTACCCGGGTGCAGGCCACGACCGGAAAACGGGCGATAAAAGCGTTTATTGAACGCTGTGAACCCGTCAAAGGCTGGTTTCTGGGCGAACCGGAAGACATTACCGATCAGCTTAAGAAGGAGGAAGAAGAAGCGGGAAGCAAACCGCAGATATGAAAAAAGCAGGGTAAACCCTGCTTCTCCCACGCCGTAAAAATCGCACGAACGGTTTTTCCGGCTTCGTTAACTACCATAAGGAGTCAACTTTATGATCTTTTCTATTTTTTCACCTTCCGCAGGCGCTGTAAAGCCCCGTCGTCATTCGCGCATTCTGCGCGCAGATATCACCGCACCTGAGATTGATCCCGCTCTCAGAGCTTTCGGGCGTCATATCGCCAGAAGTCACCGCAAAGGGCGCGGTGTCCACATCCCCGCGATGAAAAATACCGCCCTCGGGCAGGTACTCCGCACGCTGGAACTGAAACGCGCATTTAACTGATGAGGTGAGCCGCCCCGCGAGGGGCGGCAACTGCAGGAAGGAGAAAACACAATGACACCGACTACCGCACAGATCATGACGGAAAATACCGTCAGCCAGACTTACCGGGCAACCTATTCACCCGATGATAATAAATTGCGACTTTACGCATCATTACGGCTCGATGAAGAAACGTATTCCCTGATCAACAAAGCAGGCTTTCGCTGGGCGCCCAAACAGGAACTCTTTGTGGCGCCAGCCTGGACGCCGGGGCGGGAGGATGTCCTGCTTTCCCTCGCCGGTGATATCGAGGACGAGGACAGCACCCTGTTTGATCGCCAGGAGCAGCGCGCCGGGCGGTTCAGTGACTACAGTGACCGGCGGGCGGTTGAATCGGAGCAGGCGCTTGCGCATGTTGATTCGCTGGCATCGGCTGTCCCGCTGGGACAGCCGATCCTGGTAGGCCACCACAGCGAGCGCCGCGCGCGCCGGCATGCGCAGAAAATTGAGAACGGCATGAAACGTGCGGTGATGCTGTTCGAGCGCGCCGAATACTGGGAACAGCGCGCGCAGGCCTCTCTGCGGCACGCGAAATACAAGGAGCGTCCGGATGTGCGTTACCGCCGTATCAAAAAAATCGAGGCGGAATTACGCAAGTCCCAAAAGCACATTGCCCGGTCTGAAAAGTATATGACGATGTGGCGTGCGCAGACGCTCGATCTGAAAATGGCGTTACTGGTCAGTAATTATGATCATATTCATGCCTGCTTCACGCTCGACAAATACCCCCGCCCGGCAGAGAAAAGCCAGTATGAGGGCTCGATGTCTCTCCATTCTGCCCTGTCTGAGGAGATCATTACTTTTGAACAGGCGCGGGATATTGCGATCCGCTGTCATGAGCGCACGATTAGCCACCAACAGCGCTGGGTTAATCATTACCAGAACCGCCTGGCCTACGAACGCGCGATGCTTAATGAAAACGGTGGCGTTGTCACCCGAACAGAGGAATTTGAACCAGGCGGGCAGGTACTGAGCCGGGGAGAATGGTTAACCATTCTCCGGGTTAACCGGAGTCAGGGGGAGGTGAGTTCAGTCGAAACGCCCTGTTATCGCTTTCTGGGCTACAGCGGCACGATGAAACTCACGCCCGACCGTATCACGGACTACAAAGCCCCGACAGCGGAGGAAGCCAGCAACGCGAAGAAAGCGGCGAAGCGCCCACCGATCGTCAACTATCCGGGGGAAGGGTTCCGGGAAATGACAAAGGCCGAGTGGGCGAAATTACCCGCTGATTATAAAGGCGTGCGGGGTGCTGCAGAAACCGAAACACACGGCGCCTATCGCTTGCGCCGGTGCATGACGCACGGTTGTACGCTCGTGAATGTGTATATCACAGACATGAAAACCGTTGAAATTCCGAAAAAATAACAGGAAGGCTCCCCGGCATCTTGCCGGGGAGGTCAGGGAGTACATTCATGCATCATGACCTTAAACACCGTATTCAGGCGATGCGGGACAAACTGGAGGGGCGCGCCCCTGTCGCTGAAATTCAGGGGAGCTCGCAGCTTTTTGTCACCCCCTCCCCGGAATGTCGCCGGCTGGTTGAGCTGGCTGATGTCCGGGAAACCGATCGCATTCTGGAACCCAGCGCAGGAACGGGCGCCATACTGCAGGCGATCAGGGATACAGTCCCCCGGGCGAAGTGTGACGCCGTGGAGCTGCACGCCGGGTTAGTCAGCCACCTGCAGGCACGTTTCCCGGAGGTCCGGACCTGGTGCGGGGATTTTCTCGAATATCATCCGGATCGCCGGTATACCCGAATCATCATGAATCCGCCGTTTCATCGCGGTGATGATATCCGGCATATCCGGCGGGCATTAACTCTGCTTGAGCCTGGCGGGATTCTGACTGGAATATGTCTGGACGGCCCGCGTCAGCAAAAGGCGCTGGAGTCCCTGGCGGACGTCTGGGAGCCGTTGCCGCGGGGAACATTCACGTATACCCAGGTAGCGACCGCCATCCTCAGAATAACCGTCTGATGACACGTTAAGCCGGCGGGGCACCTGTCCCCGTCTGGCCGCGCCTCGAAAGACCGCGCGCCTGCGGCGCCGGGAAAACCGGGCCGCGCTGACGCGCCGCCCGCATTTCCTTTCCGCGTCTTCCCTGTTTGCTGCCTGCTGTCTGTCTGCTTCCTCTTCTTCTCCCTGCTGTGATGCCTCTTTTTAACCCTTAAAGGCTTTAAAAACATACCCACACTGGACACCTTCGGCTCCCGGCCAGCTGCGCTGTCCGGTCGTCGAGCCACACTCCGCTAACCGCGAAAAGACGCGGTAAGCTCCGCCGAACCCGCAAGCGGTTTCGGGCCTGACGGCTAGTGTCTGATGTCTGAAGTCAAGGTCAACGGCAGCGCTTGCTGCGACCGTCCCGGTCGCGCCGCTTTCACCGTGCCGGCGAAGGACTGCCGGCACTCTGCGGGGCAACGCCGTTTCGCGCCCGCGCTCTTCGTCGTTGCGGCGGGTGCCTGCTCCTTTCCCCTGGTACCCGTATCACCCGTTTGAGTCCATTCGCCGGGGCTGAGACAAGCACAACCCGTCTTGCTGTCCAGGGGACGGCAGGGCCTTTCGCAATAAATTTTTCCCGGCCATTCCGCTGCCGCTTCATTAGGCCGAAAAAAATTTCCCGCTCACCCCCGGACATCTGCACCGGGCCGTGCTCGTTTACGCCCTTGCGGCGAACGGCTCTCAAACGGGTGAAGGTTATATCCAGGGGGCAGGTTCAGCAGGTCCCCGCACAAAGTCAAAACCGCGGCCCCGGCAACTCAACGGGTGATGGTTTTAAAAGGCAAAACAACGGATTAAGGAGATTCATCATGGCAGCACGTGGCGTTAACAAAGTCATTCTGGTTGGACATCTGGGACAGGACCCGGAAGTGCGTTACATGCCCAACGGGGGCGCAGTGGTCAATCTGACGCTGGCCACGTCTGAAACATGGCGTGACAAGCAGACGGGAGAGATGCGCGAAAACACCGAGTGGCATCGTGTTGTCATGTTCGGCAAGCTCGCGGAAGTGGCGGGTGAATACCTGCGTAAAGGCGCACAGGTCTACATCGAGGGCCAGCTGCGCACCCGCAACTGGCAGGACGATGCCGGAGTCACGCGCTACGTCACCGAGGTGCTGGTCGGGCAGAACGGCACCCTGCAGATGCTCGGCGGCCGCCGTGAATCCGGAGTGCCTGAGAGCGCCGCGCAGCCGCAGAATCCTGCCACCCCGGCACAATCTGCTCAGGCCGCAGCTAAATCCCCGAAAGCGAAGGGCGGTAAGAAAGGCCGTCAGGATGCCGCCCCGTCTCAGCAACCGCCTCAGCCACTCCCGGATGATTTCCCACCAATGGATGATGACGCGCCCTTTTAAACCACGATGAAGACGCCCCGTTCAGGCGGGGCAGAAAAGGAGAAACACATGGACCATAACGTTTTGTCCCCGCTTGAATCCCTGCCGGATGGCACGTTTACCCGCGAGCAGGCTCAGATTGTCGCAGCGCAGTATCAGAATGTGGCGATTGAAGATGATCAGGGGACCCATTTTCGCCTTGTCGTCCGTCATCAGGATGACGGCAGCATGATCTGGCGCGTCTGGAATTTTGAACCGGGCGGCGAGGACATGATGAACCGCTACATCCGGGACTACGGAGTACGCAAAACGAAGTAAGCAGTAAGAAGAACGCCGGACAGGTGGGCTGTCCGGCAGACATTCATCAATAGCTAAGAGGTATCAATTATGTCTGCAACAGAGTCTAAGGTAAAAACTGCACCGAAAACCAGCAAAAAAACGCTTAAGTCTGCCGAAGCTGAGGCGCTTAAAGTGGCTCTCGATGCCGCACAGGTCGAGTATGTCCCTGTGACGGCACTGGTGAAGTCTCCCCTGAACGTCAGGACCATTCCCTATCCGGCGGAGAAAGTCTGTTCAATGGCAGATTCCATTGAAGCCATTGGCCTGTTGCAGAATCTGGTCGTGCATAACCTCCCGGATGGTCGCTGTGGTGTGGCTGCCGGTGGTCGTCGCCTGAAAGCGCTGCAGCTCCTGCAGAGTGAAAACCGTATCGATGCCGGATATCAGGTGATGGTGAAAAAGGTACCTGATGAACTGGCTGTTGCGGCATCAATGGCAGAAAACGAACAGCAGATGGCAATGCATCCGTCTGAACAGATCGCCGGGTTCCGCACACTGGCAGAGCAGGGGAAAACCCCCGCGCAGATTGGCGATTTACTGGGGTTCGGTACGCGTCATGTTCAGCGCATGTTGAAACTGACCGAACTGGCTCCCGAAATTCTGGCGGCGCTGGCGAAGGATGAAATCACCACCGAACACTGCCAGGCACTGGCGCTCGAAAGCGATCAGAAACGCCAGGTGGAAGTGCTGGAATCCGCCCGCAAACGGTCCTGGAATAATGAAGTATCAGTTTCCTCGATCCGTAACCTCATTACCTCAGAAGAGGTTTCCACAAACGGCGACAAATTCCGCTTTGTGGGAGAGGCCGCATTCAGTCCGGATGAAATCCGGGTTGATCTCTTCAGCAGCGAAAACGGCGGCTATGTCAAAAGTGCATCGCTCGATACCGCCCTGCTGGAAAAACTGCAGAACATCGCGGAGCACCTCCGCGAAGCGGAAGGCTGGTCATGGTGTGATGGTCGTCTTGACCCGATTTCTCACTACGGGAAGGACACTAAAATCTGGCGTCTGCAGTCTGTTCCACCGATTGAATATTCTGAGACAGAATCAGAACGTCTTGCGGAGCTGGAAGCTCTGGAAGCTAAGTATGAAGGCGAGAACCCCGGCGTGAATGATGACGTCGTGGCCGGGGCTCTGGAAGCCGTCTGGGAAGAACAGCAGACCATCGCGCACCGGGCAAAACACCGGGCATGGACGGATGAAATGAAGCAATCTGCCGGAGTGGTGGTTTCCTGGACTGGCCAGGAGGTGAAAGTACAGCGCGGTGTGGTGCTGTGCGCCGATGAAAAAATGGAGGAGAAGGATGCATCCACCGATCAGGCCCCTGAAAAAGTCGATCCGCTGGACGCCGTCAGTGTCCCGTTGCTGACCCGCCTTTCTTCTGAACGCACACTGGCGGTTCAGGCGGCCCTGTTGCAGCAGCCGCAGAAAGCCGTCGCGCTGATGGTCTGGAAAATGTGTAACTCGGTTTTCCATACCACAACGTCCGTCAAAGAGCCGTTCTGCATTAGCGTGAGTGTGTCGCATTACGCGCTGACCCGTGAAGCACCTGACGGTGAAAACAGCGTTGCGTTTCAGGCCATCCAGTCAGAAAAAGAACGTCTTGAAGCCCTGCTGCCGGAAAACTGGCGAAAGGATATGACCACCTTCTTTACGCTCGATGGCGCAACCCTGATGGCACTGATGGCTTTCTGCACCGCCTGCTCCATAGATGGTGTACAGGGCAAGGATGAATTTGGTCGTAAACACCAGAGTTCGCTGGATGGGGTGGAAAACGCCATTCAGTTTGACCTTCGTGACTGGTGGAAACCGACGGCTGATAACCTTTTCTCGCACATGAAGCTGCCACACATTGTACAGGCACTCTCTCAGGCCGGACTGGCTGGCGCAGCACAGGACGCCGCGAAGATGAAGAAAAAGGATGCCGCTGAACATGCAGAGCACTTCCTCTCAAAAATCCGTTGGGTTCCGGAATGGATGACCAGTGCTGACAATCAGAAACAGCCTGCCGCAAAGTCTGAACTCAGTCTGGCAACAAGTCAGAACGATACCGACGCTGATGCCGGCGACGTCACCGACCATAACAACCCGGCCTGCGCCGCCTGATAACGGAGACGCCGCCCTGCGGGGCGGCGATAAGGAGACTGAAAATGAAAACGTTACTGACTCTGGATGTCCTGAAAACCATGTCTTCTGATGAGCTGGAAGACTACCGCGCCGCCGGTGAAGACTTTCGCCGGGAGCTGAGTCACGCTGTCATGCGCGATCTGACCTCACCGTCCGGCTGGTCCGTGAATGCCGAATACCGGTGCGAATTTGGCGGCTTCTTTCCTGTCCAGATCCGTTTTACCCCCTCTCATGGTCACTTTGATGTGGCGGTATGCAGTCCGGGGGAGCTGAATCTTCGCTGGATAGTGGTCTTTGTGACCCGTGACGGTCAGCCGTTCTCTGTCGTTCGCGTGATGGATGCATTCAACCCTGAACTCATCACCCATACTCTGGATCTCATCGAGTGTCTTGACGCCGGTGGCTACTCGTATGCCAGCATCATCAGCACGCTGTCACAGGAGGGCGCACAATGATCCCGTCATCCAGTGCTCTTGTATCCCTGAAACCAGCCCGTCAGGCAGCGCTGCAGGCCATCATGACGGTGGAAGAGGCTCGCCAGCGCGGCGCACGTCTGCCATCGATGCCACACGTCCGGACATTCCTGCGCCTGCTGACAGGCTGTAGCCGGATTAACAGTGACGTTGCCCGCCGTATTCCTGGCCTTCACCGTGATCCAAAAGACCGCCTTTCCAGCCTGAAACAGGTGGAAGAGGCGCTGGATATGCTTATCTCCAGCCACGGGGAATACTGTCCGCTGCCGCTGACAATGGATGTGCAGGCTGAACTTTTTCCGGAAGTCCTTCATACCCGAACAGTACGCAGGCTAAAACGTCAGGACTTTGCCTTCACCCGAAAAATGCGCCGTGAAGCCCGTCAGGTCGAGCAGTCCTGGTTACTGCGTCAGAACCTGCTGGGACAGGCTGTCACAGAACTGAATTTTCAGTCACCGGAAACCGTCTGCACCTGGTACACCCGGTGGAGCGACGAGTTTGACGCGGCAGAGCTTGCAGCACCGTTCTGGCGCTGGCAGTCGCGATTCACATCGCTGAAGGAACTGGACTGGCTTCGCATCAGCGGTGAGCCGCTGTATGCAGTGATGTACGAAATTCCGTTAATTGTCCGGGAAACACCTGAACATATTCGTGTTGCTGAACGCTGGCAGGTGCCAAATAAGCTGGCTGATCGGAGTGGTGTATGAAGTGGCGCTATTCTCTGCGCTGGAAACTGCCGCACAGGCCCTGCCCGGGTCCACGGGAACTGATTTCCGTTGTCGTGGAGGCAGGGCAGGCGGCACCTGAAGAGGTGATGTCACGCTGGGTGGCTGGCTCAGGTTACGCTGTATGCGTGGATTTTCTCGGCCAGAAACAGATCCAACGCTGGAGCGATGAACGGAAAGCTGCGGTGAGAAGGCGCAACATGCAGGCTCGTATTCATCGTGTTGCCCCTTTGTTTGCCGACGAGTTAATCGAGCGTGAACTGGCTGCGCGTCCGGAGTATTTCAATGGCAAGTCCGCCCGATGAATAAGTACAATGCTGTCTGACAACTCAGATGGCCAAATACAAGGAAAGCAGAACTATGAGGTACTGGTTGCTCGTTATCTTAATGAACGTGCTGTTCTGGTTGATCGTGAAGCATGTTGCTCCGGAATGGTATGGTTCCCCTGGTTATTATGCAGGCCAAATCATCTGCACACTAATAGCTGCGGTCATCACATGGCGTGATCCGCCTGACTGGTTAGATGGAATCCTGCTCGGCGTTATAGAATTCGGCGTTCTGATTGCCGGGATTATATTCTTTGTCTGGGGCATCGGGTACAAGCTGGCATTCTGGGGGCAACATGATCCTAATACCATATATGCAAGTGCAAACGATGTGATTTTACCTAATCTTGCGCTGGGCACGGGCGTCTTGATTGCGGCATGGGTATACATTAGATATTTAAAGCGCTAAGCAGCATAAAGCGTGGATATACCTGGTAAGAAATAGCACCGTCCCGGTATAATCGACGTGGCGCTTGAGGCTTTTTGCCTCATGACGTGAAGGTGGTTTGTTACCGTGTTGTGTGGCAAAAAGCAGAAAGCCCCGTAGTTAATTTTCATTAACCCCATGCACTGCGCCCATTTAGTTGGACTCTCAAATTGGAGAGTCCCATGTCAAGACGTAAGTACACCTTTGAACAGCGCCTCGAAGTGGTTATGCACTATTTAGCTACTGATGAAGGCTATCGCTTAACATCAGCTCGCTTTAACGTTCCCAGAACCCAGGTAAGATTATGGGTTGCAGCCTATGATGTTTATGGAGAAGAAGGTCTGAAGCCCAGAGATAAGGGCGTTTCAATCGATCCCGAAATCAGAGTAGAAGCCGTGAAGGCTGTGCTGACGGGGCAGATTTCCCAGACGCAGGCAGCTGCGAAATTTAACGTTGCTGGTGCGGCATCTGTTGGGAAGTGGATGAAGGTGTTCAGCGAACATGGAGAGCAAGGGCTTCGTTCTCTTCGTGTGGGCAAAAAAAGGGCACTTCATATGATTGATGATCCTGTTGCGCTTGAAGTGGCATTGGAACGTTCGAAAGATAAACATATTCAGGAGCTGGAAAGAAAAGTTCGGTCCCTTGAATTACGGGTACTTTATCTAAAAAAGCTGAAAGCCTTAGTTCGGTAAGAGACAGAGTCAGGATTATCGACGAACTGAGGCAACACTACCCGTTCGACCAGCTTTTGCAGATTGCTCAGATACCAAGAAGCACCTTTTACTATCACCTGAAAGCGCTTAAATCTTCGGATAAATATGAAGAGATTAAAAGCAGAATCATAGAGATATATAACGAGAACTGTGGTCGTTATGGCTATCGCAGAGTCACGCTGGCACTCCGGCAGGAGGCAGGCCGCATTAACCATAAAGTTGTTCAGCGGCTGATGAACCTGCTTTCCCTGAAAGCGGCTATTAAAGTCAAGCGATACAGCTCGTGGCGAGGTGCGCTGGGGGAAACTGCTGATAATGTTCTAAAGCGGAATTTCAAGGCAACCCGACCCAATGAAAAATGGGTCACTGACGTCACCGAATTTGCCGTCAATGGGCGAAAGCTCTACCTCTCCCCGATTATCGATCTCTTTAATAACGAAGTGATTTCCTACAGTATCTCAGAGCGTCCAGCAATGGCTATGATTGATGAGATGCTGGACAAGGCGTTTGCAAAACTGGACAAGAAGAGCACGCCTATTCTCCATTCTGACCAAGGCTGGCAGTACCGGCACCGCTGGTATCAGTATCAGCTTAAAGCGAGTGGTGTAGTTCAAAGTATGTCACGAAGGGGAAATTGCCTCGACAACGCCTGTGCAGAATGCTTTTTTGGCACACTGAAGTCTGAATGCTTTTATCTCAATAAATTCAACAATATTGAGGAACTAAAGACAGCTCTTTCGGATTATATTCACTATTATAATAATCAACGAATTAGCATAAAATTAAAAGGTCTGAGCCCGGTTGAATACCGCCTGAAGGTCTGTTCCCACCCTGTCAGGACTTAACGAACCTACCTTGGTAGGGGGATCCTTAAGCTGTTGCATGCTTTCACTCATGCCAATCGACCTTAAGCTACCTGTTAAACATAGAACTCGTTTACTCTGCCCATGCATAATTGCTACACTCTCATGTATATGCAGGTCAATTTCAGGCACATAAAACAGGATCACTTACGTGGCTAGCGCAGAGCAACTTAAGGCACTTATCAAATCGCACATTAGTCGCGATGATGGTCACTTTTATTCAGTGGCTATGCAGGTTGCTGCGCATGAGGCGAAACAGGGCCATGGACGATTAGCTGAGGAGCTTTTAACTCTTCTCGACAAGGCAAAAGCAAAACTGGCTAATGATAAAAGTGGGAAGCTGGTACCCCTGTCCAATGCGGCCAAAAACCGTACAGATCTTGGTAATTTATTGATTGTTAGCCAGCCAGAATACCGATTGGCCGATGTTGTTCTGGATCATTCTGCCCATTCTCAGCTGCAGCGGCTCATACGTGAACAGCGTATGATGTCTCGAATCAAAGAGCATGGCCTTTCCCCAAGACGAAAAGTTTTGTTAGTCGGTCCTCCTGGAACGGGAAAAACTTTAACAGCATCAGCATTAGCTGGTGAACTTGGTATTCCTTTGTTTCAGGTTCGTTTTGATGCTCTGATTACAAAGTTTATGGGGGAGACAGCTTCCAAGCTACGGCAGGTGTTTGATGCTATTGCTGATATTCGTGGTGTTTATTTTTTCGATGAGTTTGATGCTATCGGCTCCCAACGCAGCCTCACAAATGATGTAGGTGAGATTCGCCGCGTACTCAATAGCTTTTTGCAGATGATCGAGCAAGACAACTCAAGTAGTATAATTATTGCTGCTACTAATCATCCGGAAATTTTAGATTATGCGTTGTTCAGACGTTTTGATGATGTTATTGAGTACCATTTGCCAACGTTAGAACAGGCACTCGACTTAATAAAATCTCGACTAGGAGCATTTGCGCCCAAGCCTTTCCGTAAAAATGGATTAGAAAAACAGGTTGCTGGTTTAAGCTATGCTGAAATTTGTCGAGCTGTCGATGAATCAATTAAAGATGCCCTCATGAGCGATCGCATGCAGGTCGATCTTGTCATATTAAAGCAGGCTTTAGAAGAGCGTCGTTTGATCAGTAGTAAGTTATCACTTAACGAAAAAAACAAGTTAAAACATGACGGAACAAACCAACGATAAAAGGCTTCATCTCTCTTTACCAAAAAATTCTACAGCACAGCCCTATACAGCACATTCTCTTGGTGGGGGTGGCTCTACCTTACTACCTGAGCGGGATCGACAAGCACATGGAGTAGCCCTAAGAACTCAACTGCAGCAGGTTAAGGAAATGTCGGCCCAAATTCGTGAAGGGCAAGAAAACCTTGAGCTAATTAGCGGTCTCGGAATGCAAATTGAGTTTATTGGGCAACCTGATGTTGAATTAGCATTTGAAAGCTTGGGTAATGAGAGGGGGCGGAACAAAGATCAGCACATAGAAGTTTTAAGTATACATAAGGAGGGCGATATAACCTCTGCAAATGTATTTGTGCCTGATGGAAAGCTAGTGCATTTCGAAAATTACATTCAGGATTATTTGACTGAGAAACGCCGCGCAGACGGGGTTTCCGCTGACCATAAATCGTTAATAAATACATTATCAGCAATACGTCTTGCAGAAATTAAATCTCTTTGGACAGACGATTTGAGTTTATTGCCATCTGACCCGGATGAGGCATTTTGGTGGGAAGTATGGCTACCAGTGAGGGGTAATAGAAATGCCGTTGTTACTGATTTTCATCGAATAAGCCATGCGACTGGATGCCAGGTCAGCGAACACAAAGTCGATTTTCCTGAGCGAACCATAACCTGGATGTATGGTTCTCAGAGCCAATTTTCTCAAGCTAGGTTGGTTTTAAACTGTGTAGCAGAATTGCGGCGTGCAAAAGATACAGCTGAGTTTTTCGAAGGACTACCAGCATTGGAACAACAGCTTTGGGTGGATGATGCACTGCGACGTCTCCAGGTTCCTTCACCCGAAGACAATGTACCTTATATCTGTTTGTTGGATTCAGGCATTAATCGCGGGCACGCTATGCTTGCACCTGTTTTGCACCAGCAGGACATGCATACAGTCAATGACGCGTGGGGAGTCAATGACACCGCAAACCATGGTACGGGGTTGGCTGGAGTTGCAATCTATGGCGATATGATTGACGCTTTGTCTTCTACTGATGCAATAGAAGTAGGACACCGACTCGAGTCAGTTAAGCTTACTCCAAATTATGGGGCCAACGTTGGTGACGCAAAACAGCATGCATATCTGTTCAGCTCAGCCGTTACACGTCCTGAAATTCTCAATGGTCAGCGCAAACGTATTTTTAGTTCAGCAGTAACAGCAACTGCTTATCGTGACTTTGGTCGCCCTTCAGCTTGGTCATCAATGGTCGATTCACTGGCAGTAGATGCGCTAGCAGAAACCCCTTTTCCCCGGTTGTTTGTTCTTTCCGCTGGGAACATAGTTGATCGCGACCATTGGGGAAACTATCCCGCCAGTCTTTCAGTTAATCAAATCCATGATCCGGGCCAGTCATGGAACGCATTAACTGTAGGTGCATTTACTGACAAGGTTGAGTTAAATGAGCCTGAATTTATTCCGGTTGCTGATCAAGGAGCATTAAGTCCTTTCACCACTACCTCAATGGGATGGGAACCTGTCTGGCCGTTTAAGCCAGATGTAGTTTTTGAGGGGGGGAATGCAGCTGCTAACACAGAATTTGTCGATAACTTTGCGAGTTTAGAATTACTAACAACAAGTGCTTCATCC
>NZ_JBKFZW010000002.1:0-194468 GCF_046521475.1 Enterobacter sp. CPE_E890 | reverse complement strand
CTTGATCCTCAACGGTTATCCACAAAAGGATGTAGTAATACGTATCGCAGTCAACGGATATACATACCTCAGTAAATACCGTTGCATATCACAGTATTAGATTATGCATATAACAGTCAACATTTTACATTCCACAGTCGATCCAGACAGACGTTAAAGCCAGTTACAGCGCATGCTGGAGCGATCCGGGGATCTCTTTTGGATCTCATTATGATCTCCTTGGGATCAATTATTGGATCGAGACCATGAATAACCCAGATACAAGCCCGGAAGCGCCACACCAGATATCCAGAACCCTGGCCTTATTTTCCTGAATACGCTCTGGAAGATTGAGATCTACAGGTACAACAATGAAACATTGACTGCGGTATGCTGAGTCGTCTTTCCTCTTCCTCGACACAGATGCGGTAAGCATCATACCATAGTCAATATATTACATACCGCAGTCAATTTCATTATAACTGGCTGATCCCGAGCCATCTTTAGCAACCCGACGTACGTGCAATCTGTGAATTCTGTGATTTTCCGCTTCCTCGCCGCTTTCTCACTGTGTGAGATCGCTTACTGCGGCGAGCGGCAGTGATTAATATTGACTGCGGTATGTACTCTTTTGTAATCCCCTGCGTTCTTTCATTACCCAATGTGGTTCACTTTGCACTTTTTCGTGCACTTTGCGATTTTATTGTTGCTTTGCAATAAATTCCAAGATTTAATAAAATAATGCAAAGTGATGATTAAAGGATGTTCAGTATGGGACTCATGGATACACTCAACCAGTGCATAAGTGCTGGTCATGAAATGACGAAAGCAATCGCCATTGCACAGTTTAATGATGACAGTCCGGAAGCCCGGAAAATAACCCGGCGCTGGAGGATTGGTGAAGCGGCAGATTTAGTTGGCGTGTCATCTCAGGCTATCAGGGATGCCGAGAAAGCTGGCCGGCTGCCGCACCCTGATATGGAAACCCGTGGGAGAGTTGAGCAACGCGTTGGTTATACCATCGAACAAATCAATCACATGCGGGATGTATTTGGTACACGACTGCGCCGTGCTGAAGATGCGTTTCCGCCGGTGATTGGCGTTGCAGCTCACAAAGGTGGTGTTTACAAAACCTCAGTATCCGTTCACCTGGCTCAGGATCTTGCTCTGAAAGGACTCCGTGTTCTGCTTGTTGAAGGCAATGACCCACAGGGAACTGCTTCTATGTATCACGGATGGGTGCCCGATCTTCATATTCATGCTGAGGACACTCTCCTGCCCTTTTATCTTGGGGAAAAGGATGACGCCAGCTACGCTATAAAGCCCACCTGCTGGCCTGGCCTTGATATCATCCCGTCCTGTCTGGCACTGCACCGCATTGAAACCGAGCTGATGGGGAAATTTGACGAAGGCAAATTACCTGCTGACCCGCACCTGATGCTCCGTCTGGCCATTGAAACTGTCGCTCATGATTATGACGTGATAGTTATCGACAGCGCACCCAACCTTGGTATCGGTACGATAAATGTTGTATGCGCTGCTGATGTTCTGATTGTCCCTACTCCGGCAGAGCTGTTCGACTACACCTCCGCACTGCAGTTTTTCGATATGCTTCGTGACCTGCTTAAGAACGTGGATCTTAAAGGCTTCGAGCCAGATGTCCGTATTCTGCTTACCAAATACAGTAATAATAATGGCTCGCAGTCCCCGTGGATGGAAGAACAAATTCGGGATGCCTGGGGAAGCATGGTCCTTAAAAATGTTGTGCGCGAAACGGATGAAGTCGGCAAAGGTCAGATCCGTATGAGAACCGTTTTTGAACAGGCTATTGATCAACGTTCTTCAACCGGTGCCTGGCGTAATGCCCTCTCTATCTGGGAGCCTGTTTGCAATGAGATTTTTGATCGTCTGATTAAACCACGCTGGGAGATTAGATAATGAAGCGTGCTCCTGTCATTCCAAGACATACCACACATACTCAATCGACTGAAGATACTTCATCACCGGCGCCGGCCGCGCCGATGGTGGATTCATTAATTGCGCGCGTGGGTGCTATGGCCCGCGGTAATGCAATCTCTCTTCCGGTAAGTGGACGGGAAGTAAAATTTACCCTTGAGGTGCTCCGGGGAGACTCTGTTGAGAGCGCTTCACGCGTATGGTCAGGCAATGAGCGCGATCAGGAACTACTTACCGAAGATGCTCTGGATGATCTCATTCCTTCATTTTTACTGACCGGTCAGCAGACTCCAGCTTTCGGCCGCCGGGTTTCTGATGTCATAGAAATTGCAGACGGCAGCCGTCGCCGTAAAGCCGCAATCCTGACGGAAAGTGATTATCGCGTTCTGGTTGGTGAACTGGACGATGAGCAGATGGCTGCATTGTCCCGACTGGGTAACGATTATCGGCCGACGAGTGCTTATGAACGTGGCCTGCGTTATACAAGCCGGCTGCAGAATGAGTTTGCAGGAAATATTTCTGCGCTTGCCGATGCGGAAAACATTTCTCGTAAGATCATTACCCGCTGTATTAATACGGCCAAACTGCCTAAATCCGTTGTTGCCCTGTTTGCACATCCTGGAGAACTGTCTGCCCGGTCAGGTGAAGCCCTTCAGAAGGCTTTTGCAGATAAAGAAGAATTACTGAAGCAGCAGGCTGAGACTCTCCACGATCAGAAGAAAGCGGGACTAATCTTTGAAGCTGAAGAGGTCATTAGTCTTTTAACATCCGTACTGAAACAATCTCCCGCATCAAGAGTTAATCTGAGCTCACGTCATCAGTTTGCTCCAGGGGCAACAGCATTGTATAAGGGCGATAAAATGGTGCTTAACCTGGATAAGTCCCGCATTCCTGCGGAGTGTATAGAGAAAATAGAAGCCATTCTTAAGGAGCTTGAGAAACCAGGAGTCTGATGCGGACACGCATTATTCTACGGTGATCTCCCTTTACTTCATTTCCTTTCTCACAGGCCAGAAAACATAACTGGCCTGAATATTCTCTCTGGGACCACGGTCCCACCTGCGTCATCTGTCAGCTTATCTGCCTTGGACCACGGTCCCACCTGCATCGCCGGTCAGGTTATCTCCCTGGGACCACGGTCCCACCTGCATCGTCGGTCAGCTTATCTGCCTGGGACCACGGTCCCACCTGCGTCATCTGTCAGCTTATCTGCCTGGGACCACGGTCCCACCTGCATCGCCGGTCAGGTAATCTGTCTGGGACCACGGTCCCACCTGCGTCATCGGTCAGGTTATCTGACTGGGACCACGGTCCCACCTGCGTCGTCGGTCAGGTTATCTCCCTGGGACCACGGTCCCACCTGCATCGTCGGTCAGCTTATCTGCCTGGGACCACGGTCCCACCTGCGTCATCTGTCAGCTTATCTGCCTGGGACCACGGTCCCACCTGCGTCATCGGTCAGGTTATCTGACTGGGACCACGGTCCCACCTGCGTCGTCGGTCAGGTTATCTGCCTGGGACCACGGTCCCACCTGCGTCATCGGTCAGCTTATCTGTCTGGGACCACGGTCCCACCTGCGTCATCGGTCAGCTTATCTGTCTGGGACCACGGTCCCACCTGCATCGTCTGTCAGGTTATCTGCCTGGGACCACGGTCTCACCTGCGTCATCGGTCAGGTTATCTGTCTGGGACCACGGTCCCACCTGCGTCGTCGGTCAGGTTATCTGACTGGGACCACGGTCCCACCTGCGTCATCGGTCAGCTTACCTGCCTGGGACCACGGTCCCACCTGCATCGCCGGTCAGCTTATCGGCCTGGGACCACGGTCCCACCTGCATCGTCGGCACATTATTAGTTTGGGACAACGGTTAAGCAATGCCTGTCACGAACAGGTATTGGCTTGTCGCCAGCAACCTGTTGAGCGGAGTAATCACGCAGCAGGGCGGCTATTACAGGTGATGGTGAAAGCTCTGTTGGGATCTGAACGAAGCATGTTGAGTGAAATTTGCAAAATTTCGCGGGGTGTGCGGCTTAATTTTAAATTTCCGCCAGCATTTTTAAAACCAGCTGCCGCCGCTGCGCGTTGGCCGGTCCTTCGTCCGGCCGGTAACCAGTCCCGGCCGTTCTTACGACCCTGGATGAACATGGTCCCGTCATCAGCGTCTCCAGTGTGATGTCGTTTGTCACGCCGTCCGAGGGGATATCAGGGACACAACATATGGTAGAAAAAGCAGCTGTCTGAGACACAATATATTGATTATCCACAGTAACGGGGGATAACCGTGTGGGTAACATATTGAAAGTCCAACACGTTATCTGATTAACTGACTTTGTAAACGCCGCTGAACCATGAAAAAAATCCGGGGGAATCATCACAGCGCATAAACATACCGTTTTGTTTTTGGGTGACGGCAAGGAGGCCCCTGTTATCACCACATACCTTGTCAAAGGTTTCCATTCCTATCCTTATCAGGCTCTTTTCGTTATTTTCGGGAGAGATCCGGAGATGTTTTGTCAGCCAGACAGGATAGGTATCAGCGTTACGCCAGTACTGCAATTCAATCACTGAAGCCATTCCCCAGATAGTGAAGAATAAGAAAACCACACCTGCGATTTTGCTACCCATATTGTTCCTTAACATTGATTTAATACATTCCTTGCTCCTCGCACCGGAGCACATCACAGATACTGATTGAGATCCACTTCACGCAGCGGCTGGTTTTGACGTTCTGTGATCAATTGCACCAGGTCTTTTTCGTCCAGCGCATCGAGCATTTGTTCATACAGAGCCGCGGGCACACAATAAAAAACAGGGCGGTTGCGGTCAATAATCGCGACCGGGTAGCCGCCGCCGGCACTGGCGGTGGCCACCGGATCGTTTTTAAGTTCGCTGATGCTGGCAGTCACATCACACAGAATGATATTTGTCATGGTTCCCCCCTGAGACAAGTCATCTGTATGATCGGTAAAGTAAGCTCTTGCAGCAAGTCCCGTCTGTCATTTCGACGGTCAGAAACGGGCAACCGGCAGCTCCTTCCAGCGGGTGGTATATGCCGGTGACAGCATCTCCCGTTTCATCTGCCAGTCCGGCGCAATACCCCGTCCGGCAAACCAGACTTTCCCGAGTCCGGAATGATTAATGCCGTCGAGCACCTTCATCAGCGCATCGCTGTGCGGCCGTGGCTGCACGTCATCGAACAGATTCAGCTGCGCGACGCCGTTCGGACTGAAATCATTGAGCATTATCCCCGCTTTTGCGTAGCGGTGGCCATCGAGCCAGATCCTGTCCAGAGACCTGACCGCTGCCGCGATAATGTCCCGGGTGTCACGGGTAGGGGTGTTCAGTTTTTCCGTGGCCACGTTACCGTAATACGGCTCATTAACCGCAAAAGGGGACGTCTTGATGAAGGTGCTGATATGCCGGCAGTACTGTCGCTCACCGCGCAACTTTTCCGCCGCGCGCTCGGCATACTGGCAGACGGCCTGGCGCATTTCTTCGTAGGTGGTGATCCGCTGCCCGAAGCTGCGACTGCAGACAATCTGCTGTTTCGGCGGCGGCGCTTCCTCCAGCGAAATGCAGCTCTCGCCGTTCAGCTCACGTACCGTGCGCTCCAGCACTACGTTGAAGTTTTTCCGGATAAATGTGGGGTTCGTCAGCGACAGCTGCAGGGCAGTGGTGATCCCCATAACGTGCAGCTTTTTCGCTATCCGGTTCCCCACGCCCCAGATTTCTTCCACCGGCTGCAGGCTGAGTAATTTTGCCGTTCTGCGTGGATTTTCGGGCGACAGCGCCAGCACCCCACTGAATTGTGGCCATTCCTTTGACGCCCACTGCGCCGATTTGGCCAGTGTTTTTGTGGCGCCGAAGCCGACACCGATCGTCAGTCCGGTTCCACTGAGAACATGCCCACGCAGCTGCCTGCCAAAATCCTCCAGATCCATACAGTGGCCAATTCCTCGGGCATCCAGGAAACATTCGTCAATTGAGTATTGTTCGACGCGGGGCGACAGCTCTTCCAGCAGGGCGACCACACGGTTACTCAGGCTCGCGTAGAGCTCGTAGTTGCTGGAAAAAACGTACAGTTTTTCAGGAAACTGCGCCTCTTTGAGCTGGAACCAGGGGGTTCCCATCTTTATACCCAGCCGTTTGGCTTATATGTTATTTGGAATTGACTATCCTTAGGTTGTGCTTTCTGACTCGGAAGGAAAGTGTATGCGTGCATCGTTGCTGGCATCTTTACCTTACATGATGGCTGAGCCTACAGCTTTTCGCTGGTTATGCTTACAGGAAAGTTTGCTGAAGGCGCCAAATACGGTTGAAGCTTATGCCCGTGGGATCGATGATTGGCTGCGTTTTTGTCGCCAGAATGATGTGAGCCCTACAGAAGCCAGCCGGGAGATCCTGGCTTTGTATGTTCGGCATCTTAATATCTCCCGCAATCTGGCGGCTGCCAGCCTTCGTCATCGACTCACTATCGTTCGATTATATTGTGACTACCTGCGAGAAGAAGGATTAATAGTACTGAACCCCGTTATGAGAGGCAGCTGGCATCCTGGCGGAGGTGGGCGCAGGGGGCTCATTCAGGCACAGCGACGCCTGCCATGGATACCGAGTGACCGTGACTGGGAAAACTTACTTATCGCAGCCCGCCAGACCACAATACGTAATCGTTTTATGCTATCTCTTGCGTACGACTGTGCCCTGCGCCGGGAAGAGTTGTGCTCCGTTGCTACCGGCGATATTGACCCTTCTCGTCGCTTGCTAACAGTTCGGGCTGAAACGACAAAAACTAAGCGAGGTCGGGTTGTGCCCTATTCTGTCGTAACCGGAGAGTTATATTTCCTCTGGTTAGCAGAACGGCGACAATTAAATACTTCCCGTGGCCCACTGTTTCTTTCTTATTCCTGTCGCAACAGAACTGCGCCAATAACCCGGTGGACCTGGTCCAAGATCGTAAGGTCGTTGGCAATGCAGGCGGGGCTACCCCAATTGAGTACGCATACCTTCAGACATCTATGTCTGACCGATCTCGCCAGAGCTGACTGGGATATTCATGAGATCGCTACGTTTGCCGGCCATCAGAGTATCCAGTCAACGTTACTTTATATCCATCTTAGTGCGCGTGATCTTACGGAAAAATTTAACGCAGGTATGGCGTCGATACATGAACATCGGTTACACCATTTAAAGGGGGACAATACGGATGGCAATGAAAACTGAATATGATGCGCCAGCCCCTTTTGACTACGAAGTATGGCAACCTGATCCTGACTGGGATTGTTCTCCCGAATTACAGCCGATTGAACGAGATACTTTGATAAAGCTGGCTCAGTATGTTGTTGGACGTCATAAACAAAACTGGTCGAACTGTGTAAGACAAAGGCTTTCTCGCCTGATAATTCCACTCAGAGCAGCATTAAAGTGGATGAATGCCGCATCCACAACAACCAATTCTGCAATTCATGACATCATTCTGGAAATGCACCGGCTGGAAAAAAACTACTGGTCATGGACCCAGGACGACTGGCTCGAAGTGCTGTGCAGCAGTGAAGAGGTATTTCGCAAAAAATATGGCAGCTGTGGTAATTGTCGACAGTATGTCCTCGCGATTGCTTGGTTACTGTGCGGATTTAATCGACTTGAGGCGGCTGGCTGCTTTTATCATTATCGGCTTTCTGTCAAAGTTTTTGGCCGCCCGGCGACAGAGGCGGCGGTAAACAAGCTTCAGGAGAACATGCAGCGCCTCGGCTTTGTCGCTGCTGACAATAACATTCGTAATGCGCTACTGCTGTCTATGCTTTGTCAGCGGCAGGTTGATCCTGAAAAATTGGAACTGGAAACACTTAAGCGAGTAATAACTTACGGGCCTGTTTATATGCGTCGCTCTGCGGCCACCTTGTCAAGGATATTTGCTGCGATGGGGCTGTTCCCAGCGGGCATTGACCATCGTATTCTTGAGCGCAGACGGCCTCACGGGGAATATCGTGCAACCAGTAACGTTCCGGAAGAATGGTTGCGATGGTGTGAACGCTGGCGTAAAACCGCTATTAAAGCACCATCATCTGAACTCAGTACATGGTACCGCATCCTGCAGTGTGGGCGCTGGCTGAAAGCCACTCACCCTGATATACATTCTCCTGCAGACTGGAGCCGGGACATCGCACTTGAATACGTAGCTGCAGTGTGTCAAATGAAAATAGGCCAGTGGTCTGAACCGCGCCATATGTATCAGAATCGAATAGGCCAGTTAATGACAGCCTCTGCACGGGCGGGGATTTTACAGGCTATCAGAGTTTTTTTTCGAGACCTTCAGGAATGGGGGCTTATTATCGTCCGATTTAATCCTGTCAGAACGTTCCGTTTACCCCGCGCTATCCGGGCCAGTATTGGCCCTGCACCAAGAGTCGTTGCTGATGATATATGGAGTAAACTTGTCTGGGCAGGGTTGAACCTGCAGGAGCAGGATCTGCATTATGGTGAACAACTTTACTATCGCTACCCATTTTCTATGGTTCGTGCATTATGTGTTCTCTGGCTGTTTGGTGGGTTGCGTCGTGATGAAATTTTGCGGATGCGAACAGGCTGTATACGCTGGCAAAATGATGAACATCAGGGCGGCTCTCGGATATGTTTGCTGGATGTCCCCGTGAACAAAACCAGCACGGCCTTCACCAAACCTGTTGATCCAATCGTAGGGGAATACATTGATTGCTGGGAAAAAGAACGAAATATAGGTAATGACTCCAACTTATTGATAGTGTTTTATGTTCAGATAATGCCCGATGACTTTGTCATGCAGCTCCACCGATTTTGAGAACGACAGCGACTTCCGTCCCAGCCGTGCCAGGTGCTGCCTCAGATTCAGGTTATGCCGCTCAATTCGCTGCGTATATCGCTTGCTGATTACGTGCAGCTTTCCCTTCAGGCGGGATTCATACAGCGGCCAGCCATCCGTCATCCATATCACCACGTCAAAGGGTGACAGCAGGCTCATAAGACGCCCCAGCGTCGCCATAGTGCGTTCACCGAATACGTGCGCAACAACCGTCTTCCGGAGCCTGTCATACGCGTAAAACAGCCAGCGCTGGCGCGATTTAGCCCCGACATAGCCCCACTGTTCGTCCATTTCCGCGCAGACGATGACGTCACTGCCCGGCTGTATGCGCGAGGTTACCGACTGCGGCCTGAGTTTTTAAGTGACGTAAAATCGTGTTGAGGCCAACGCCCATAATGCGGGCGGTTGCCCGGCATCCAACGCCATTCATGGCCATATCAATGATTTTCTGGTGCGTACCGGGTTGAGAAGCGGTGTAAGTGAACTGCAGTTGCCATGTTTTACGGCAGTGAGAGCAGAGATAGCGCTGATGTCCGGCAGTGCTTTTGCCGTTACGCAACACCCCGTCAGTAGCTGAACAGGAGGGACAGCTGATAGAAACAGAAGCCACTGGAGCACCTCAAAAACACCATCATACACTAAATCAGTAAGTTGGCAGCATCACCGAAATATACAACCAGACCAACTTGATTTAAAAACGGGTGAACTTGTCAGTTATCTTTTTATGCATAAAGCTGCTCGGATTAGCCAGAGTTATATTAATAAATCCTTAATTCCGATGCTTTGTCGGAAAGCTGGTGTTCCAAACAAAGATATCAGGGGAACTATCACTAGCCACAGAGCGCGGGCAACTATAGCCAGCCAGCTGTTTAATGCCAGGGAACCACTAGGATTATTTGAGTTACAGCGCTGGCTCGGACATTCCTCTCCCAGTTCGACACAGCATTATATCGATATCACACCGACAAAACTGGCAGGGTCTCTGTCTAAAGCAGGATACTTTGAGCGAAACCGTCGTATGGTTTCGGTGCTGATCGATCAGGATGCAATTTCGTCCGGACAAATGCAGAAAGGAGAACCATGGCGATATTATGACCTTGGGCACGGATTGTGTAGTTATGACTTTTTTGAACAGTGCCCACACCGTATGGCTTGTGCAAAATGTTCGTTCTACCTGCCTAAATCATCATCAGAAGCGCAATATATAGAGGGGCGTCAGAATTTACTCAAAATGATGCAGGAGATCCCGTTGACGGATGATGAACAGGCAGCAGTAAATAATGATATTGGTGCGATAGACAAATTATTAGAGAAATTAAAAAATATTGAAACACCAGACAAGCAAAGAAGATAAAATAGCGAAAAATATCCCGGTTAATTTGAATACCCATGTTATTCTTTTTTATCTAAGTCTTTTACCTCATGATTAGTTGCACTTCTTGTTTTTTCAATCCCCCACACGGCCTTTGCAACTTCCTCAATTTTCGCGACAAACTTATCGACATTAAAGCCTGCAATAAACGCCAATGCAAAGAAACCCATTTCACTGGACCCTGCATTGGAGCTAGATTCCAGAACTAACAATCCTGCTTTAAGAAATAAGTAACTGATTGCACCTGCAATTGTACTGGTAAGTGGGCGGATGAAATACCATACATGCCAATCTGGATCCCATTGTTTTCTAATGCATTTATTGATGTAAATTGCACGAAAACAATATAAACAACCACCAATATAGGCAATGGCACCACACATCAGTGGCACCCTTAATGGTGCGTAAGGTGCAGGCAACCACCCCAGAGACATAGCCCCAATAGCGTATGTTGCCAGACATAACAGAATAAAAAGGTAGGTAATTATTATCGCAATCATCCATTCCTTATTGTTTTTATTAATACCAGTTACATTCATGTTAACTTTATCCTATAGAATCTTCAGGTTTTTCTATTCTTAGCATGATGATTTGCTGCTTATCATCTATTGAAGAATCGATTTTCACATCCAAATTTAACCGACGGTTAAGATAATATAATTGTGCTTTACGTATCCGAATTTTCGCCTCGCCATGTACCATTTGGTAATCATGCTCAATAGATAGCCGTCTATTCGTATCGTAGTTAGGGTTTGGACCTATCACCACATCAATAAATGTATTCCAGTCAACATCTTGTGGAATTGATGTCGGTGGGGAAACAAATTCAATAATATTAAAGAATCTGCCAAGGACAAAATCTTTAAACATTGCAGATTTAAAACAATAGGCGCGAATATGCCACCGATGACCATCATGTGCAAATGCAGTTGGGTATAACATACGAACCGCTGGTTCATTAGTCATCGAACGATAATCAACAACCAAAGCCTGTTCTCTTTGCATGGCCCGGATTAAATCAATCAATATTTCAGGTTGTACTTTCCTAGCCGGAAGAGGAAGGCTGGCAACCGGAGGGGCCCATCCAATGAAACTATCACAAGGATCCACTATTCCATTTTCTCGCCCTAATAGTTCATTCAGGTAATGATTACTGTCAAAACTTGAAAAAACAGGTTTGAAATCTGGAGTAGTTACATAAGCCTTCTGAGTTCGATCATACACCATGTTTCTTGGTGCAATCTCTTGATATTTAGCCAAATCTAACGAAGCCTGCGGCACTGAAATTCTGAAAAATGTAGTGATATCTGCACGGTTAAGTCGACCTTCCCACAGTAGGCGAAAATCGATGAATTCAAGTCGTCTCTCTTGGCCCCAATGACCAGTTCGCACCATTTTATCAATCATTTATCAATCATTTCCTGTGCTTACAATTTGAGTCTAAAAAATATACGCATAGTTACTAGACTCGAATAATTACTAGATGTATCTTAGCAACAGATGTTCTTAACCTCAATCTTTCGTATCCCTGAAGGAGATGTCGATGGCAGCAAAAGTTACTTTTTTCCAGGTCGGCAACGGTGATATGACACTGGTGCGTTTGGCTGATACCCAGGGTACATCCATTCTGACTGATGTACATATCCGTTCTGCTGCTGATGACCCCAAAGATGACACACCTGATGTTGCCTCGGCGCTACGTAACAGATTGAAGTACGATAATAACGATCGCCCTTTTGTTGACGTCTTTATGCTGAGTCATCCGGATCAGGACCATTGTGGGGGTCTACGTAAACATTTCTGGCTGGGCCGTCCTGAAGACTATCCAGATGACCATCTGAAACGTTCAGAAAAACGCATAATCATCCGAGAGTTGTGGTCATCACCATTGATTTTTCGACGTCGTTCGAAAAATCACACACTTTGCGAAGATGCTCAGGCATTTAATACGGAAGCTCGGCGCCGTGTAAAATACTGGCGGGAACATGGTTACGCATTTAGCGGTAATCGCATTCTTATCATGGGTGAAGATATTAACGGTAAAACGGATGATCTGAGTGCCATTCTTATTAAAGCTGGAGATACATTCACCAGAATTGACGGGCAAGTTTCAGACGTTTTCTCTGCACAGCTTCTGGCACCTGCACCACATGAAGATGATGAAAATCTGGAAGAAGCCCTTTCTAAAAATGAATCCAGTATCATTATGAATATGAAAATACTGCCTTCCGCATATTCTCGTAATCCTATGCACTTTTTACTCGGTGGGGATGCAGAAGTTCTCATCTGGGAGCGATTATGGAATCGTTACAAAAGCAATCCTGAGGTGCTGGAGTATGATCTTCTCCTCACACCACATCATTGTTCGTGGCATTCACTTTCCTATTATAGCTGGTCACAATGGGGAGAAGATGCTCTGGTTTGCGATGCGGCCCGTAATGCTTTAGGGCAAGCGCGTTCTGGAGCGACAATAGTTTCCAGCAGCAAACAGATACTTGATGACGATTATGATCCTCCGTGTATTCGAGCTAAACGTGAGTACGATGATATTCTGGATAATGTTGATGGTTGGTTCAGTTGCACGGGCGACCTTAAAGATAAAACTGTTCTTGAGTTTGAAGTGGCACGAGATGGAAAATTGATTCCCGCTATTGTTGGTGCAGTTTCTGCTGCGACAAGCGCTGCTACGGCAGCCGCACCCCGGGCAGGTGTAATAAACCAATGATCGAATATTTCGAATTGGGTAAACGCCTCGATTCATCGGGGCGTGATAGCCTATATCCGCAAACAATCTCATTGCTTACAGCATGCGAACAGCATCCCTATATAACTGTTCGAGAATTACGTTTATCTGAGCAAAACAATGACCGCTCGGAATACCTAGTCATTGATGTTGCTGATGGTACAGTAACTTCTGGCAATAAGGCTGGCATTCGTCGTAAAGAACGATTAGCTATTGAGATAAACCCTAAGTTCACTATCCCGATCCTAGTTCATGCATTGCGTAAAGATTTTCCTGTTTTATCTCATCAACATGCAGGTGTACCAGACTCTCCAAAAATTCTTTGCCTTTATGATGTATCTTGGAGCGCCGTCGAACGCAACTGGACACCTGAAAGATTTATTGAGCGAATATTTTGGTGGCTCAGAGAATCAGCTGAACAACGTTTGCATCGAGAAGACCAACCTCTTGAGCAACTTTTTTATATGAGCCCCTATCAACTTATTTTACCAGCGAATTATCTTGATTATAATCATGCCGCAGCTCATAAACTCAGCCTCCAGATGGTCAGCAATGGTAAGCCGATAATTTTAAGGGCTGTACCTGAACATTCTAATCAGGGCATCAGACCATTTCGCTTATTAACCATTGCCGTCCCACCAGTTGAAGCCTCATTAGTTGCTTCATATCCTGACAATCTGAAAAAACTGGAAGAGCAGCTTCAATCCTGGGGAAGTGAACTTCTCCAGCCACTCGCTGATGCTGTTTATGATGCTATACCTGATACAGGTCTTCGCCCTAGCTCTGGTGAAAAGGAAGGTTTGCTAATTCTGCTATGGGTTCCTCGTTTAAGGGATGGTAAAACAGAACGTACTGATGTTATGGGCTATATCGTGGAACGCTCACTCTACGAACTTGCCAGCGTATTAGACATACTTGCCCCTAGGAATGAGCGGGGAATACAGCACCGTTTCCGACTACTTGGTGGCGTAAGAGGTACACAATGGCAACAATTACCACTGTTACCTGTCGAAATACGTTCGGCTATGAATGCTGCACGAGCAAGAGACATTTCTGCTGTTGATTCTGATAATGCATCTTTCTATGGTGTTCTGGCTGGCGTTGGGGCTCTTGGCGGCACATTAGCTGATATCTGGATACGAGTCGGCTGGGGACACTGGACATTTATCGATCCTGACAAACTCCTTCCACATAATCTGCCCCGCCATATTGGGGTTGATGATCATATTGGATACCCTAAAACTGATATTCTTCGGCACCTCGCAGGTAGTATTTATCCACATGAACCTCTCCCCGGAGCGATCAATAAAAGTATTCTTGATGACGATCATGATATTGCCAGAGCTGTGAATGAGGCTCACTTAGTTGTGGATGTCAGTACCACCTTTGAGGTGCCTAGGACCCTAGCGTTAAAAGATGATATACCCAGAACAGTTAGTCTGTTTCTGACACCATCAGGCAAGGCCAGCGTGATGTTAATAGAGGATACAGACAGACAGTGCCGAATTGATGCAATTGAGGGGCAATACTACCGGGCAATTTTGAGCAGCGAGTGGGGAAACACTCACCTACAGCACAATTATGGTGATCGTTGGGTCGGTGGTGGATGTCGGGATATTTCTGTACGTATGTCTAACGAATGTATTCACGTTCATGCTGGTATCCTGTCGCGCCAACTACGGCAGACCGTCCTTAAGGATGATGCTCGATTATGTATCTGGGTGTCTGATGAAAATTCAGGTGCAGTGAGCGCTCATGAAATTGAGCTTTACCCTGTGGTATCTGTAATTGCTGGCGAATGGATTGTTAGATACGATCAAGGCTTAGAACAAAAACTGAGACACACCCGTTTACAGGCCCTACCGAATGAAACCGGGGGCGCTATTGTGGGCATAACTGATTTTAAGAACAAGACTATTATTCTGGTTGATGTGCTCCCAGAACCTATCGACAGTAAATCCTCACCAGCCTTCTTTGTCCGAGGAGAAGAGGGACAAAAGGAAGCATTAGAACGGGTTCAGCAGCTGACCGCTCGTGTTGTCGATTATGTTGGTGAATGGCACTCCCATCCTCAAGGATTTTCAGCGAAAGCCAGTAATGAAGATGATAATTTAATCAAAAAGTTACATCAAAAAATGAGTGTGGAAGGTTTACCTGCTGTGATGCTGATTGTTGCGGAAAACGATATCAATATTATAGTCAGATGAAGTTCGCTTCATCTGCATCACAGTGTTACTTGCAATTCCACATAATCGGCACTTCGCGCTATTACACAGCCGTCGTTGTTGCTAAGAACAACAACAGGTTTGTTCCGCAGGTCGGGACGAAAAACTTTCTCGCAGCTCGCATAGAACGAATTCACATCAGCGAGCGCAAACATCAGTTAGTACCCCGCGTCTTATGTATGAATGCCATCACCACGCCGAATATCTGCAGTTCCTCCGGGTAGAGGGTGGGGTAGGCGGGATTCATCGGCAGCAGGGCGATTCGGGGTTTAAGCTGCAGGCGTTTAACGGTGAACTCGCCATCTGTTTCTGCGATGACAATATCCCCCTGTATGGGTTTTTCGGCTTTGTCGACAACCATTAAATCGCCGGAGTGCAGGCCCATATCTTTCATCGAGTCGCCAATGGCCCGGACAAAGTAGGTCGCGCTGGGGCGACGGATACAATAGGCATTCAGATCCAGTTCGTCTTCGGTATAGTCCGCGGCCGGTGACGGAAAACCTGCCGGACAGCGCTCTGTGAAAAGTGGTGCGGTGGACAGTGCTGGTTCAGATGCGGGAGTGACAAAAAGGATCATGGCATACCTCTTAAAATGCCTGTTTTTATATACAGTATTATTTAAGATATTTCCCGTCCTGCAAGGAGAATTTTACCGGCTCCTGCCAGGTTATTGTTCTGCCGGATAAAACAGGCTCTGGGTTATCCACAGAAACGGTGCATAACCCTGTGAGTGGATGCCGGGTATCTCACCGTCTGCTAAGCCAGTGGCTCTATAAGTTCCCTGCCCTGGTTCCCGGGATTGCCAACAGCCCGGCTGACGGGGTGCCATGTGAAATCTTCGGCGGAAAGACTGCCCTCACGGGCAATGTCTTCCGCCTCTTTACCGGTTGTGTTTTCACTGAGCCATTTACGTGCGGCATCCGGTGAGTACACGAACGGTCGCCGATCGTGAATATCCAGCAGTCCCTCATCCGCAGCTGCCGTGACGATCAGGAATCCTTCCAGGTCATTACCATTCTCAAAAGGTGGTTTCCCGATGGCAGCGAGCAGGAGTGGATTTCCGTCCTTGCGGTAAATGAAAAACGGCTGTTTCACGCCGTTTTGCTGTTTCCACTCAAACCAGCCGTCAGCAAAAATAATGGCCCGTCCGTGCTCCCAGAGTGGCCTGAACATCCGGCTGCCAGCCGCAGTTTCACTTCTGGCGTTGATTAGAGCGGGCTTGTTCCACCACTCCGGCGCATAACCCCAGTGAACAGGATCAAGATGCAGCTGCGAGCGGCGTTCACTCAGCAGTAATACCCGGGTTCCGGGCGCAACGTTGTAGCGGCCGACGGGCTCCGGATCATACGGGATGTCCCGTTCTGCTTCTTCTCCGAGAAAGGCCAGGTACTCCTCGCGGGAGTTGTACTGCGTAAACCGACCGCACATTATCGTTTCTCCGGTGTAGATTTCGCATGCGAAATCTGTGTTTTCTTCAGTTCAGAACATAGGCCGTTTTTCAGGTTCCTGCCATCGTGTGGCCGCCGTGCCGCTACTGTAGCCGGGCCGCTTCGAATGCAAGGGTTCGCTCTGCCGGTGTCCTCACCCGGTCGCAGTTTATTTCAAAGGCATTATCCGCCGTCTTCCCGTCGTTTTCCGTCTCAATTTTCGCCGTCAAACCGTCCAGCCAGCGTCTGCTTTTTCACTGCGCTGCGGCTTGCGGCACCGCCCCTGCATTCTCCGCTTTTCGCCCGGCTGTCGTATCGGCACGGCGTAACTGGCGCCGCATTTGAGAAAGGAGAACTACCATGTCCCGATTTATCCAGGGTAATTGCGTCCATATCGTGTCCGGCTTTCCGGATAATGCTGTCGATTTCATTCTGACCGACCCGCCATATCTCGTCGGTTTTCGTGACCGTCAGGGGCGTACCATCGCCGGCGATAAAACCGATGAATGGCTGCAACCCGCCAGCCATGAGATGTATCGCGTGCTGAAAAAAGACGCGCTGATGGTGAGCTTCTACGGCTGGAACCGCGTCGATCGCTTTATGGCTGCGTGGAAACAGGCCGGGTTCAGCGTTGTTGGTCATCTGGTTTTCCCTAAAACCTACACATCGAAGGCCGCATATGTGGGCTACCGCCACGAATGCGCCTACATCCTTGCAAAAGGTCGTCCGTCCCTGCCGCAAAACCCGTTGAATGACGTGATTGCGTGGAAATATTCAGGCAACCGGCACCACCCGACAGAAAAACCCGTAACCAGCCTGCAACCGCTGATTGAGTCTTTCACACATCCCGGCGCAATTGTGCTCGACCCCTTTGCCGGAAGTGGCTCCACCTGTGTGGCCGCCCTCCAGGCTGGCCGTCGTTACATCGGTATTGAACTGCTGGAGCAGTATCACCGGGCCGGACAGCAACGTCTGGCCGCCGTCCGGCGCGCCATGCAGTACCCGGCCGCTAACGACGAGTTCCCGGAGGCCGCGTAATGAACTATGCCGGACACGAAAAACTCCGCGCAGAAGTGGCGGAAATCGCCAACAGCATGTGTGACCTGCGGGCGACGCTGAACGGGATGGAGCACCGCTATCGCTTTGACTCCGATGTGCTGGCCGAACGCCTGACCCGTCAGACCCTTTTTCGCATCAATGCCCTGTTTATGGCGGCATACAACGAAATTCTTGAGTTGGATGCCTGCTTTAAGGACAGAGGAGAAAAATATGTACGGAACCTGTGAAACCCTCTGCCAGTTGTTGCGTGAACAGTATCCCGCAGAAACCCCGCTGAACCTCATTGTCTGGTCCCCGGCGGATATCGAAGCGCTGGCCGACGGAATGGAATATGCTGTTTCGGAGCAGGACACAAGGGTGGTACTGGCGCGTATGGACGCCATTCCGGAGGAACAACGGCTTGAATCGGGCGTGTCTGCCGGTGCGGTGATGGATCTGATTGAACAGGTGAAACAGGCCGCAGCGGCGGTGAGTGTGCCGGCTGACCTGCTTGAAACCCTGCTGACCACTGCCGAACAGGCGTTATGGCACAGGGAATGGACCGCCCGTGACAGCAATCATCCGGTCCCGGAAAGCGTTACCCGCCGCCTGGCTGATGCGGCGAAAGTTCGCGCCTTACTGAAAAACTGAAATCAACACGCCGCCCGGGCGGCGTGTACTGACCCCGTTCAGAGGAACCCATTATGCAGGAAATCACCACGTTAACCGCCCTTGTTATGCGCCGTGCGCGCGATTTGATTGCTGATTATTGATGGCCTGACCATACCGATGTTGATCAGCGTGATCCGGTCAATAAACCGGGATGGATAAGCATTTATGTCCGTCTGGATGCGGCAAATATTGTTCATCTGCTGCCTTTGCTTTGTACCGGTGACGTACCCGCAGAGCTGCAAAGTGCCATGACAAAAATAGCCGGGACGCCAGCGCAGATTATTTTATCCGGCAGCCGCTATGCCGACGCGCCGCAGCTTCCGGAGGACGGAACACAGATAGCGTTCCCCTGGGCCGGGGAATGGCTGACGGAGCCGGAGATTCAGGCTGTAACGGATTGCCTGTCCCGCGCGGTGCGGGATATCTCCCGGCAGGTATGGGAGGATGCGCGCCGGATAAAGGCGGCGCTGACCACGCGCGGGGAAACGCTGTTTTATCGCCAGACCCGAAACTTCCGTCTGGTTGTGAAGGAAAATGATATGCCCTGCTGGCTGGACGATGATGACAATTTGCCGGTGGTGCTCGATGCCATCCTGAACAAAGGGGCACGCTACAGCAGAGTCGAGTTCTTTGTTATCAGCGACAATGTTGATCAAATCCTGGCATGTGGCCAGATGTGCGATGTGCTGCGTATTCCGGGCGAGCCTCCGCGCCGGTGGATGGATTTAACCCTGTTACATGAGGTCATGGCAGAAGCGCGTGCAGAAATCAGTCTTGTCCGCAATGCCCTGTCAGCAATCCGGCCAGTGTAGCGAACAGCAGGGGGCGGCGGCCCCCTGAATCCACCACGAAGGATGTCGCCGGCTCCACTTTTACGGCTCTTCCTTCACGTTGTTCCGGCTTCGCGGTGAGTAACGTCCCGTGCGGCCTGCGGCAAACGCCGTGCCTCTACTATAGCCGGGCCGCGGCTGATGCAAGGGAAGCGTAAACGCCGTCACCTTCACCCGGTCGCAGTTTATTTCATACGTTATCCGCCGTCTTCCCGTCGTTTTCCGGCTCAATTTTCGCCGTCAAACCGTCCAGCCAGCTCCTGCTTTTTTACTGCGCTGCGGCTTCGGTGACGCCCTTGCATCCTCCGCTTTTCGCCCGGCTGTCGTGTCGGCACGGCGTAAGCCGGAACTCAGACGACATCGACTATGGAGGATTTTTTATGCGCACTACAACCACCACACCGGCTGTTTACGTGGGCACGTATCACAAATACAACTGCGGCAGCATTTTCGGCAAATGGTTTGATCTGACGGAGTTTAACGGCAGGGAAGATTTTTACGAGGCCTGTCAGGCACTGCATGCCGATGAATGGGATGCCGAGTTTATGTTCCAGGACTGGGAGGGCATTCCGTCGCAGTTCGTCTCTGAATGCTCCATTGACTGGGATTTTATCGCCGCTTACAAACGCGCCGAAGAAGAGGGCAGGGAAGCCGCTTTTATCGCCTGGGCGGAGTATACCGGCGAATGTGACTATGACGCGTTTGATGATGCGTACCGCGGCGAGGCGGAAAGCGAGGAAGACTATGCGCGGGAGATGGTGGAGGACAACGGCCTGTTAAATGAGGTGCCGGAGCCGTTGCGCAGCTATTTCGATTTTGAAGCCTGGGCGCGTGACCTGTTCAGCAGCGGTTATGTGTTCCATGACGGCTATGTCTTCAGCAACTGATTAATGTCCGGCGGGGAAACCCGCCGGTTAAGGAGAAAACGTATGAAACTTGCATCGGAAACCCGCGAGATCCTGCGACAGTACAAAGCCCTGATTAATGCCCGCCGACGTGATGCCGGTCAGCGGGAACTGACCACCGCGCAGGTGATGGATGAAATCTGCGAATACATGACCTGTCAGTGTGCCGTGTACATCGGCGGTCATTTCATCTTACAGGGTGGAAAAGGCCAGTAAGTATGATGGCAGGCGTCCGGGCCGGAGGGCGCCTGTCAGCCCGCGCGAAAAACCGGGCAGGCTGCGCCTGCCGGAGAGAAACTTCGCCGCGCCTCCGGCGCCGCGCACTCTCCTCTCCGTTGTCAGTCGCTGTTGCCCGGGAAAGCGCGTATTATCAGGGATATCTTCCTGTAAAGCAGACCGGTGAAGCATATGTCGAAGTGGAATATCGCCTCTTTCTCAAAAGATGATCAGGATAAGGTCTCAGTCGATAAAGCCGCCGCTGCCGTTGCCTGGCAGGAAAGGATGAACAAGCCTGTTGTGCCTGAGCTTGTTGAACGGGAACAGCCTGAACATCTTCGCCAGTATTTTCGTGAACGGCTTGACGTTCATCGGCAGAACAGTCAGCAGCTGCCGCGCGCAAATGCGCCCGAATATAATAAACCCGGAGATGAGCAGCAGAAGTGATTCTTATAGTCAGTGTGTCCAGGGAGGAAATTTTATGCGTATGTCTCTGATGTTTGCGGCCGTGACTCTTTTAACCGGTATTAACCTGTTGTTTATTCCGTTTCAGCCTGTACCGGCTCTATGGGGGGGAATCTTGGCCGTTGCTTTTATCCTGATTAATGTCGCGGCGGATAAACTGCGTCTCTGGAGTGGCGTTGCATGGATTATCGTTGCCGGCATCATCATAATTTTGATGCTGAAGGGGAAGGAACCGGGGGACGAATTAAGATGCTGATCACCGTTTTTGCTTTCCTGGCTTCGGCCTGGTATAGCGTTGTGCAGTACAGAAAAGAAAAGCATTTTCGCTCCTGATGTTCCCGGCTGGCATCAAGCTGGATGATCGTCAGCCATCATTTTAGCCGCATGTAATCCATTCTTATCCTCCCGTTTTCTGTTTTCTGCCCGTTCCCGTTTTCATTGCGGGCGTCCGGGCGGGCTGTCGTGAACGGAGCCGGTAAACCGTCTCCGCCCTTCGGGCTTCCATCCCATGACGCAACACCAGGGCTTGCAGCATCCTTATCAGGATGCGCCGCCTCTGTCGCGCCGTGGCCTGCGCTCCCTGCACCCCGGCGAAAATCAACGGCCGCCGGGCTGTAAGGGGCAACGCCGTTTCGCGCCCGCGCTTTCCGTCGTTGCGGCGGGTTCCTGCTCATTCCTTGCCTGGTTTTTTCACCCTTTTGAGTCCTTTCGCCGGGGCTGAGACAAGCACAGCCGCTGTCAGCTGTCCAGGGTAAATGGCACGCGGTAAACCGCGCCCCGGACATCCGCCATCGCCCGCGCTGGTTTACGCCCCTGCGGCGAACGGCTCTCAAACGGGTGAAGGTAACAACCAGCGGGGGCGTTCAGCAGGTCCCCGCAAAACGTCAAAACCGCGGCCCCGGCAACTCAATGGGTGATGGTTTTTTAAAAGCAAAACAGGTTCAGAAGGAGGGGCAACATGAGCGAGGCGCTGGCGGTTTTACCCGACGACACCTTTACCCGCGAACAGGCTGAGGTCGTTGCGGCGCAGTACACCAACGTGGCAATTGAGGACGATCAGGGTACACATTTTCGTCTGGTCGTTCGTCAGAACGGCGTAATGGTCTGGCGCGCGTGGAATTTTGAAGCGGATGCCGGGAAATGGCTCAACCGTTACATCGAACGTTACGGTATTCGTAAACAGCAGTAAATAAGAAGGTGCCCTGCCGGAGCGGTAACTCCGCAGGGCCGGACAATCATCAATCAGTGAGGTATCAACTATGTCAGTAACCGATGTTAAAGCAAAAGCACCCAAAAAAGCGAGCAGCAAAAAAATTACGAAGGCACAGGAGGCTGCCCTGAAGATCGCCCTTGAGGCCGCTGCGGTCGAGTACGTTCCGCTGTCCGATCTCGTTAAATCCCCGCTGAACGTGCGCTCCATCCCCTATTCCGTGGACAGCGTTCGCGGTCTGGCCGACTCCATCGAGACGCTCGGACTGCTGCAGAACCTTATTGTTCACACCCTCGCGGACGGACAATCCGGCGTGGCCGCAGGTGGCCGCCGATTAACTGCCCTGCAACTGCTGGCGCAGGAAGGGCGTCTCGCTGCTGACCATACCGTTATGGTGAAGCGTGTTTCCGACGACATTGCCGCCCTTGCCTCCGTCGCCGAGAACGAGCAGCGCGCCGCCATGCATCCCGCCGAGCAGATTGCAGGTTTCCGTACGCTGGCAGGGCAGGGCAAAACCCCCGCGCAGATTGGCGACGCGCTCGGCTTCGGCTCCCGTCACGTGCAGCGCATGCTGAAGCTGGCAAACCTCGCCCCCTCCCTGATGGAGAAGCTTGCACAGGACGAACTGACCGTTGAGCAGTGTCAGGCGCTCTGTCTCGAGGACGATCCTGCCCGTCAGGTCGAGGTATTCGAAAACGTGAAGGCCAGCTGGTCAAACGCGCCCGCACACCTGATTAAACGCGCTATTACCGAAACCGAGATGCGCACCGACAACGCCAAATTTCGTTTTATCGGGCGCGATGCCTACGAGGCGGCAGGGGGTTACATCCGTGAAGATCTGTTCAGCCAGGACGAGGGCGACGGTACGGCTGACAGCGTGCTGGTTGAGCGTCTGGTGCAGGAAAAGCTGGAGCGTATCGCGCAGGACATTCAGCAGCGGGAGGGCTGGGCATGGAGTCGCGGACGCGCAGCCCGCATCTGGTACCACGGCGAAGACGGTAAGGAGTTCGTGCAGCCTGCTGAACCCGATCCGGTGTACACCCCTGAGCAGCAGCAGCGTCTTGGTGCGCTGCGGGAGCAGTACGATACATATGACAGCGTTTGCGACGAGTCAGATGCGATCGAAGCGGACATCCTCGCCATTCAGGCGGCGGCAGAAGCCAGCGCGTGGACTGACGACATGAAGTCAGGCGCGGGAGTGATGGTCAGCCTGTACGAAGGGCAGGTGTACGTGCAGCGCGGTGTGCGCCTGAAAGCGGATATGCCTGAAGAAACCGTAACCAGCAGCGTAACGGTGCCATTCACCTCACGCCAGCCCGACGCCGCAGAGGGGATCAGTGTTCCGCTGCTCACGAAAATGACCTCCGAACGTACGCTGGCAGTCCAGGCGGCGCTGATGCAGCAGCCCGAAAAGGCGGTGGCGCTGATGGTCTGGCGCATGTGTACCTGCGTCTTCTCGGGCTGCCTGACCACGACGCATCCGTTCCGTATCAGCCTCACTGTATCTCACGACAGCCTGACGGAGAACGCCCCGTCCGGTAAGGATGGCGCAGCGTTTAACATCCTGATGACCGAACGGGCAAGGCTGAAAGCCCTGCTGCCGGAAGGGTGGGAGAAGGACTTCACCACCTTCTTTGCCCTTGACGGCGGGGTGTTGATGTCGCTGATGGCCTTCTGCACGGCCTGTTCCGTTGACGGGGTGCAGACCCGCGATATGGGGCACACCTCGCGCAGTACCCTCGATGCGGTCGAGGCGGCAATCGGCTTCCACCTGCGCGACTGGTGGCAGCCGACGAAGGACAACTACTTCGGCAGCCTGAAACATCCGCAGATTGTCGCCTCCCTGAAAGAGGCGGGGCTGACGGGCGCGGCGGGTGACGCGGAGAAGATGAAGAAGGGCGATGCTGCAGCGCATGCGGAGCACTTTATGCAGCACACCCGCTGGGTTCCGGCATGGCTCAAAGGACCGGAGTCAGCGGGTGAATCCGGTGCAGACGACGCGGCTTCAGATACCGACAGCCCTGACAACGACACCACCAACACGGCACACGCCGCCTGATAACGGAGCGCCGCCCTGCGGGGCGGCGATAAGGAGATACCCATGCGCACTATTCTGACCCCCGATGTACTGAAAACGATGTCCTGTGATGAGTTTGAGGACTGGCGGGACAGCGGCGAAGACTTCCGCCGCGAACTGACCCACGCCGTCATGCGTGACCTGTCCTGCCCTGAAAACTGGGATGTGAACGGCGAGTACCGCAGCGAGTTCGGCGGCTTCTTCCCCGTACAGATACGCTTTACCCCCTCGCACGGCAATTACCATATTGCGGTGTGCAGTCCTGGTGCCATCAGTCCGGCGTGGATGGTGGTGTTCGTGCCCGCCAGCGGTCGCCCGTTCTCCGTCATTAGTACCCTGAGCGGCTACCAGCCGGAGCTTGTCAGCCACACCGTCAGCCTGACGGCGCGTCTCGATGCGGACGGATACAGTCAGGCCAGCATCATCAGTATTCTGGCAGCGGAGGGCGCGGCATGATACCTGCAAACCTGTCACTGGTTCCCTTCAGCCCTGAGCGACGCGCCGCGATGGAGGCCATCGCGGAGGTTGAACGCCGGCGGTCGCGCGGCGCGGTGTCCACGATGTATCCGTATGCCAGCGCCTTTTTCCGGCGGCTCACGGGCAGCACGCGCATCACTATCAGGGAAATCCATCATTTTGCGCCGGTGCTGACGGCGCGGGAGCTGCGGGGCAGCAGGGACAGCTGGCTCAGTGCCATCGATGCGCTGATTGAAAGTCGCGGGACGCGTTGCTGGCTGCCGCTTCCCGTTGGTGCGGGTCAGCGCCTCTTTCCGGAGGTGGCCTTTCAGCAGACCGAGCGGGTTCGCTGTCAGGACGCCCTGCGGGATGAAAAATACACCCGACAGCGTCACAAAGAACGGTGCCAGCGTGAGCAGGCGTACCAGGCGCTGGCGGGGCAGGCGGAGATTGAGCTGGCATTCCATACGCCTGAAACGGTCAGCAGCTGGAGCGCACGCTGGTCGGGGACTGAACTGCGCCAGTACGACCTGGAAGAGATGTTCTGGCGCTGGAGCGAGCGTTTCCCGTCACTGGAGCCAATGGAGCGCTGGACGATGGAGAGTCAGCCTTTCTGGACGGTGATGGCTGAAACGAATGCGCTGGCAAGGGAAAGTCCGGGATCTGTCCGGCAGCTGGAGCGCTGGATGGTACCCAACAAGCTGACAGCGCGGAGTCAGGTATGAAGTGGCGTTACTCGCTGCGCTGGAAGCGTCCCGGTCCCTGTCCCGGTGAACCTGAACTGGCGTCAGAAGTGGTGGAGGCCGGGAAGCCAGCCCCTGAGTCCGTGATGTCACTGTGGGTGGCAGGAGCCGGATATGCTGTCTGCGTTGATTTTCTGTATGAACGGCCGATCAGGCGCTGGAGCGATGAGCGAAAGGCGGCCACGCGGCGACGGAATCTGGCGCGTCGTGTTAACAGGATCGCGCCCCTGTTTGCAGATGAACTCATTGAGCGGGAACTGACGGTGCGACCGGATTATTTTCGGGGAAAGTCGCCTCACTGAGTCTGATATCATATCCTGCCAGAATACGGTCGGCAGGGTGCTTAAAAGGGATAATTTAGAGATGAGATACTGGATACTGGTCGCGCTGTTAAATGGCCTGTTTACGCTGGTCATACATTACGCGGCGCCGGAGATGTTCGGAAGCACGGCGTACTATGCCGGGGTGGCAATCTGTGCCCTGATTGCGCTGGTTATCACCTGGCGCGATCCGCCAGGTATGCTGGACAACGTGCTCTTGTTTCTCCTTAAGTGGGGAATTGTGGCTTCAGGTCTGGCGTTTTTTATCTGGGGTATCGGATACAAGCTGGAATTCTGGGGAGATCATAACCCCGATGAAATTGGCGGTGCTGAGCGGTGTTCTGCTTCTGGTCAGTGGCTGGGTGTACTGGAGGCGAAGGTAACAAACTATACGCCAGCGTGAGGGCAGGAAAGTAAAAAGAGCGGTTATGCCTGCGGTATAACTGCTCTTTTATATGGTCCTCACGCTTTGTAATTTCCTGCTGTGAATCACCTCTGAAGAACGAACGCTGCGAATTATGGTGGCAGTTGTCTGTATCATCTTTTCAAATTTGCCTGCTGTCTGACGGGGTCACTGGCCATGACTGCGGGCGACCTCCCTGACGGGAACCGGGGCTGTCGTAAACGGAGCCGGTAAACCGTCTCCGCCCTGACGGGCTTCCATCCCACTGTCGCAACGTCAACACCGGCTCGCAGTGACCGTTCCGGTCACGCCGCTTTCACCATGCCGGCGATAAAGCCGCCGGCACTCAGGTGACGCCACGTCGTTCCGCCGTGTCGGGTGTGTTCATCCTCTCCCCGTACCTCTGGCGAGCCCTCTCCCGTTAAGTCCCCGGGCGGAGGGCTTGTCGTAGCACCGTCGTGTCGTCATCCGAAGGGTGAAATGCACTCCGCCAAAACTTTTTGCGAGGGACCGCAAAAACTTTAGTCTCCGCCCTTCTCCTGCCGCCCCGCCGTTGCTCCTTTGCCCTTTGCCGCCAGGGAACTCACCGAGAGATGGATAAACCACCAGACAGGAGGAAAAGCAGGATGAACACACAGAACGTCAACGTCAAAACCGCCACCAAAGAATCTTCCGAAAGATGGGTGAAAACCTCGTCCCTGCGTACTGATGGCTTTGTGCGCAATATCCATTCCCGTAACCCGTTCGATGTTATTCGCGCGGACGTGGTGCTGGCCCGTATGGAAATACAGGCTAACCGGGGATGTGGCCTGCACTACGAGATTTATGAGTCCCGTCTGCTGGGTATGGCTATGCATTACCTGGCAGAACTGCCACTGAAAGACCGTCCGGCGTTTATGGGGGCGGCAGCGAAACGGGGTTACATGCTGACGACTGCGGAAGAAGAACGTGCCGATGGTGAATGTGCTGACCTGATGATCGAGCTGGCGGCGGATTACTGATTACTTAACCGGCTGGCGGCAGGGGATGCCGCCAGTCACACCGGAGAAACATTATGAGCAACAGCAACACGAACAGTACGTTCAGCTTTGACGCATGGGAGAAAAGCGCGCTCAGCGAACTTGATACCCTGCAAAACCACGTCAGTAAAGCCCTGATGAAGTACCAGAGCAATACGGACAAAACGGCGCTGGGCGAGTCTGCAAACCGCTATATGGGCGAACTCAGAACCGCTGTCACGCGCATCCTGAAAGCCACGCCAGCCATTCAGCAGAAAGTCGACGAGATTGCCGACATGCTGCACCTGATGGCGCATTTTTCCGGCATCACGTTCGACGAATAACCACCACGGCGAAATATCAACGCCATTAACCAGAAGGAGATAAACCATGCACTTAAATCTGACCGAATCCTGCGCTGAAGCGGGTATTTATGCGACCAGTGAGGCCGAACGCGCGTACTGGCTGAGCCGCGAAAAGTCATATCTGACCGCGTCCGTCGAAATCGACGTACACGCCTTCCATGATGCGCTGGGGCTGATGTACCCGATGAACTGGCGCAGCAGTCAGAACGGCGAGTGTGAAACCTTCATGCTGGCGGAAATGGTCTGCGGCAATGTGACCGAAATCTACGCGCGGATCGGTATCCGTTATTACCGGATGCGCGACTACAGCAACCTTGACCACGCGGAGATTCTGGCACGCGTTAAGGAGGGAGTGCAGCGCCAGAAATGAAAAAGGCAGACTTTCGTCTGCCATATCCCGCCGGATTTACCCGCTTGCAACGATTAATCCGGCCTTCACCAAAAGGAACAAACCAATGCAATTCAGTGAAGTTTCGATTGTTACACCGACCGCCCTGTATGTCCAGATGCTTGAGGCGGAAAACGCACCCGTAAAAAAACAGGTGCGTATTAAACGCAGTGATATCGACCGTGACGACATCAGCGCCGAAATGCGGGCGCTGGGCCGTCACATAGCGCACTGCCGGAAGAAGGGGCGCGCCGTTCGTATTCCTGCCATGCGCGGGAGTGAGTGGGGGCAGGTGTTACGCACGCTCGAACTGAAGCGGGCATTTAACTGATAACTGAGCCGCTCCTTACGGGGCGGCATTTAAGGAGGAAATATGTCTCAACTCAGTTTTGCCAGCTTCTTTGATCAGGCGAGAGAAGCCGCACCCTTAACACCCGCTAAACCCGTATTGCCCACCGTGAATGCGCAGCCGATACTGCACCGGATGATGACAATCGACCAGGCCCGCCGCCAGTTTATCAGCGTGTTCAGGGATACCGCCCGCAGCCTGCGCCGCTGGGAGGTGTTCAGCGACTTTATCACGCTGGCCGCCAGCGAGCTGGATATGGCGCGGATAAGAACGCCAGAGAATATTGAGCAGAGCCGCAAAATCTGCGCGAAGTACAGCGAGAGTGATATCAGCAACCTGCATACGCTTTTCTGCCTGATGGTCTGCGCACTGGAGGCCAAATTCCACGACTTCCTCGGCGCGATCTTCATGGAGCTTGAGCTTGGCGACGACCGCAACGGACAGTATTTCACGCCGTATCACGTCCAGTCACTGCTGGCGAGGCTGCTGATGCCGGACGTCGACGAAACGATACGCCGTGAGGGATTCGTTACCGTCAGCGATCCGGCAAGCGGTGCGGCGGGAATGATTGTGGCGTATGCGGAATATCTGCTGGAGGCGGGCTATAACCCGTCTGAACATATGTTCGGAAGCTGCATCGATATTGATTCTGTTGCGGCCGATATGGCGTTTATTCAGCTTTCCCTGCTGGGTATTCCTGCCGAGGTGGTCACGGGCAATACGCTGACGATGAAGTTAAACAGGGTGCGGTATACGCCTGTGTACTACATCAACAACTTTGGTAAGCGGCTGGACGATCAGCGCCGTATCAGTGCCATGCGCGAATTTTTGCGCTGTATAAATGACGCTGCATAGCTATCCAGAAGGGCAGGGGAGTGTCCTGCCTTTCGTGGCATCAAAGGCCGCGCGCCTGCGGCGCAGAATAAGCAGGCTGCGCTGACGCGCTGCCTGCATTATTCCGGCGCGTGGTAGTCTGAAGTTCCTGTCTTTTGGTCAGGTGGTTAATATTCCTCATTCTCCTGCTGGCGATGGTCTTTATTATTCTGCCGCGGATATGGATATTATCCTTTCTTTTCCGGGCGTCGTCCCTGAAGGGACACGGCTGTCGTGAACGGAGCCGGTAAACCGTCTCCGCCCTTCGGGCGTCCATCCTGACGTAAATTCAAATTCACGCTTGCTGCATCCCGAATGGATGCGCCGCTTTCACCGTGGCGGTAATAAATTACCCCCACTCTGAAGCCCGTAACGGTAATTCGTCTTACGCCGATTTTCCGTTACGGGATGTGTGCATTCTCCTGGTGTGACTATCGCCCGATTTCATCAGTTCGCGGAGGGCTGCTTTTAGCATCAGCCAGTAAGGAAATAAAGGGGTATATAAACGCTGCGCGCCCCTTTATTTCCTTACTGTCAGCTGCTCATTGCCCTTCGCCGCTCAGTGATGAAGTCGAACGATGTAATAACCCAATGAGGAGAAAACCAGAATGCACACATTAAACGTCAAAACCGCCACTCGTGAATCAGCCGAACAATTTAAGATCGATGAACGCCAGCGCTACTCTGTTACAGATGGTGATGAACGTCTGGATTTTATTCCTGCGCTCTTTTTTACGCCTTCTGCTGATAACATGATTGCCAGCTGGTTACGTCAGCATTCAGATTATGATGGCGGTTTCTGGAATTACTGGATTATTCCGCAGGGCACCGGAGGAAACATTGCTCCGAACTGTGTCAGATTCACCACGACGCAAACCGGATATATCGCACCGGAAGGTGAACAGCGCTATAACATGGTTATTCCCGGTAATTACTTTGAAGCAGAGGTCAGTGCCGATGCTGCCGGAATTATTGCGACCCTGATGATCATGAACTGGTTGTCCTGGCAGGTTGCAGATATGGGGCCTGAATATTCGAAAGTCTGTAAACACCTCGTCGCTCGTCAGGATGCACTGAAAGACTACATCAGTATCATAAAACACCCTGAAGCAGATTTAATTTATCGGGCTATTGATTGACGACATAAATACTGGATGAATAAAAAGACCTCCTGTTGAGGTCTTTTTACTGTTTTGCAAGAGTCTGCGCTGCATTTTTATTATTCTTTATAGCCCGATATGTTGCCTCAATTTTTCTGGCATAGACATATCTTCTCTGCGCCTGTTCTTCTGTTTTCCTGAAACCTGCATTATAAGCGCCCACGGCCTGCCAGCTGACTCCCCACTTTTTGAATGCAATTGCAAGATAGTAAGCCCCGGTGTAGATATTCATACACGGATCGGAAAGAAGATGCTCCGGTTTTATTCCATAACGAGCCAGTTCGTTAAAGTGCTGGGAGTCCACCTGCATAAGTCCGGAGCCAAAACCCGAAACAGGATTGTAGCCTTTTACGTATGTGCGGAAGTTCGATTCATTCCAGGAGATTGCCCGAAGCAGATCCGGATCTATATGATAATCCCTTCCTGCCAGATCAAAACAATCAGCAGCGTTCAACATTCCAGAAAAAGCCAACATTAAAAACGTAAGAGCAATCCGTTTCATTTCTTCCCTCCGGGCACCATGCCGGAAATACGTTAACCCATCCCATGCCCAGACTCAACTAATATGCACTCCTCACCACCAAAAGCTCCACACCCCACGCAAAATTAAAGTTTTGCTGATTGGGTATTCAAATCATGCAGTTAGTGAAAAAGTAATGTGAAATAATTTATTTTAATGTGTGTAAACGACTCGGTAGCGAGTTCTATTCGACTCGGTAAAAACTCTACTCAGAGTCATTTGTGACTATTTTTAATAAATCCATTGAGTTATGACTACGGCGAGTCTATATTCGAGTCGTGAATTTTTACAGTGTGTGTCGGCATGCAAGTCGTCTGTTTTCTGGCAGGGAGTTTGTGCCGAGTCGTGCATTTTTAGCTTTTCAAAATATTCTGAGGTACAGAAGTTTTGGAACTATAAATAAGGAGAAAATTATGGCCAGAGTTCAGGTCTATGTAAGCGATGAAGTGTCAGAGAAAATAAGAGTAATCGCTGAAAAACGTCGCGCTGAAGGAGCGAGAGATAAAGATGTAAGTTTTTCGAGCATTGCATCAATGCTGGTCGAACTTGGTCTTCGGGTCTATGAAGCGCAAATGGAAAGAAAAGAGTCTTCCTTTAATCAGGCGCTCTATAATAAAACTATTCTTGAAAATGTAATGAAAACTCAATTTATAGTCAGCAAGCTCCTGGCGATGGAGTCGCTGAGTCCGCATCTCGCAGGAAATGAAAAATTTGATTTCAGGGATATGGTTACGTGTATACGTGAAGATGTGCAACAGATTGTTGAAAAATTCTTCCCCCAGGAGGAAGAGTCTCAAGATAATTAGCTGAAAATGTTTGATAAATAGGATTTAGATCTGCTGTTTTTGAGTGACTTTGGCGTCAGTAATTGATATATTTTATGCAGACATAAGTAAAATTTGATGCTCGCCATTCAGTTTGGCGGGTCGCCGGTACACCGGGCTAGACCCCCGGGTGTACCGACTATACACAGAAACCTTCAGAGGAGGCTTCAATGCACCCGCGCGATCCTAGAGATCTCTCCCAATCAAGTCAATCATTAGATGATATTGTGAAGCGTTTTGATGCGCTCTATAAGTACTCACCTTTGCCTTTTTGCATTCGGAATCAATCCAGAAACCCCATATATAAAAATGATGCATATTTAGATTTCTTTCACCCATTATCAAAGTGTTTTTCAGGTGTCAGTTTTGATCCTGATGAAGTTGAGCTTGATTTGTCGACAATTGAGTTGGAGGCCTTTGTTATGGGGCCTGATACAGCTATTTGTAGAACTTTTAATTTGAATGGTGAGTTTTATCAGTTACGTGTTGAAATTCGTATGGTAAATAAAGAATTATATGCTTTATGGTTTATTAATTACTTCCCGGATTATCAAGCTTTATTCAATACCTCGAATAGGATAAAAAATGATGAGTTTGATTTTGATATTTTTATATCAGGGTTGACGAATAAAAAGATGATTACGTTATGTTTTTCAATTCTTGGTTTTCAACTTCATACGATGGCGCAATATTTAGGTGTCTCTGAAAAAGCAATTTCAAGCAGACTTTCTAGTGTGAAGAGTGAGCTTGCGAAATATTTTATTGATTACGATGACTTCAGATTCTACTGCATGAGAATGGACGTATACAGAAAGGTGAGAATGGTTGTTCTTAAGGTTTTGAATGTTAAATTTATGTAAAAAATATAGTGGAATTTTTCGCGTATTGAATAAATTGTATTCAATGTGTCACTATCCTGACGCAGGAATATGTTGAGAGGGAAAACATGATTAGACGTCACAGGCTTCGTGGCCCAACGGTAACTATGTCGATCTACCTTGACCCACAAACCGATCTTCTTATTTTGAAGGCGAAGGACAGAAGTGGTCGTTCTAAATCAGCTGAAGCGCTGATTCGGTTACGTGACCACCTGGAAAAATTCCCTGATTTCTATAACTCTGAAATGGCGGAGGTGATCCCAAACAATCTTGAACCCAAGTCACAAAATTAGTTTCTTAGGATTTTTATTTCAACAAATCTATCCGGTGTAATTAAAGGATTAATGAATATGACTGATGTGTCTGTTATTAACGCTGTACCCGCGACCCCTGCAAAGAAAAAATTCAGCAAAGTCCCGTTACTCAAAGCGCTGAAGTTTGCCCTGCCTGTCGCAGCCCTTGCTGCGTTTTTCCCTGATACGGTTCTTGCCTCGACTGCGGGTAAAGATCTGATGTCCAGCGGCGATGCAACCGTTAAAGGAACATTTGGTAAAGACTCCAGCGTGGTTAAGTGGGTTATTCTTGCCGAAGTTCTGGTGGGCGCCGTGATGTATATGACGACCAAGAACCTCAAGTTCCTGGCGGGCTTTGCGATCCTGTCCGTATTCGTCACGGTAGGTATGTCTGTCGCAGGATACTGATATCCAGCGACAGCCGTTCAGAGCCACTTCCGACTATTAAATTCCGGTTTAATTCTGAATGCCCTTCACGAGCATTCACGGGAGGGCTTTGCCTGTAATCCGGCTGGCAGGTATTTCCATACTGCCAGCTGTACCGGAGACGGAACATATATGGCAGATGAATCTCTCAAAAAATATCGCTTTCCCGAAACCCTGACGAATCAGAGCCGCTGGTTTGGCCTTCCTGTGGATGAGCTTATTCCGGCGATTGTCTGCCTGGGGTGGGGATTCTGGACCCAGCATTATATCCCCGGAATTATCGCTGCCGTACTGGCCTATCTCGGAATTAAAAAGCTCAAAAAAGGGCGGGGCAGTTCATGGCTACGGGACCTGGTCTACTGGTATATGCCGACCTCACTGCTGAGGGGGATTTTTCATGATGTACCCGACTCATGCTACCGCCAGTGGATTAAATAGACAGGAATAATCAGATGGAACACGGAGCACGATTAAGTACACAGCGGGTTATTGCCATCGGCTTTATTGCCATGGGGGTGGTTATTCTGGGAAGCATCACCACCAATGTTATTCAGGCCGTCAACAACTACCGCCTTCAGAATGAGCAGAAGTCTATCGTCACGCCAATGCTTTTCAACGCGCCGTTTGCCGTGTCGCAGAACCAGGCAGATGCCTCCTACCTGCAACAGATGGCCCTGTCGCTTATCGCCCTTCGCCTCAATGTTACCCCGGAAACCGTTGATGCCTCTCATGAGCAGCTGCTGTCCTATGTCAAACCCGCAGCGCAGAACGAGCTGAAAATCCGGCTTGCTGAGGATGCGAAGCGCATTAAGGACAACAACGTTAACTCGTCTTTCTATATGACCAGCGTGAAGGTTTACCCGGCAAGCAGCCGCGTGGACGTACGCGGCCAGTTGAAGACCTGGATAGGCGACTCGAAACCGTATCCCGAGCTGAAACAGTACGTTCTCAAGTTCGAGCGCGAGGACGGCATCAGCTGGCTCAGTCACTTCGGAGAAATCATCGATGAACAAAAATAGTCGCCGTGCGCTGCTGGCGTTGCTGATGCTCGCTTCCGGTCAGACGGTCGCCGCACCCGCTGCGCTTTCTGCCACGATTGTCCCGTTGACGAACGGGGGACAGGCCAGCATCGCGGTCAGCAATACCGACCCGAACCTTTTTACAGTCGCAGGTGACCGCGTGACGGCCCTGACCAGCCTCGACGGTGAGCTGACGCGTCAGGAACAGACGGCAAGCGGTGGTGTGATTGTCAGCACCCTCAACAAAAAGCCTTTCACGTTCATTCTGGAAACCGAACGCGGCCTCAACTTCTCGGTACAGGCCGTGCCACGTGCGGGCGCGGGGCGAACCATCCGGCTGGTCAGCGAGCTGTCCGGTACGGGTGAAGCGGCGCGCACCTGGGAAGAGTCTTCCCCCTACGAGGCCACGCTGGTTTCCCTGAGCCAGCATCTGCTGGGCGGGCAGCTTCCGTCCGGCTGGCAGGCTATCCCCGTTACGCATGAAGCCCTCAACGCTCCCGCCGGACTTTCTGCAGTCCCCGAGCGCGTCTGGGTGGGTAATCACCTTAAGGTGGTGCGCTATCGCGTCACCAACAATACCGGGATGGCCCGCAACATCGCGGAAAGCGACTTCTGGCAGAGCGGCATTCGCGGCGTGCTGTTTGGTGAAGCCTCGCGTCAGCTGATGGCGGGCGGCGCCCTGCAGGTCTTCATTATCAGCAGCGGAGGTGCGGCTGATGGCCAGCATTAATTCAGTGGTGAAGCGCAAGCAGTTTATCTGGCTGGGTATCGTGCTGGCGACCGTGGGCGTGGTGGGCGGCGGCGGCTGGTATCTGGCGGATGCACGCTACGAGGGCAGCAGCGATGCGGCAGCCGCCGGCGAGCCTGCGCCCGATATGACCGGCGTGGTGGACAGCACCTTTGACCAGAAGGTGCAGCAGCATGCCACGACCGAGATGCAGGCTACGGCCTCCGAGATGCAGAAGCAGTATGCCGAAATGCGCCGCGAGCTTGAGCTGCTCAGCAAGGGGCAGGCAGGCTATCAGCACCAGATTGACAAACTCAGTCAGGATAATGCGGCGCTTTCCGCTCAGGTCAGCGCGCTGGGGGCGAAACCCGTCACCGCATCGGGTGAGCCGGCCCCGCAGCCGCCAGTGCCTGCGCCGGGGCCTGAAGGTGAGCCGCAGCCGACCGGTTTCCCGCCGCAGACGGGGGCCGTCCCGCCGCCGACCGCGTTCTATCCTGGTAACGGCGTCACGCCGCCGGCGCAGGTGCAGTACCAGCCCATCCCCGTACCCAACCAGCTGCGCCGGCAGTCTTTTGCCCACAGCGACGAGAGTAAAGGTCCGTCCCTGCCGTACATCCCGTCGGGCAGCTTCGCCAAATCGATGCTGATTGAGGGGGCTGACGCCAACGCCTCCGTAACCGGTAACGAGTCCACGGTGCCGATGCAGCTGCGCATTACGGGCAGGGTGGAAATGCCCAACAGCAAAAGCTACGACCTGACCGGCTGCTTCATCGGGCTTGAAGCCTGGGGCGACGTGTCCAGCGAACGCGCCATCGTACGCACCCGCAACATCAGCTGCCTGAAGCACGGCGTCACCATCGACCAGCCCATTGCCGGGCACGTGAGCTTCCGGGGAAAAAACGGCATCAAGGGCGAGGTGGTGATGCGAAACGGCAAAATCCTCGGCTGGGCATGGGGCGCGGGATTTGTTGACGGCATCGGTCAGGGCGTGCAGACCGCGTCCCAGCCTTCGGTCGGCCTCGGCGCCACGGCATCACTCGGCGCGGGTGACGTGATGAAGATGGGGATTGGCGGAGGCGCCTCCAAAGCCGCCCAGACCCTCAGCGACTACTACATCAAACGCGCAGAGCAGTACCACCCCGTCATTCCTATTGGGGCGGGTAACGAAGTGACCGTTGTCTTTCAGGACGGTTTTCAGCTGAAAACCATTGAAGAGCTGGCGCACGAGAATGACAGAAGCAAAGCGGAGGGCGACGACCGCAGCCCGGTTCCGCCGCCGTCAGTCCCGCAGGGCGGCATGAACGGGTTCAGTACCGACCAGATGCTCAACCAGCTGGGCAGGCTTAACCAGAGCCAGTTTATGCCGAAGGCCGACTCACAATAACCCCACGTAAAGGAACCGCAAATGAACAAGACAGTGCCTGTTGCGCTCACACTGGCCAGTCTCCTGACGCTGTCGGGATGTGCCGGTACAACGAGCGATTTTGAGTGTAACGCGACGACATCCGATACCTGCATGACCATCGAGCAGGCCAATGAGAAAGCCAAACGACTGGAGGAGGCCAGCGCGGTAAAGCCGGGTGCGACATCGCTGCCGCGCCTGGCTGAGGGTAATTTCCGGACCCGGTCCGTGCAGCCCCTGACGCTGCCGGCTGAACCGGTGCATGCCATCGCATCCAGGAATGCACCTCTGACGGGTATACCGACTCTCCCCCGCCCGCAGCCGCACTCAGCCTCACGGGCGCCGCTCTCCACGGTCACGCCGGTTACTGTGTCGCCGCCAGGGCGCGAGTCCATCGTGGACCCGAGGCCGCTTCGCGTCGGTGAAAAGGCGGCCGGGCTGTGGATCGCGCCCTATATCGATACGCAGGACGTTTATCACCAGCCGACGCGGGTGTTTTTTGTTGTGAAACCCTCAGCGTGGGGAACCCCACGCGTTAACTGAAACCTGAACCGCCACCGCGTGTGGCACCCATTTTAACAATCTGTCGTTATCACGCGTGCCCTGAAACGTAAAAAGGGATGGGCGGTAGCGTGTCCGGACAGTGTGAGCAGGGAGCGTTGATGGCAGACGAACTCGATCTCCTGCAGGAGCAGGACGAATTGCTGAACCAGCTTCATATACAGGCCGCGAGGCAGCGATCCTGCCTGCAGGGCAAAAGCCGCAACCGGTGCGAATGCTGTGGCAATCGCATCCCCCTCAGGCGGCAGCAGGCCATCCCGGGCGTACGTACCTGTACGGAATGCCAGCGGGTTCTGGAAATACGAGAAAAACAGTATCTGAGGTGACCGATGGGAAGAAGAAAAACCAATGTGATGGTCGTGGGGAAAACCGGTAGCGGTAAGACAGCCATCAGCGTTGAGGTTATGCGGACCTTTTTATCAGAACGACAACTCCGCGACTGGCGTGAATTGCGCAAAGACATTCAGAACGATGGCAAAAAACCAGGAGACGAACATCATGACAACCAACAGTAACAGCGGTCCGGGTAAGACCCGCCACCTTAACGATATAGCGGCCTGCTGCGAGGCGATGGGGATGCGTGTCATCTGTGTTAATGCCGCAGAGCGCGACTTCTGGCTTTCAGCGTCTCAGCAGAGCGCTCCCGCCCTTGACGGGAAGGCTGGGATTTCTCAACACATAATGCAACGGCAGCGTGGGCACTGTCTGTTCCTGGGTAAAGCAGGCTCAGGTATGAGCGTAACAAAACAGCAGATGAGGGTTTTCCTGGCGAAGTCTGACGTCAGCCGGATTAAAGCGCTGTACAGCGGAGAGGACGGGGAGAGGCTGGCGGAGGCTATCAGACACAACTGCAGCGTCTGGTTTCCGCTGAATCCCGGAGGTAAAGGGAATGATGCTTAAGCTTCTGTCCGTCCTGCTGTATTGCCTTAGATGGCTTGCCTGGGCTTTTCACTATCTGATTATCTGGCCTGCCGCCACGCTGATGCTGCTGGTTGCCATGCTTTTGTGGATGGATAACACCACGCCCGGAGAGGCGATGGCGCAGGAAATTATGGCCGTCACGCATAACGTCAGCAGTGGCGAGTTTCGTATTGCGGTCTGCCGTGATGAACCTTTACAACCCTTTATACCGCCTGCTCCGCAGAACAAGTCCTCCGGCCTCACGCTGCATGACGCTCCCTCTGCCGTCTGCCATGACCGGGGCAGCGTCGTCACCGATGCTAAAGGATATGCCGGTCATGTTGACGGGGCGCTGAGTGCGTTTAAGTTGCTGTGGATTGTGATGGCCATTGTGTTTTCAGGGGCGGCGCTGCTTATGGGATGCCGTCCGTATTTCTGCCTGTACGGTCAGATGCGCTCAGTGCGTTTTCGCTACGGTATCCCCGCCAGCCGCCCGGCCCCTGCGACGGAAGCGGTCAAAACGGCCGACAATAAAAAGGAGGGGGATCATGAGTAATCCGCTGGACTCCGTCACCCGCACGGTCAACTCGCTGCTGACGGCCCTGAAGATGCCCGATGCGTCCTCTGAGGCGAACGATGTCCTCGGGCAGATGCGCTTCCCGCAGTTTAGCCGCGTGCTGCCGTACCGCGACTACGATGCGGAAACCGGCCTCTTCATGAACGAAAAGACGATGGGCTTTATGCTCGAGGCGCAGCCCATCAACGGCGCCAACGAAACTATCGTTTCGTCGCTGGAAAACCTGATGCGCACCAAGCTGCCCCGCGAGGTGCCGGTGGCCGTTCACCTGGTGTCCAGCCATCTGGTGGGTCAGGATATCGAGTATGGCCTGCGCGAGCTCTCATGGACGGGGGAAAAGGCTGATACGTTCAACGCCATCACCCGCGCCTACTATCTCAGGGCCGCAGAAGAAGGGTTCCCGCTGCCCGATCACCTCAACCTGCCGCTGACCCTGCGTAACTACCGGGTGTACATCTCCTGCTGCGTCCCCCGTAAGCGCGGAAGTAAGGCCAGCGTGATGGAGATGGAAAACCAGGTCAAAATCATCCGCGCCTCGCTGCAGGGGGCGCAGATAGCCACCCGCAGCGTGGATGCGGATGCCTTTATCCGCATTGCGGGCGAAATGATTAACCACAACCCGGATGCGCTGTATCCCACCGAACGGGAACTGGACCCGCTCAAGGATCTGAACTACCAGTGCGTGGACGATACCTTTGACCTGAAGGTGAAGGCCGACTACATGACGCTGGGGCTGCGCGGTAACGGTCGCAACAGCACCGCGCGCATCATGAACTTCCAGCTGACCAAAAATCCGGAGCTGGCCTTCCTCTGGAATATGGCCGACAACTACAGCAACCTTCTCAACCCGGAACTGTCCGTTTCGTGCCCGTTTATCCTGACGCTGGTCCTTAGCGTGGAAGACCAGGTAAAGGCGCAGAACGAGGCCAACCTGAAGTTCATGGATCTTGAGAAGAAGTCCAAGACCAGCTACGCCAAGTTCTTCCCGGGCGTGGCGCAGGAGGCAAAAGAGTGGGGCGATCTGCGCCAGCGCCTGTCGTCCGGGCAGTCCTCGCTGGTGAGCTATTTTCTGAACGTGACCCTCTTCTGCCGCGATGACCAGGAAACTGCGCTGAAGGTCGAGCAGGACGTACTGAACAGCTTCCGTAAAAATGGCTTCGAGCTGATTTCCCCGCGCTTTAACCATATGCGCAATTTTCTCGTGAATCTGCCGTTTATGGCGGGCGGCGGCCTCTTTAAGCAGCTGCGTGAGTCCGGCGTGCTGCAGCGCGCCGAAAGCTTTAATGTCGCCAATCTGATGCCGGTGGTGGCGGACAGCCCGCTGGCCACTTCCGGCCTGCTGGCACCGACCTACCGCAACCAGCTGGCGTTTATCGACCTGTTCAGCCGCGGCATGGGTAACACCAACTTCAATATGGCGGTGTGTGGCACCTCCGGCGCGGGGAAAACCGGGCTTATCCAGCCCCTGATACGCAGCGTTATCGACTCCGGCGGCTTCGCCGTGGTGTTCGACATGGGCGACGGCTACAAGTCCCTGTGCGAGAACATGGGCGGGGTCTACCTCGACGGCGAGACGCTGAAGTTTAATCCGTTCGCTAACGTCACCGACGATACCATCGATGAGATGGCCGAACGCCTGCGGGACCAGCTGTCCGTGATGGCCAGCCCCAACGGCAACCTGGACGAGGTGCACGAAGGTCTGCTGCTCAAGGCGGTGAAGGCCACCTGGCTTACGAAGAAAAACCAGGCGCGCATTGACGACGTGGTGGACTACCTGATGATGGCCCGCGACAGCGAGGAGTACAGCGGATCGCCAACCATCCGCAGCCGCCTCGATGAGATGGTGGTACTGCTGACCCAGTACACCCGCGACGGGGTGTACGGCAGCTACTTCAACTCCGACGAACCGTCCCTGAAGGACGAAGCCCGGATGGTGGTGCTTGAGCTCGGCGGACTGGAGGACAGGCCGTCCCTCCTGGTGGCGGTGATGTTCTCGCTCATTCTCTACATTGAGAACCGCATGTACCGCACGCCGCGCAGCCTGAAGAAGCTCAACGTGATAGACGAAGGCTGGCGCCTGCTGGACTTCAAGAACAACAAGGTCGGGGCGTTTATCGAGAAGGGCTACCGTACCGCCCGCCGCCATACAGGTTCGTACATCACCATTACGCAGAACATCGTCGATTTTGACTCGGAAACGGCCTCCAGCGCCGCCCGCGCGGCATGGGGTAACTCGTCCTACAAAATTATCCTCAAGCAGTCCGCCAAAGAGTTCGCCAAGTACAACCAGCTGTACCCGGACCAGTATTCGCAGCTGCAGCGCGACATGATTAAAGGTTTTGGCAGCGCGAAGGACAACTGGTTCAGCAGCTTTATGCTGTCGGTTGAGCACCTGACGTCCTGGCACCGCCTGTTCGTCGATCCGCTCAGCCGGGCAATGTACTCCTCGGACGGTCCGGACTTTGAGTTTCTGCAGCAGCGACGCCGGGAAGGGCTGAGTATTCACGAAGCCGTCTGGGAGCTGGCGTGGAAAAAATCCGGGCCGGAAATGGCCGCGCTGGAGCGCTGGCTTCACGAGCATGAAGGGAAGACCATCTCATGAAAAAACACGTACTCATTAACGCCGCGCTGATTGCCGGCACGCTGGCTGCGGGCGCAGGCATCAGCTGGCTGGTCTGCCAGCTTAACCGTCCTGTGGTTGTGGCCTTCAACATGAAATCCACGGTGGATGCCTTCTTTGACAGCGCCGGTCGCCGTTCACTGGACGAGGCGCAGACAAAAGCACTTTCAGACCGCTTTAACGCGTCACTGGAGGCCAGCCTCAGGGACTGGCAGGTCCGCCATCGTGCCCTCATCCTTGTCGCACCTGCCGTGGTGCAGGGGGCGCCGGATATCACGCGTGAAATCCAGACTGACGTGGCCCGCCGGATGAAGGAGGGGGGGTGATGCGCGCCCTTGCCCTGGGCCTGACGCTGCTGACCGGCAGCGTGACGGCCGCTGACCTCGGGACGTGGGGCGATCTCTGGCCGGTGGCGGAGCCGGATATGCTGACCGTTATCGAAAGCCGGCTGCAGACGCTGGCGCAGTCCGGCGAGATGGACAAAAAGATGGCGGAGTTTAAGGCGCGCGTGGTGCGCAACAGCCAGCGCCCGCCTGCCGTTGAGGGAATAACCCGCGCGGTGCGCTACGAGCGGCGCTGGTTTGACCCGAGCGTGCGGGTGGACAAGGCGCTTGCCGACGACAGGGGCAACGTGTTTGCTCAGGCGGGGCAGGTCTTTAATCCGCTTGATGTGGTGCCGTTTAACGAAACCCTGCTGTTTATCAACGGCGACGATGCGGAGCAGCTCGCGTGGGTACAGCGACAGAAGCCTGACACCCTGATCACCCGCATCATTCTGGTTCAGGGCAACATTCCGCAGACGTCGGAGAAGCTCGACAGCCGCATTTTCTTCGACCAGAACGGGGTGCTGACCGCCCGGTTCGGCATAAGCCAGGTGCCGGCGCGGGTAACGGCGGCACCCAGCGGAAAGCGCCTGCAGGTGGAAATCATTCCGCCCGATATGGCGCAGCATGATGCAGGAGGTGTCCGGTGAAAATGCTGACCGTCTCTCTGTTCGGGCTGCTTCTGTGGGGTAACAGCCACATGGCAGCGGCGGACGCCGCCTGCGAAGGGCGCTTCGTCAATCCGATCACTGATATCTGCTGGCGCTGCATGTTCCCCCTGTCGCTCGGCAGCACAAAAGTCACGGGCGGGGATTTACCGGACACGTCCAATCCCGGTAGCCCGATACAGTTTTGTCCCATGCCACCGCCGGTATTTCAGCGCGTTGGCCTGGCAATAGGGTACTGGGAGCCGATGGCCATGACCGATGTGGCACGTTCTCCGGGCTGCATGGTGAACCTCGGCGGATTCACCGTTAATCTCGGGAAAATGGGGATGGGCGCCGCCAAAAAAGATGACAAACAGGTCAATGGCGCGTTCTACCACGTGCACTGGTACAAATATCCGCTGACGTACTGGCTCAATATCATCACCTCCCTCGGGTGTCTGCAGGGCGGCGATCTGGATATCGGATACCTGTCTGAAATCGACCCGACATGGGGGGACAGCGCCCTGACCTCCATTCTGAATCCGGAGGCGGTCATTTTTGCCAACCCCATCGCGCAGGGCGCATGTGCGGCCGACGCGGTGGCCAGTGCAGCAAAAACGTCGGTTGACGCGCTGTTCTGGTGTGCCGGATCGCAGGGGTCAATGTATCCCTTTAACGGCTGGGTGAGCAATGAGTCCAGCCCCCTGCAGTCTTCCGTTCTGGTCAGCGAGCGCATGGCGTTCAAGCTGCACCGTCAGGGTCAGATAATGGAGAGCGTCGGGGAGGATAAAAAGGTCTGCTTCGAGTATCCGTCACCCATTATTCCCAAAACGCGCTGGCGCTATCAGATGGTGAATATGTATCCGGACGTGGCGCAGTGCCATCCCTTCGGCCGAACGGTCATGCGCTGGGAAACGGGGCGTAACCCGCCGAACACGAAGAAAAACTACGGCTATCTTCTCTGGCGCAAGCGCAACTGCGTCTTCCTCTGAGAAAAAGGAAACTTCCATGAAAACTCTGTCCGGTCTGACGGCGGCGCTGCTGCTGTCAGCATACTGTTGCACTGCGCTGGCGTCAGGGGCTGATGAGGCGAACCGCGAGTTTATTCGTCAGCAGGAGTCTTTCAGCCAGCAGCTGAGGGGGCAGGACAACGCGCCGCTGCGCCAGATGCTGGAGCAGCAGGTGCGCCAGAACCCTCTTTCAGCAGACGACGCCCGCTTTATCGGGGAGCTGAAACAGCGCCAGCGCGAGGACCAGCAGGATAAACCCACGCACGGTGCCCTGTATTTCGTCTCCTTTGCCATCCCGCAGGCGGGGCTTAAGCGCATGCTGACCGAGGCCCGCCGCTACGATATTCCCGCCACCCTGCGGGGTATGGTCAACAACGACATGAAAACGACGGCAACCGCCGTGATGGCGCTTGTTCAGGACGGCTCAGCCAGCGGCGTCGCCATCGACCCGACCCGCTTTCGTGAGTACGGGATCACCAGCGTGCCGTCCCTGGTGGTGTACTGCGAGGCGGGCCACGACGTGATTCGCGGCAATCTTCATCTGAAGCAGGCGCTGGAAAAGGTGGTGGGGAAGGGCGAGTGCAGGGATGAGGCGCAACAGCTGCTTAATAAAGGAGATGCCCGATGAAAAGAGCAATACTGATGTCGGTGCTGGCCATTGCCACCACGATGGCAAGCGTGAATGCATTTGCCGATGCTGACGCGCAGTACAGGGCGGGGGCTGATTTTGCCCGTCAGGTACAGGGGCAGGGTGAGAGCAGCCTGAAAAACTTTAACCCCTCAGCGTCTATCCCCAACTATACCGCCTCACCCGGTGAGAAAAAGTACTATGGCGGTGTGACGGCGACCGGTGATGGTGCGCTGAAAGCGGACGGTACCACGGGCTGGACTACTAATGAGGCTACAAAAGCCGTCACCGACTCGTTTGTTAACAACCCGAAGGAGCCCATTTCGCCCGACGCGCCGTTTATTAAGGCCAGCCAGGATGTCCAGTCCCGCGCTGATACCATCATCGGCAAAACGGGGCAGACGCAGTGCGAAGCGCAGAATATCAGCCGCAGTGAGTTCACCAACTATACCTGTGAGCGCGACCTGCTGGTTGAGCAGGCCTGTACGCGCACGGCCAGCATTACCGGCCACTATGAAGATACATCTGAAACAAAACAGATTGTTATCCAGTCTCAGAATATTTCGTTTGCTTCCTCCGAAGCGGGATACACAGGAACATGGACTGCGCCGGTGACAGGGAAGGTTGTTGCTGCAACAGCCACCTATTCCTGGAATAAACGTCTGGCGTTCAGTAATCCTAACTGGTTTATGCGAGTAACCACGCCTTTCGGGTTGATTTCCATGGATAACGATACCGGTAGCCTGGCGCTGAGTAGCGGCATGCAGCTGAAGAAAGGCGCAGGGATGGTGTTTTCCATTCGTACCAGGAGAAACAATCCCACTACAGATTCAATCTGGAAGCACAGCAATATGCGCTACAGCTTCACCGTTACGCTCCAGATTGAAATTCCCGCCAAAAAATGGGTACCAGACGTGGTCTGGAACGAATCCTGCCCGTTCAGCAAGAGCGAAGGTACGCTCAAAAAGACGGAATGTATTGAGCCGGGGAGCACAAAAACGGTGGTGGTTGACGGCGTGTCATACCCGGTCACGCAGGCTTGCTGGAAGTACAAAGACACGTATATGACCCAGGCTGCTGACAATGGCACCTGCAAAACCTACATGAACAATCCGGCCTGTACGCTTGCCTCACGCACCTGCGCCTTCACGGCAGAAGACGGCAGCGGCTGCCTGCATGAATACGCGACGTACTCCTGTGAAACACGTACTTCCGGCCAGGTGATGATATGTGGCGGCGACACCTTCTGTCTCGATGGTGACTGTGAGCGGGCGCAGAACGGTAAAAACAACGATTTTGCACCTGTCGTTTCGGCACTCGCCGCGCTGGCCGCTGCGGGCAAGGACGTGGCAGCCATTAACAGCGTTAACGTACGCGCCTTTACCGGCAGCGCGAAGTTCTGCAAGAAGTTTGCGGCAGGCTTCAGCAGCTGCTGTAAGGACGGCGGCTGGGGCCAGGACGTCGGGCTTGCCAGGTGCAGCAGCGAGGAGAAAGCGCTGGGCAAGGCCAAAGAGAATAAGCTCACGGTCAGTATCGGTGAGTTCTGTTCAAAAAAAGTGCTCGGCGTCTGTCTCGAGAAGAAGCGCAGCTACTGTCAGTTTGACTCAAAGCTTGCCCAGATTGTGCAGCAGCAGGGACGTAACGGTCAGCTTCACATCGGCTTTGGCAAGGCCAGCAGCCCGGACTGTCGCGGCATCACCCAGACTGAGTTGCAACAAATCAAGTTCGACAAACTCGACTTCTCAAACTTTTTCGACGATCTGCAAAAGAACAAGAAAATCCCGGATAACGACACCCTGACGAAGCGCGTCCGCGAGGAAATCGCCGCGCAACTGAAGAACAAACAGTAAGCCACTCATCACTCACTCAGGACTCTCCATCATGAAAATTAAAGGATTTACTGGACGCCTTATCATCAGCCTGATTGTCGCCTCACCGGTGCTTTACTGGCGCGGGAATATCGTTGATGAAACAACCCGCATCGATGTGTTTTTTATGGCGCTGATGGTTGTGCTTTTCGTGGCGGGAGTTCTGCTGGCGTGGCTGTTAAACCCGCTTTTCAAACGATAACCGACCTGCTTCGGGATAAGGAAGGTTCCAGTGAAAAAGAGAAAGACAGCGTTAGCGCTGCTGCTTCTTGGCAGCGTTTTTACCGCCACAGGAAAAGATGCCGGCTGGCAGTGGTACAACGAAACGCGCAGAACGCCGGAGGACGACAAATCCTCTTCAACACAGCCTCAGCAGGCCTCGCCGGACATCATGGAGAAGCTTGCCACGCTTCAGCAGGCCACGAAGCGCGCCATGTACGAGGCCATTCTGTATCCGGGCGTGGAGAACTTTACCCGCTACTTCCGCCTGCAGAACTACTGGACGCAGCAGGCCGGGCTGTTCTCGATGAGCGCCAAAAAAGCCATGCTCGAGCACCCCGAACTGGACTACAACCTGCAGCACAGCCACTACAACGGTACCGTGCGCAACCAGCTGGCGGCGGACTTTGCCGACCAGCGCCGCGCCATTGAAACGCTGGCTCAGCACTATGGCGTGATGTTCTTCTACCGCGGACAGGACCCGATCGACGGCCAGCTGGTTCAGGTCATTAAAAACTTCCGCGAAACGTATCACCTCAGCGTCATTCCGGTTTCCGTGGACGGTATCGTGAATCCACTCCTGCCGGATACCCGAATGGACGGTGGACAGGCCAGCCGGCTGGGTATTCGTTACTTCCCGGCGCTGATGCTGGCCGACCCTAAAAGCGGGGCGGTCAAACCCGTCTCGTATGGCTTTATCAGCCAGGATGACCTGGCGAAGCAGTTCCTCAACGTTTCCACAGATTTTGCCCCCAACTTTTAATACAGGAAGAGTTCGCATGCGCAAATTCCGTTTTCGCCTGCCTGAGTTCGACGTGCCCGGATTATGGGTGCTGAGCCTCGGGATATGGTTTCACATTGTTTCCCGCCTGGTCCGGCGCGAGCCGGAGATGGCCATTCTTCTGGCGCAGATAATCGGCGTATCGATGGCGCTCTGGGGGGGCTACCGCATCATCAACCGCTGGATTGATGCCGCCCGTGAGGCCGAAAAGGCCCGTGATGCCGGAGGATGCCGACATGAACCTTAGACATACCGTGTTTACCGTGGCGCTCATGTCCCTCTGCCTGGCCACACAGGCTTCCACAATGGACGAGATCAAATCGTTATGGCATCCACAGGGGGCGCGAACGTCGGGATCTCTGCCAACATCCCCGGAAGACCCTGAAGTTAAGCCACTTCCGGCGAAGCCGCCGGTCTGGTACCGCCTCAGCAACGGCCGCCAGATCAATCTGGCCGACTGGAAGGTCGTGCTGTTTATGCAGGGACACTGCCCGTACTGCCACCAGTTTGATCCGGTCCTGAAGTCGCTGTCGGCACGGGTGGGGTTTGGGGTGATGGCCTACACCATCGACGGTCAGGGGGATGCGTCCTTTCCCGATGCGTTGCCCGCGCCGCCGGAGGTGATGAAAACCTTTTTCCCTAACCTGCCCGTGGCCACGCCAACCACCTTTCTCGTCAACGTAAACACCCTTGAAGCCCTGCCCCTGCTGCAGGGCGCGACCGACGAACAGGGCTTTATGGCCCGCATGGATACGGTCCTTCAGATGCGTGGAGTGGGTAACAATGGCTGATCAGAACAATGCAGAGGAACACGACATGATGACCTCCGGAATGCTTCAGAGAGCTACGACGCCAGAGTTAATCGCGCTCAGGGCACGGAAAGAGGACGCACGGTTCGGCGTTTATGCTGAGTGGGCGGGCATTTTGCTCATTGCCGGCGTGCTGTCGCGCGTCTTTATGACATACGTTTTCAATGCCTGCGTCGGCGACTGGCTCAGGGACGGTCACCTGCAGCTGAAAGATTTGTGGAACGTGTTGATGTACGCCATTCCACTGATATTTATCGCGCTGAGCGGCGGGCTTGCCGTTGCAGGTGGCGTTTATGCAATCCTGAACTCGCTTTATACGAAAGGGCAAATGTTCATACTAAAACGAAAAATGGGAAAACTCGCCCTGCAGGCGAGTCGGGAGGGTGCCGATGTTCGTCCGTAAACCTCTCTCCATACTGTGTGGCCTCCTTCTTGCGTGTTCAGCGAGCGTGAGTGCCGACGTGAACAGTGACATGAACACCTTCTTTAATAAGCTGGGCTTTGCGTCCAACACCAGCCAGCCACAGGTCTGGCAGGGCCAGGCCGCGGGCTACGCCACGGGCGGCTCACTCTACGCGCGCACGCAGGTGAAAACCGTCCAGCTTATCTCCATGACGCTGCCCGACATCAACGCCGGCTGCGGCGGCATCGATGCCTATCTGGGCTCCTTCAGCTTTATTAACAGCGATCAGTTGCAGCGTTTCGCCAAGCAGATTATGTCCAATGCGGCCGGATACTTCTTCGATCTGGCGCTGCAGACCACGGTACCGGAAATCAAGACCGCTAAAGACTTCCTGCAGAAGATGGCCAGCGACATTAACAGCATGAACCTCAGCTCCTGCCAGGCGGCGCAGGGGATTGTCGGCGGTCTGTTTCCGCGCACTCAGGTCTCCCAGCAGAAGGTCTGCCAGGACATTGCCGGTGAGAGCAACATGTTTGCCGACTGGGCGGCATCCCGCCAGGGCTGCACGGTGGGGGGAAGCATGGATAAGGTCCGTGATAAGGCCAGTGATAAGGATAAAGAGCGCATAACGAAGAATATCAATGTCATCTGGAATGCGCTCGGAAAGAACCGCATGTTTGACGGGAATAAAGAGCTTAAGGAGTTCATCATGACCCTGACCGGAACAATGGTCTTTGATGAGAAGGGTAATATAACCCCGCTTCCGGCAAGAACGACCGATCGCGACCTTATTCGGGCCATGATGGAGGGGGGGACTGCACGGGTGTATCACTGTAATGACAGCGATAAATGTCTGAAGGTGGTTGCCGATGCTAATGTCACGATCAGCCAGAAAAATGCACTGAAAAATCAGATAAAAGACATCCTTTCCAGCATTCAGAATAAAGCCGTTGCCGATCTAAAGTTAACCGAGAAAGAGAAGGGATTTATCACAAGTACTACCATCCCGGTCTTCAAGTACCTGGTTGATCCACAGATGCTGGGGGTTTCTAACAGCCTCGTTTATCAGCTAACCGATTACATCGGCTACGACATTCTTCTCCAGTACATCCAGGAGCTGGTCCAGCAGGCCCGTGCAATGGTGGCAACGGGAAACTATGACCAGGCGGTTATCGACAGCATCAATAATAACCTCAACGAAGCCACGCGGCAGATAGCCTCCTTCCAGGCACAGGTGCAGGTACAGCAGGATGCGCTTTTGGTTGTTGACCGCCAGATGAGCTACATGCGCCAGCAGGTCTCGGCACGCATGCTGCAGCGCTACCAGAACAACTATCACTTCGGGGGGGCGCGCTGATGCAGGAAATCTATGTCATCGCGGGCGGCGACTGGCTGACGCAGACGCTGAATGCCATCGTCACGTTCATGTCGACGGAGAACTGGGTTGTTATTCGGCGTATTGCGACGGCTTTCTCTGTGCTGGTTGTAGCCATTTCGTGGATACGACGGCACAACATCATGGATATGCTGGGCTGGGCAGGCGTCATTGTGCTGATGTCGCTGCTGGTCAGTGTTCGCACCTCCGTACAAATAATCGATATCAGTAATCAGACAAAGGTCTATAAAGTCGATAACGTGCCCGTCGGGCTGGCACTGCCTGCATCGCTGACCACCAAAATCGGATATGCCCTTGTTCAGGGGTATGAAATGGTCTTTTCACAGCCCGACAGCATCACCTACAGCAAAACCGGCATGATATTTGGGGCGAATCTGGTTTCACGCAGTACGGACTTTTTATCACAGAACCCAGAGATAACTACGATATTCACGGACTATGTGCAGAACTGCGTGATGGGCGATATTTTCCTGAACGGAAAATATACCATGGAAGATCTAATGAACAGTGCAGACCCGTATACGCTGATTTTCTCAAAGCCGAGTCCGCTGAGGGGGGTATTCAACAACAATAATCAGTTTTTAACCTGTGAAGAAGCCGCTGCGGTAATTAAGCCAAAGCTTGCCCTGGATACTCAGACCGGAGGAAAAACATGGAGTTACTACGTGCGTCAGCTTTTTGGCGGACGTCCGAATCCTGACATTTTGTTCAGCCAGATGATCGGGGACAGCTATAACTATTTCTATGGTGCTGGTCAGAGCGCCGCGTCGATTGTCCGTCAGAATGTGACGATGAACGCTTTGCGAAATGGCATCATGAGCTATGCAGCCCGCAACGGTGACACCTCAAGCCTGCTGAATATCGCCACTACGTCATCGATGGAGAAGCAGCGGCTGGCGCATGCGACGGTCGGTCAGGTGGCATTACGCTCACTACCTATGTCTCAGACGTTGATTGTCGGTCTGACCATCGGAATATTCCCCCTGATGGTGCTGGGCGGGATGTTTAACGCCGTCACCCTTAATGTGCTGAAGGGGTACGTGCTGGCTATCATGTGGGTGCAGAGCTGGCCACTGCTTTACGCCATCCTCAACAGCTGCATGACCTTCTATGCGAAGGCCAACGGTTCACCAGTGGTTCTCTCGGAGTTGTCACAGGTGCAGATAAAATACTCAGACCTCGCTACCACGGCAGGCTATCTGTCGATGCTTATCCCGCCACTGGCATGGGGAATGCTGAAGGGACTGGGGGCGGGGTTCTCAAATCTCTACAGCCATCTGGCCTCTTCCGCTATCAGCCCTGCAGCCACTGCTGCCTCTGGTGCTGTTGATGGTAACTACTCTTACGCTAACATGCAGACAGAAAATGTGAGTGGTTTTAACTGGAATACCAATAGCTCAACAGTATTTGGACAAATGAGCCAACAGTTGGCTAACGGAGCCAGTTCGACGCAAATGCGTGATGGTAGTGTAGTGACAGATTCCAGTGGTGCTACGTCACGTATTCCTATGAGTATCAACATGACTCGTCAGATTGCAACCGCACAGCAGGCAATGGCCCGCGAGGCACAAACCCAGTCAGAGAGTGCATTGCATGGATATAACAGTAGTTTGAGTAGCGCATGGAATACGCTTAGTCAGTTTGGCTCAAACCGTGGTAGCAGTAATTCAATGACCAGTGGCGCAGACAGCACTATGAGTGCTCAGGATTCTATGATGGCCAGCAGGATGCGCAGCGCAGTAGAAAGCTATGCGAAAGGGCATAATATTAGTAATGAACAGGCCACTCAAGAGTTAGCGTCAAGGAGCACCAGAGCGTCACTCGGATTGTATGGTGATGCACATGCTAAAGGAAGTATGGGGCTGAATGTGCTGGGTACCGGAGGAGGGGTAGGGTTTCAGGCAGGAGTTAAGGCGGGAGTTGATTTTTCCGATGACGATATGCACCAAGCAACAAATAGCTCTCGAGCTAGCCATGATGCTCGACATGATATGGATGCTAAAGCAACCCAGGACTTTAAGGAGGCGAGTGATTACTTTACTAGCCGTAAAGTCAGTGAATCTGGGAGCCATACGGACAATAATGCGGCTTCCCGAGCAGATCAACTTTCGGCATCGTTGAACTCAGCAAAACAGAGCTATGATCAGTACACCACAAGTCAGGCTCGTAGCCATGAATATGCTGAAATGGCGTCTCGTACAGAAAGTATGAGTGGTCAAATGAGCGAGGATCTAAATCAGCAGTTTGCCCAGTATGTCCGTAAACATGCACCTCAAGATGCAGATACATTGCTTACTAATACCAGCTCAGCAGAAATCGCAGGAAAACGTCGGGAACTGGCTTGGGGATTTGTTCAGGAGCAGGTACAACCGAGCGTTGATGCATCATATTCAGCAGCTAAAGGAAATGTTGGCCATGGTATGGGGGCCATTTCTGGTGGCGGTGGAAATAGCGATGTTAGTGCCGATCACCAGTCTCATCAGGCTACTATCGAACAACGTACACAGGACAGCGGAATTCAGAATAATGTAAAAGACCAAGTTGATAATATGCTCACAACATCGAGAGAGAATATAGCCGATACTAAAGGAGGAATACGCGATGAAGAAGGCAGCATAAATAAACAGTATTCTGATCTGCAAAAACATCATAATTCAGAGCAATCTTCGCAAATGAATACGTATAATAAGGAAAAGGAGTCTCAAGAACGAGTGCCGGGGGCTGACAGTCCTGAAGAACTGATGAAGAAGGCAAAAAAATATCAAGATAAACATAAGCAGTAACAGGATGCCAGAGAGGGTGCGATGAGAAATCTGCTTCAGATATTCATGGTAGTGTTGTTTCAGTCTATTGCTTGTTATCTGGCTGGATGGTTAGTTACGGAGGTGGTATTCATTGGTGCAACTGTGCTCTTATGGCAAGGATTGTTCATCTATTTGTTTTATAAAATATCTAAGAATAAAGGCAGTGTTGAACCCTACACATACAACAGGGTAGTTTGGTATGTGATAATGCCTATATGTTCACTGGCTCCTCCTCTTGTTACTTTTTTTGTATTCATTGTGGGTACATTGATGGATTTATATAAGGTTAGCGGGTGTATAAGCATCAAAGAGTGGCTTGAAAAAAACAAGGTAGATGGCGCCCACTCTATAAATAATGACTTTGAATCCGTGGACTTTGATAATGTTAATTATAATCCGGAAAGTAATTATCCAATGGGTTGGAAGCGTTAGATTGAGTTGTAGGATTTCATAGTCAGTTTCATGGTTGTGTATGGATATAATATTTAGTTTTATGGAGGTAAACAATGCGAGTGTTCTATGGGATGTTGGGAGTTTTTGTTTTCCTGTCGTGTACCTTGAGTGTAAGGGCTAGCGACGACTACTACACTAACTTAAAAAAAGATGCGAATTCTGGAAACGCATTAGCTCAATATAAGCTAGGTGCAATGTATTTGGTCGTATCTGGTGATTATAAAAAAGCTTTTTATTGGACTAATAAGTCGGCGATTCAGGGTAATTCAGATGCCCAAAATAACCTAGGTCTGCTCTATTATTATGGGCAAGGTGTTGATAAAAATATAAAAAAAGCAGGCTATTGGTGGGGGAAGGCAGCAGATGCAGGGAATGCATCTGCTCAGAATGACTTGGCAATGCTTTATAAAAATGGATTATTGAAAGATGCCCGTTGTGATAAAATAATGGATTTGCTTAACTCCTCAGCTCAAAAAGATTTTGAGTTGGCATATTTGAATATTGGAAACCTGTATTCTACAGGTGAGTGTGTTAATAGGGATATGCACGAGGCGGTGATCTGGTGGGAGAAAGCATCCATTAAAAATAACGGACAGGCTGAGTTTAATTTGGCAGGGGCTTATATGAGAGGTGATGGTGTATTTCCAGGTTCTGGAATGGCAGATATCTATTTGAAAAAATCATGCTCACATGGATATGCAGGAGCGTGTGATTTACTTAAAAAATAACATTCATTATTAATAATCTCCCCGCCTTTAGTTAAATGATGTCATCCTAGTGTTTTGTAACGGATGACATTAAATCAATTGCTTTCTGAAATCATGGTCGCTATACATATAGACCAACCTCTATGAGGCTAATATGAGTTTTAATGCTAAGGATATGACCCAGGGCGGTCAGATCGCGAGCATGCGTATCCGTATGTTCAGTCAAATTGCCAATATCATCGTGTACTGTCTCGTCATTCTCTTCGGCATCATTGTCGCGATTACGCTGTCGGTTAAACTGACCTGGCAGACGTTCGTGAACGGCATGGTTTATTACTGGTGTCAGACGCTGGCCCCCATGCGCGATATTTTTAAATCCCAGCCTGTCTATACCATCCGTTATTACGGCCATGAGCTGAAGTACAACGCGCAGCAAATACTGCAGGACAAATATATCCAGTGGTGCGCCGACCAGGTCTGGACGGCCTTTATTCTTGCTGCCATCATCGCGGCCGTGGTGTGCGTTATTACCTTCTTTGTCACCACCTGGATTCTGGGCCATCAGGGTAAGCAGCAGAGTGAGGACGAGATAACGGGAGGGCGCCAGCTGACTGACGACCCGAAAGCGGTGGCGAAAATGCTCAGGCGCGACGGTCTCGCATCCGACATCAAAATCGGTGAGCTGCCGCTTATTAAGGACTCGGAGATCCAGAACTTCTGTCTGCACGGTACCGTCGGGGCCGGTAAATCAGAAGTTATCCGCCGTCTGATGAACTACGCCCGCCAGCGTGGCGATATGGTCATCGTGTATGACCGCTCCTGTGAGTTCGTCAAAAGCTACTATGATCCGGCCACAGATAAAATCCTTAACCCGCTGGATGCGCGCTGCGCTGCATGGGACCTGTGGCGGGAGTGCCTGACGCAGCCTGACTTCGACAACGTTTCCAACACGCTTATTCCTATGGGCACGAAGGAAGACCCCTTCTGGCAGGGGTCGGGACGTACCATCTTTGCCGAAGCCGCATATCTGATGCGCAACGACAAGGACCGCAGCTACAGCAAGCTGGTCGACACGCTGCTTTCCATCAAGATTGAGAAGCTGCGCTCGTACCTGAAAAACTCCCCGGCGGCGAACCTGGTGGAAGAGAAAATCGAGAAAACGGCCATCTCCATCCGCGCCGTGCTGACCAACTACGTCAAGGCTATCCGCTACCTGCAGGGCATCGAAAATAACGGCGAGTCATTCACCATACGCGACTGGATGCGCGGCGTTCGTGAGGATGGTAAAAACGGCTGGCTGTTTATCTCCTCCAATGCTGACACCCACGCTTCCCTCAAGCCGGTTATCTCCATGTGGTTGTCCATCGCCATTCGCGGGCTGCTGGCGATGGGGGAAAACCGTAACCGCCGCGTGTGGATCTTCGCCGACGAGCTGCCTACCCTGCACAAGCTGCCGGACCTGGTTGAGATCCTGCCGGAGGCGCGTAAGTTTGGCGGCTGCTACGTCATTGGCATTCAGTCCTACGCCCAGCTGGAAGATATTTACGGGCAGAAGCCGGCGGAAACGCTGTTCGACGTGCTGAACACCCGTGCCTTCTTCCGCTCGCCGTCGCGCAATATCGCCGAGTTCGCCGCTGGCGAAATCGGTGAAAAAGAAATCCTCAAGGCGTCCGAGCAGTATTCCTACGGTGTGGACCCGGTACGCGACGGTACCTCGGTCGGCAAGGACATGGAGCGCGTCACCCTGGTGAGTTACTCCGACGTCCAGACGTTGCCGGATCTCTCCTGCTACGTCACGCTTCCCGGACCTTATCCTGCCGTGAAAATGGCGCTGAAGTATCAGCAGCGTCCAAAGGTGGCACCGGAATTCATTCCGCGCACCATCGACGGGAAAGCGGAGGAACGCCTGAATGCCGCGCTGGCTGCACGTGAACATGAATCCCGCAGCATCGCCATGCTCTTTGAACCGGATGCCGATGTTGTCGCGCCAGAGGGCGGTGCGGAGAATGTTGGTCAGCCACAGCAGCCACAGCAGCCACAGCAGCCACAGCAGCCACAGCAGCCACAGCAACTGACGCCCGCGCCCCGCGCTGCAGACGCGGCATCCGTAGCAGGTGCGGCAGGCGCCGGCGGTGTGGAGCCTGAGCTGAAGACAAAGGCGGAAGAGGCAGAGCAGCTGCCGCCCGGCATCAGTGAAAGCGGTGAAGTAGTGGATATGGCGGCATGGGAGGCGTGGCAGGCGGAGCAGGACGAACTGTCTCCTCAGGAGAGGCAGCGTCGTGAAGAAGTGAACATCAACGTTCACCGGGCGCCTGAAAAGGATCTTGAGCCGGGAGGATACATCTGATGATGAGCATCGGATCGGTAAAATCCGCCGGCAGCGCGGGCAATTATTACACCGACAAGGACAACTACTACGTTATCGGTAGTATGGGCGAGCGCTGGGCCGGAAAAGGGGCTGAAGCGCTGGGGCTCAGCGGCGGGGTGGACCAGAAGGTCTTTACGAAGGTTCTGGAGGGACGCCTGCCGGACGGCAGCGACCTCAGCCGGACTCAGGACGGGGCGAACAAACACCGTCCGGGCTACGACTTCACCTTCTCTGCGCCCAAAAGTGTCTCCGTGATGGCCATGCTGGGAGGCGACAAGCGTCTTATTGAGGCACACAACCGCGCGGTGGAGACCGCCATTAAGCAGATAGAGGCAATGGCCTCCACGCGGGTTATGACGGAGGGCAGGAGCGAGACGCAGCTGACCGGCAACCTGGTGATGGCGCTGTTTAACCACGATACCAGCCGCGACCAGGAGCCGCAGCTGCACACCCACGCGGTGGTGGCCAATGCCACTCAGCATGGCGATGAGTGGCGAACGCTCAGCAGCGACAAAGTGGGTAAAACCGGGTTTATTGAGAATATCTACGCCAACCAGATTGCCTTTGGCCGCCTGTATCGTGCCGCGCTGAAGGATGACGTCGCGGCGATGGGCTATGAGACTGAGACGGTCGGCAAACACGGCATGTGGGAGCTGAAGGGCGTACCGACGGAGCCGTATTCCAGCCGCAGCAGGACCATCAGCGAGGCGGTCGGGGATGACGCGTCCCTGAAGTCCCGCGACGTGGCGGCGCTCGATACCCGCCAGTCGAAGCAGAAGGTTGACCCCGAACAGCGCATGGCCGAGTGGATGCATACCCTGAAAGAGACGGGGTTTGACATTAAAGCCTACCGTGAGGCGGCAGACCTGCGGGTTGTGCAGGGGAATATTCCCGCAACGACGCCTGAAGCCATTGATATTAACAGCAGCGTCGGGCAGGCCATCGCGATGCTGAGCGACCGGCGGGCGCGGTTCACGTATTCCGAACTGCTGGCCACCACCCTCGGGCAGCTGCCCGCGCGGTCGGGCATGGTGGAGATGGCGCGTGACGGCATCGATGCGGCGATAAAAAATGAGCAGCTCATCCCGCTGGATAAAGAGAAGGGGCTGTTTACCTCGAACATCCACGTGCTGGATGAGCTGTCGGTGTCGGCGATGACCCGCGATTTACAGCGGACGGGGCAGGCCGACATTTTTCCGGATAAAAGCGTGCCCCGCAGCCGGTCATACAGCGATGCCGTGAGTGTCCTGGCCCAGGACCGTCCGCCGGTGGCGATCATTTCGGGTCAGGGCGGGGCGGCCGGCCAGCGTGAGCGCGTGGCGGAGCTGACGATGATGGCGCGCGAACAGGGGCGTGACGTGCAGATTATCGCCGCCGACAGGCGTTCGCGCAGCGCCCTTATGCAGGATGAGCGCCTCAGCGGCGAGCATATCACCGACAGGCGGGGGCTGACGGAGGGCATGGCCTTTACGCCCGGCAGCACGCTGATTGTGGACCAGGGGGAGAAGCTGACCCTGAAAGAAACGCTCACGCTGCTCGACGGTGCGCTGCGCCATAACGTCCAGCTGCTGATTGCCGACAGCGGCCAGCGCACCGGGACCGGCAGCGCCCTCACCGTCATGAAGGAAGCGGGAGTGAGCACGCTCGCGTGGCAGGGCGGTGAGAAGACGCAGGTCTCGGTTATCAGCGAGCCTGACCGGCGGCAGCGGTATGACCGCCTGGCCGCTGACTTTGCCCGAAGCGTCCGCGCAGGTGAACACAGCGTGGCGCAGGTCACCGGTCCGCGCGAGCAGGCGGTGCTCGCAGGCGTAGTCCGCGAGGCGCTTAAGGCGGAAAAGGTGCTGGGCGAGCGGGAGGTCAGTATCACCACGCTGGAGCCGGTCTGGCTCGACAGCCGCCATCAGCAGGTGCGCGACCACTACCGGGAGGGGATGGTCATGGAGCGCTGGAATGCCGAAGAGCGCAGCCGGGAACGCTTTGTCATTGACCGCGTGACGGGCCGCAACAACAGCCTGACGCTGCGCAACGCCCAGGGTGAGACGCGGGTGACCCGCCTGTCTGAACTCAACAGCAGCTGGTCGCTGTACCGCACCGGCACGCTGCAGGTGGCCGAAGGCGACCGTCTGGCAGTGCTGGGTCAGGCGCAGGGGACGCGGCTCAGGGGAGGCGATACGGTGACCGTTAAGGCGCTCGGGGAGGCGGGGCTCGTCGTCAGCCTGCCGGGGCGTAAGGCGGACGTGGTCCTGCCCGCCGGCGACAGCCCGTTTACCGCCGCGAAGGTGGTTCAAGGCTGGGTGGAGTCGCCGGGCCGCTCGGTGAGCGACAGCGCCACGGTTTTTGCCTCGCTGTCGCAGCGCGAGCTGGATAACACCACGCTGAACAAACTGGCGCTCAGCGGCCGGGCGGTGCGGCTCTATTCCGCGCAGACGGCGCAGAAAACGACGGAGAAGCTGTCGCGTCAGTCTGCCTGGAGCGTCGTGTCCGAACAGATTAAGGATGCGGCGGGGCATGACAGGCTCGATGATGCCCTGGCGCACCAGAAGGCCGGTCTGCACACGCCGGAGCAGCAGGCTATCCATCTGGCCATTCCGGTGCTGGAGGGGAACGGCCTGGCGTTCACGAAGCCGCAACTGATGGCCGCCGCGAAAGAATTTGAGCAGGACAGCCTCAGCCTGCAGGCCATCGAAAAGGAAGCGGACCGTCAGGTGCGCAGCGGCGACCTGCTGTCGGTGCCGGTATCGCCGGGAAACGGCCTGCAGCTGCTGGTCTCACGCCAGTCGTACAACGCTGAAAAAAGCATTATCCGCCACGTCCTTGAGGGAAAGGAGGCCGTCACCCCGCTGATGGATAAGGTTCCGGACGCGCAGCTGGCGGGCCTGACCGACGGGCAGCGGAACGCCACGCGCATGATACTTGAATCCCCCGACCGCTTTACCCTGGTGCAGGGCTACGCCGGGGTGGGTAAAACCACCCAGTTCCGGGCAGTCATGTCGGCCATCGGCACGCTGCCGGAACGGGAGCAGCCGCGCGTTATCGGCGTGGCCCCCACCCACCGGGCGGTGAGCGAGATGCGCGATGCGGGCGTGCCTGAAACGCAGACGCTGGCGGCCTTTATTCACGACACGCAGCAGCAGCTGCGCGGCGGCGAACGAACGGACTTCAGCAACGTGCTGTTTCTCGTGGATGAAAGCTCAATGGTCGGTAACGCCGACATGGCGAAGGCGTACAGCCTGATTGCCGGGGGCGGGGGGCGCGCGGTCTCCAGCGGGGATACCGACCAGCTGCAGTCCATTGCCCCGGGCCAGCCCTTCCGCCTGCTGCAGAAGCGCAGCGCCATTGACGTGGCGGTGATGCAGGAGATCGTCCGCCAGACGCCGGAACTAAAACCTGCCGTCTACAGCCTGATTAGCCGCGATATCGGCAGCGCCCTGACGACCATTGAGAGCGTGGCGCCGGCACAGGTGCCGCGCAGGGCGGATGCCTGGCAGCCGGACAGCTCCGTCATGGAGTTCAGCCGCGAACGGGAGGAGGCCATTGCGAAAGCCGTGGCGGCCGGCGACCTGATGCCCGGCGGGCAGCCCGCGACGCTGCTGGAGGCCATCGTGAAGGACTACACGGGGCGCACGTCAGAGGCGCAGGCGCAGACCATCGTTATCACCGCCCTGAACGCCGACCGCCGCCAGGTGAACGCCATGATTCATGACGCCCGTCAGGGTGCCGGCGAGGTGGGCGAAAAAGAGGTCACGCTGCCGGTTCTCACGCCTGCCAATATCCGCGACGGGGAGCTGCGGCGCATGGCAACGTGGGAGGCATCCCGCGACAGCCTGGTTCTGCTGGACAGCACCTATTACAGCATTGAGGCGCTGGACGGGGAGGCGCACCTGGTGATGCTGAAGGATGCGCAGGGCAACACCCGCAGCCTGTCGCCCGCGCAGGCGGCGACAGAGGGCGTCACGCTCTACCGTCAGGACACCATTACCGTGTCGGAAGGCGACCGGATGCGCTTTTCGAAAAGCGACAACGAGCGGGGCTTCGTGGCCAACAGCGTCTGGTCGGTCAGTGAGATAAAAGGTGACAGCGTCACGCTGTCGGACGGGAAACAGACCCGTACGCTCACGCCGTCAGCCGAGCAGGCAGAGCAGCACATCGACCTGGCCTATGCCGTCACCGTTGAAGGCTCACAGGGTGCGAGCGAGCCCTTCTCCATCTCCCTGCAGGGTACGGACGGCGGACGTAAGCGGATGGTGAGCTTCGAGTCAGCCTACGTGGCGCTGAGCCGCATGAAGCAGCACGCGCAGGTCTATACCGACAACCGGGATAAGTGGGTGGCCGCGATGGAAAAATCGCAGGCGAAAAGTACGGCGCATGACATTCTGGAGCCGCGCGGCGACCGCGCCGTCGCGAATGCCGCCCGCCTGACGGCGACGGCAAAAGCGCTGGGTGAGGTGCCTGCCGGTCGCGCCGCGCTGCGCCAGGCCGGGCTGCAGCCCGAGGGCTCGATGGCGAAATATATCTCGCCGGGGCGTAAATACCCGCAGCCGCACGTGGCGCTCCCGGCCTTCGACCGCAACGGCAGGAAGGCGGGCGTCTGGCTGAGCGCCCTGACGTCCGGAGACGGGCAGCTTAAGGGGCTCGCTGGTGAAGGCCGGGTGATGGGCAGCGGGGACGCGGCGTTTGCGGGTCTGCAGGCCAGCCGTAACGGCGAGTCGCTGCTGGCGCGGGATATGGAAGAGGGCGTGCGGCTCGCGAGGGAGAATCCGCAGAGCGGCGTGGTGGTGCGGCTCGAAGGCGAGGCGCGACCGTGGAACCCCGGCGCCATTACCGGCGGTCGGGTCTGGGCCGACGGCCTGCCCGATGCCACTGGTACGCAGCCCGCAGAAACGGTGCCGCCGGAGGTGCTGGCACAGCAGGCCCGGGAGGCTGAGGTGCAGCGGGAGCTGGATAAGCGTGCCGAAGAGGCGGTCCGCGAGATGGCCCGCAGCGGCGACAGGCCGGCCGGAGGGGCTGACGTCGCCGTCCGGGATGTGGTGCGGGATATGGATCGGATAAAAGAAACGCCGGCATCTCCCCTCACGCTGCCGGATGCGCCGGAAGAACGCCGCCGGGATGAGGCGGTGTCTCAGGTGGTGCGCGAGAGCGTGCAGCGGGACCGCCTGCAGCAGATGGAGCGCGAAACGGTGCGAGACCTTGAGCGTGAAAAGACCCTGGGAGGCGACTGATATGCGCGCTGAAAACCATCCGCTCTTCCCCCTTGTGGTGGTGGCCGACTGCTGGCTGCAGCGTCTGCTTGTGTGGACGCCGGGCCAGACCGACCTTATCAAAACCGTGGCGCTGCTGCTGATGGTGGCCGACCACATCAGCATGCTGTGCGGACTGGATAATGACTGGCTGCGTCTTGCCGGTCGGGGAGCGTTTCCGCTCTTTGGCCTGGTCTGGGCCATGAACCTCGCCCGCCATCCGCAGATTCAGCAGCGCGCCCTGAACCGGCTCTGGATATGGGCCGGGGTGGCGCAGGGCGGCTGGATACTGGCCGGGCTGCGCCCGGACCTGGGCAATATTCTGTTTGCCTTTGCGGTCAGCGGACAGGCACTGGCGATGATGCAGCGGCACGGGCCGCGCACGTGGCCGCTCTCCCTGATGCTGGTTCTGGCCTGGCTGCCGTTTTCGGCGGGAAGCTACGGGCTGGCGGGGGTAGTGATGCTGATGCTGGCCTGCGGCGTATGTATGACGGGCCGGCGCACCACGCGCACGGGGCTGGCGCTGTGTCTGGCACTGGCGATACTCGCGCTGAATGCCGCGGACAGCCCCGCCTTTGCCATCGCGGGTCTGGTAATACCCGGCGTTACCCTGACGGTGCTGAGCCGGACCTGTTGCCGCGTGCCGAGGTTCTGGCCGCGCGAATTTTTCCCGCTGTTCTACGCGGTGCACCTTGCCGTCATCGGACTGATGGTGATGTGATATCTGCCGTGTCAGAATAGGGTCAGTCAGGGGAGTATACGTGAAACAGATTTATCCGGAGGCAGGATGACAGAGCAGGGGCGCCCCACGCTGACGCTGCGCCGCAAAGCGGAGCCAGAAGGTCAGCGTGCCGTAAGCAACAGTGAACCGGACGGTGCGGGTCCGGGCCGGGTCACGCGTAAAAAGACCGTGGTGGTGAACACGACGCCTGCCTGGAAGGTCAGGAAGCAGGCGGTGGATGAGAGCGCGAAAAAGGCGCAGGCGGACGAGAAGGCCGCCAGAAAAGCAGAGAAAGCCCGGCAGTGGGCTGAGCGACAGGCCCAGGAGAGGGAGGCCATGCGGGCGGCCAGGCGCAAACCTGCCCCGGAACCGGTGTACCGGAAGGTCATGCCGCTTGCGGACGCGCTCGCGCTCCTGAAGCGTTGCTGGCCAGCCCTGGTGACGGACGGCCAGCCGCAGCTCCTGGCGGTCAACATCCGGGAGGCAATGGTCAATGACATTCGCCGGCGCGGGCTGGAGATTTCCGTGAAGACGCTGAAACGCTGCCTTGCCGCCGTCACCCGCTCGGATGCGTATCTGGGCGCCATGACGGTGGGCGCGTGGCGTAAAAACCTTGCCGGTGAACCGGTCGCAGCGGTGAGTGCGGAGGAGGCGGCGTATGCCGTGGAGCGCAGGGCTCAGGAGCACGCTAAACGACAGCGCAGGGCGGTTAGAAGCGTCGCCACCCGTGCACGGAACGAACTGATAACAACCGAGAAGAGAAAAACACAGGATGAACATGAATAAAACCCTTTCAGTCATGCTTGCCGCAGGCCTTCTGGTCTCCGGCGTGGCGGGGGCAGCAGAGAAACCTGCCGTTGCCTTTACCCCGGAACAGGAAGCCCGCATTGGTGAAATCGCGAAAGACTACCTGCTGGCTCATCCGGAAGTGCTGGTTGAGGTCAGCCAGAAGCTGCAGGCCCAACAGCAGGAGAAGCAGCAGCAGGCGATGACGGCCGCCGTGGTTCAGAATCAGGCAGCGCTGCTGAACGATAAAGGCACACCATCATATGGTCCTGCTGATGCGAAAGTGACGGTCGTTGAATTCTTTGATTACCAGTGCATCTACTGTGCCCGCCTGGCGCCGGAACTGGAGAAGGTAATAAAAGCTAACCCGGACGTGCGCTTTGTGTTCAAGGAATTCCCGATATTTGGCCAGCGCTGGCCGGCGTCGCTCAGTGCGGCGAAAACCGGGCTTCAGATCTGGAAGCAGAAGGGGGCCGATGCTTACCTTAACTATCACAACGCGATTTACGCTACCGCCCACAACGAGGGTAAGCTGACCGATGCTGATATCAGCGCGGCCGCAAAAGCCGTGAAGTTCGATGCGAAAACAGCCCCAGATGTTCAGGGGACCCTGGATGGCATAAACACACTTGCGCAGCAGCTGGGCTTCAGCGGTACCCCGGCCCTGGTGGTTCTCCCGTCAGCCGGCGCCAGTGCTGATAACGTGACGGTTATTCCGGGATACACCAGCGCGGAGGCCCTGCAGCAGGCCATCAGTCATGCTGCCGGTGATACCAAAAAATAATCAGGCGTCCGCCAACTGATACCGCTAAAAGAGACTGACGCCTTCGCCGTGCTCAGTTGTCCAACCCCGGAGAAGGGTAAAAGCAAGTTTTCCCCGTCTCCGGCGTTTCTGGTTAACACATCCGAACAGTATTTCTGAGGTTATTTAATGCGTAAGTTCACCTTTCGCCAGCTGGCCGTGTCCGGTCTGGTATGTCTTTCGCTGAGCTGTATTCAGCCCGCAGCAGCGGCATCCTCCGTTCAGGTCGGCTTTTCACCTGAAGGCAGCGCGTTGCAGCTGGTCCTTAAGACGATTGAGTCAGCACAGCAGGAAATTCGGCTGATGGGCTACTCATTTACGTCTCCGGAGGTGGTTAGTGCGCTTGTCAGGGCAAAACGTCGTGGTGTGGATGTGAAGATAGTGCTTGATGAAAAGGGCAACCGGAGCAAAGCCAGCCAGGCGGCGATGAACATCGTGGTGAACGCGGGAATTCCGCTGCGCACCAACGGTCGCTACGCCATCATGCATGACAAAGTCATTATTGTTGATAATCATACAGTTGAGGCTGGTAGCTTTAACTACACTCGCTCTGCTGCATCGCGGAATAGCGAGAATGTGCTGGTTATTAATGAGGTGCCGGAAGTGGCACAAACCTACCTTCAGCACTGGCAGTCGCGCTGGGACGGAGGAACGGACTGGCATTCTTCATACTAAGTCGCATCGTCATTTGATCCGCAATCTACATCTATCCTGGTGAACCATGCGCCAACATGGCTCACACCTTCGCGTAAAGTTAAGTCGCTGATTTCAGATATCTGTAGTATTCTCTGCAAACGATCCAAGTTTGATCCTTGAGGAGGCAGAGATGTCGCAGATCGAAAATGCAGTAACTTCCTCATCGAAAGAAAAGCGTTCTTACCGAAAAGGTAAGCCGATGTCGGCGAGTGAAAGACAGCTTGCCGCGATTGCGCGTAAACGTGAAACACATAAAGAAGTGAAGGTTTTTGTTAAAAATCCTCTTAAAGATTGGATGATTACGATCTGTGAAGAGGAAGGGCTCACTCAAGCTCAGTTTATTGAGACCTTACTCGAACGTGAACTTTCTGAACGCGGCGTTCTCGATGTAAAGACTTCACATTCTTGAACGTTTTCTCATTGGATGCTAGATTACTGATCGTTTTAGTGAATTCTTGGTTGGCCACGCCATAAGGTGGCAGGGAACTGGTTCTGATGAGGTGTCTACCCGGGACCAGAAAAGCAAAAACCCCGATAATCTTCACCAGGTTTGGCGACTAAGAGAAGATTAACGGGGCCTACTTAAACTGTATAGAAGCTGTTGCTCTATGCAGGGAGTATAGTTTTATGCTCAGAAAACTGCAATACCCGTTTCTGTGCCATTTACTCCTTCCGTGCAACATAAGTGCGGGAAGGTGTGACTGACGCCCAGACCCTGTTCTCCCATTACCGTCAGGTCAAAAACCCGAACCCGGCATTCACGCCGCGTGAAGGCAAAAAGACACTGCCGTTCTGTCGTAAGCTGATGGCGAAAGCCGAAGGCTTCACGTCCCGTTTTGACTTTTCCATCCATGTGGCGTTCTTACGCTCGCTGGGTAAACGTCACCGGATGCCGCCACTGTTGCGCCGCCGGGCCATCGATGCCCTGCTCCAGGGGCTGTGTTTCCACTATGACCCGCTGGCCAACCGCGTTCAGCGCTCCATCACCAATCTGGCCATCGAGTGCGGTCTCGCCACCGAGTCGAAAAGCGGTAATCTGTCCATCACCCGCGCCACGCGGGCGCTGACGTTTATGGCGGAGCTGGGGCTGATTACCTATCAGACCGAGTATGACCCGCAGATTGGCTGCAATATCCCGACCGATACCACCTTCACGCCGGCACTGTTCTCCGCGCTCGACGTCTCTGACGTGGCCGTTGTGGCCGCGAGGCGCAGCCGTGTGGAATGGGAGAATCAGCAGCGTAAGAAGCAGAACCTGAAGCCGCTGGAGATGGACGAGCTGATAGCGAAGGCCTGGCGGTTTGTGCGCGAACGGTTCCGCAGCTACCAGTCCGAACGTAAACAGCATGGCCTGAAGCGCGCCCGCGCCCGACGTGACGCGGACAGAGCCCGTAAGGACATTGTGACGCTGGTGAAACAGCAGCTGACGCGTGACTACGCCAAAGGGCGTTTCGTCGGCGACAGGGATGCTCTCCAGCGTGAGCTGGAGCGGCGCGTGAAAGAGCGCATGCTGATGTCGCGTGGTAACAACTACACGCGGCTGGCCACCGTCCCCATATAACCCTTCCTGTGTGAAAAATCCGGCTGGCGCCGGAGGGTTTCGCACGTCTGCAGTCCATCGTTGACGGTTTTCTGCACGAAATGACGGCCGTCCTTCCTGACATTCACCCCATTCCGCCATCAGAATGGCCAGAAATTGCATCAGAGTGGCCACATCTCGTCGCCAGATTCAGTTACCCACAAATAACTGCAAGGGACCTTTCCATAAGGTTACAACCGTTATGCTTACAGGGGTCACCTCAGAAAACGGAATCTATGGTCACTCCCGTTTTTGCAACACCGATTTTGACGACAAGTTGGCTTGCTTGAATCTATCCGGCGTCTGAATGGGATTTTATTCCCGCGCCTCGATGAGTTCCGCGCCTGATGAACCTCCAGAAAATATACGGCTTCAATGAGCCTTTCCGTTTTACAGGTTCCTCAACAGGCCGGTGGGCCGTTAGTATCATCAATATCAGTATTCGCAAAACCAGATGAATGATTGTTTAAACTGGTGTATTTCTGCCTTTATGCTTCGTAAGTTTGCTGTCGCGCCGTCAGTGCCCAGGCTATTCTGGCCAGCTTGTTTGCCAGAGCACAGGTGACGACAAAGTTGCTTTTCCGACACAACAACTCCCTGACCCAGTCGGCCAACTTGCCAGACTGGTGTTCCAGTTTTTGTATGAATACCCTGGCACACTGAACCAACAAAGTTCGGATCTTTTTGTTGCCCCGCTTGCTAATCCCTAACAATGTCGTCCGACCTCCCGTGCTGTACTGTCGGGGTACCAGCCCTGTTGCCGCCGCAAAGTCACGGCTGCTGGCGTACTGCTTCCCGTCGCCAATCTCAGTTGAAATAGTACTGGCAGTCAGCGTTCCAACGCAGGGAATACTCAGCAAGCGCTGTCCAACCTCATCTTCGTCCAACTTTCGTTTCAACTGAGATTCCAGATCTTTAATCTGCTCAACAAGATAGTGATAATGCTGTTGTAATTTCAGCAGTAACTGGCTGAGATAAAGAGGCAAACTACTGTCCTCAAGAAGGGTACTCAGTCGACTAATAACGGCAGCACCTCGCGGAACGCTGATACCAAATTCCAGCAGAAAAGCATGCATCTGATTAGTTGTTTTCACCTTATCCTGAACCAGGGATTCACGGACACGATGCAGAGCTCGCATTGCCTGCTGAGATTCGGTTCTGGGCTGCACGAAACGCATAGATGGACGTGATGCTGCTTCACAGATAGCTTCAGCATCAACGAAGTCATTTTTGTTGCTTTTAACGAATGGGCGGACAAATTGCGGTGATATCAGCTTTGGAAAATGCCCTAACTCTGCCAGCTTGCGTGCCATAAAGTGAGAACCGCCACAGGCTTCCATCGCGATGGTTGTTGCCGGGCATGTCGCCAGAAATTCGATTAGCTTTGGTCGGGTGAATTTTTTACGGTAAACGGCCTTCCCACGATGATCCTGACAATGAATATGGAAAGAGTTCTTACCCAGATCGATACCAATAAGCGCAATGTTTTCCATGATGGTTCTCCGAATGAAAGCCTGTCCTCAGCATAGTACTGGGAAGGAGGGAGTGACCATCTCATTAAAAATCGTACGCTAAGACCCAGAGAGCGGACGTAGCGGTCGGAATTTCCCCACGCCTACTTTGGAGCTACTGCGCCAGAGGTAATCGCCGGTCAGGTTGATATGCTCCCAACCCAGCGGCGACAGGTACTGCAACAGCCCTTCATCGACACCATGGCCGTGGCCGCGCAAAGCATTCGCGGCGCGCTCCAGGTAGACCGTGTTCCACAGCACGATGGCCGCCGTCACCAGGTTGAGGCCACTGGCCCGGTAGCGCTGCTGCTCGAAACTGCGGTCGCGGATTTCGCCCAGCCGGTTGAAGAACACCGCCCTGGCCAGCGCATTGCGGGCTTCGCCCTTGTTCAATCCGGCATGCACACGACGGCGTAGTTCCACGCTTTGCAGCCAGTCCAAGATGAACAGCGTGCGCTCGATGCGCCCCAGCTCGCGCAGCGCAACGGCCAGGCCGTTCTGGCGCGGGTAGCTGCCGAGCTTGCGCAACATCAGCGAGGCCGTCACCGTGCCCTGTTTGATCGAGGTAGCCAGGCGCAGGATTTCATCCCAATGGGCACGAATAGCCTTGATGTTCAACTTGTCGCTGCTAATCGTCGGTCTGAGTGCGTCGTAACTGGCTTCACCCTTAGGGATGAACAGCTTGGTGTCGCCCAGGGCGCGGATGCGCGGCGCGAAGCGGAAGCCCAGCAGATGCATGAGGGCAAAGACATGATCGGTGAAGCCCGCCGTGTCGGTGTAGTGCTCCTCGATGCGCAGGTCGGACTCGTGGTACAGCAGGCCGTCGAGCACGTAGGTCGAGTCGCGCACGCCGACGTTCACGACCTTGGTGTGGAACGGCGCGTACTGGTCGGAGATGTGCGTGTAAAACGTCCGCCCTGGGCTGCTGCCATATTTCGGGTTGATGTGCCCGGTGCTCTCGGCCTTGCTGCCGGTGCGGAAGTTCTGGCCGTCCGACGATGACGTGGTGCCGTCACCCCAATGCTCGGCGAAGGGATGCCGGAACTGCGCGTTCACCAATTCGGCCAGCGCCGTCGAATAGGTTTCATCGCGGGTATGCCAGGCTTGTAGCCAGGCGAGCTTGGCATACGTTGTGCCGGGACAGGACTCGGCCATCTTGGTCAGGCCGAGATTGATCGCGTCGGCCAGTATGGTGGTCAGCAGCAGGTTCTTGTCCTTGGCCAGGTCGCCCGATTTCAGGTGCGTAAAGTGGCGGGTGAAGCCCGTCCATTCATCCACTTCCATAAGCAGTTCGGTGATCTTGATGTGCGGCAGGATCATCGCGGTCTGGTCGATCAGCGCCTGCGCGGTGTCAGGCACCGCCGCATCCAGAGGCGTGATCTTCAGGCCAGACTCGGTGATGATGGCGTCCGGCAGGTCGTTGGCCGCCGCCATGCGGTTGACGGTCGCAAGCTGTGTTTCTAGCAGCGTCAGCCGGTCATGCAGGTACTGGTCGCAGTTGGTGACCACAGCCAGCGGCAGTTCGCTGGCCAGCTTGAGGCTGGCGAATTTCACAGGCGGTACCAGGTAGTCCTCGAAATCCTTGAACTGGCGTGAGCCTTGCACCCAGATGTCGCCGGAGCGCAGCGCGTTCTTCAGTTCCGACAGTGCGCACAACTCGTAGTAGCGCCGGTCGATGCCGGCATCGGTCATCACCAGCTTCTGCCAGCGCGGCTTGATGAAGTCGGTCGGCGCATCGGCAGGCACCTTGCGTGCGTTGTCGCTGTTCATGCCGCGCAGGGCACTGTTGCAAATAGTCGGTGGTGATAAACTTATCATCCCTTTTGCTGATGGAGCTGCACATGAACCCATTCAAAGGCCGGCATTTTCAGCGTGACATCATTCTGTGGGCCGTACGCTGGTACTGCAAATACGGCATCAGTTACCGTGAGCTGCAGGAGATGCTGGCTGAACGCGGAGTGAATGTCGATCACTCCACGATTTACCGCTGGGTTCAGCGTTATGCGCCTGAAATGGAAAAACGGCTGCGCTGGTACTGGCGTAACCCTTCCGATCTTTGCCCGTGGCACATGGATGAAACCTACGTGAAGGTCAATGGCCGCTGGGCGTATCTGTACCGCCGTCGACAGCCGGGGCCGCACTGTCGATTTTTATCTCTCCTCCCGTCGTAACAGCAAAGCTGCATACCGGTTTCTGGGTAAAATCCTCAACAACGTGAAGAAGTGGCAGATCCCGCGATTCATCAACACGGATAAAGCGCCCGCCTATGGTCGCGCGCTTGCTCTGCTCAAACGCGAAGGCCGGTGCCCGTCTGACGTTGAACACCGACAGATTAAGTACCGGAACAACGTGATTGAATGCGATCATGGCAAACTGAAACGGATAATCGGCGCCACGCTGGGATTTAAATCCATGAAGACGGCTTACGCCACCATCAAAGGTATTGAGGTGATGCGTGCATTACGCAAAGGCCAGGCCTCAGCATTTTATTATGGTGATCCCCTGGGCGAAATGCGCCTGGTAAGCAGAGTTTTTGAAATGTAAGGCCTTTGAATAAGACAAAAGGCTGCCTCATCGCTAACTTTGCAACAGTGCCCGGCAGAGTCGGGTTGTCGTTGTCACTGGAAGAAATTATAGCGGCCGTCGGCGCCCGCGCCGATGGGAGCGGGATCAACGCGATATCCGGCCGGTAGATCACGCTGGTGATGGTCAAGCCGAAGCCCTGTTCGACCATCGTCAGCAGGGTTTCTCGGCTGACTTGTTGGATCGAGAGTTGAACCGCTCCGTCTCCGGCGCCCACCATGCGCCGGAGTATGCCAGCGAGCTCACGCCCAGCGCCATCCGAGCGAACGAGGAAGACTTCGTCACAAACGTCCTCCCACGACAGCTGTGGCCGTGCTGCCAACTCGTGAAGCGGGGACAATGCCACGAACAGATCTGGTTCGCAGAGACGTCGAACTTGGAACTGAGGGCTCTTGCTCGCACTCAGGCTGATTGCTGCGTCCAGTAATCCGCGCTTCACCCCCAAAGTGTTTTCTTCTGAAGTGCCTTCCTCAAGCTTTACCTCGATCGTCGGATGTCTATTTCTGAATGCCGAGAGAATGTTGATGATCGGGCACGCCGGGAACGCTTCAAGCATTCCAAACCTCACGAGCCCGGTCTTGAGTTTCCGCGCGGAGCGGATCTCCGTTGCGGCGTTACGAAGGTAGCGCGCTCCCACCACCGCTTGTTGAAGGAAGCGCTCACCTTCTGGAGTCAGCCCTGCCCCCGCTCGCGTACGCTTGAAGAGAGAAAAGCCAAGTTGGCGCTCAAACAGCTGCACACGTCGGCTGACGGTGGATTGCGATATCGATAGGCGCTCCGCCGCTCGGCGGAAGCTGCCGGCCTCGGCGACCTGAACGGCGTACTTCAGGTATCGGAGATCAAGAGTCAGGTCGGGCATGAGACCCGTCCGATCATACCGGCGGTCTCATCGGCGAACCGCCTGCGCCCGGTGAGCGGCACCCATGCACGTCCACTTTCATCGAGCCCACCCCCGCTAGCGCCTGGGGAACGAGCACGTCCGTTGATCTCAGATGTGGAATCCGAGCTGAGCCCCTCAATGAGCATGACCATGTCCGAATCTGTCATAGATGCATGCGGCGGTCATACATTTTCACACGCTTGAAGTCTATGCGCGAAGCATATATTCTTGCGGTATGGAGCCTGAGGTCGCCAAGTACCATTTAGGTGCACTCGCGTTGGCCGTTGCAGACAGCATCGCCAGTGTCTCGGCCTCGTTTTCACCAAGCGGCCCGGGGACCGCCGTGATGGTGTTACTCAGCATGGAGCCCGGACTGCCGATCAGCGTTTTGGCTACCTCGATCGGGCTTTCTCATGCCGGGACGGTGCGATTGATCGATAGGCTCGAGCGCGAACAGTTGGTGGAACGACGAAGACAAATCACCGACAGGCGGGCGCGCTTCATTCACCTCACCAATTCGGGGAAGAAGATAACGGACGCCTTGCTCAAGGCACGGGAGCAGGTGATCTCCGAATGTATTTCGCCCCTGTCGCCCAATGACCTCGACATTCTAGGCATGCTGTCGGAGCGGCTCCTTGTGGCAAACGGCTTCGACAAAGATGGCTCGGTCAGCCTTTGCCATCTGTGCGGCTACAGCAGGATCGCGCCTTCCCGTGGTAAAGCTAAGCCGGGGCGCTCGCCACGCTGGAACGTCGCATCAGAAGGCTGACGATATGATCAGGCAGGCTTGAAATAATGGGATCGTTTGCGCTCGAACTTCTTCTATGCGTACTTGCCTTCGGGTTCGGATATGCGGCGAACCAAGGCGGAACCTGTTTAGTGGTGGCCGCTCATGAGTTACACAGAAGACAGCCGCCGAAAATGTTCGTCGGATTTCTCGCAGCGTCGGCAGCGGCAGGCCTGGTTGCGGTCCCGATAGTCTGGACGGGAACACTGGGCGCAACACTCGCACCCTCGACCAGCATCAATTTCCTCCTGCTCATCGGCGCCATCGCCTTCGGCCTCGGCGCACTCATTAATGACACATGCCTGCTCGGATCGCTGGCGCGGCTTGGGGATGGGGAGATGCGACTTCTAGCTCTACCCTTGGGATTAACGATTGGTATCTTGGCTGCCGACCATGGCAGGTTCGGCTACGATTCAACATGGCCAAGCTTAATCTCCAAACCGAGCGCAACAGGCCTCGTTACTCTCCTAGCCTTCCTAGTTGTGCTCGTGCTGGCACTCGTTTTCGTTTCCACGAAGAGCGTTCTGCGAACAAAGCCGGGTTGGTCGTTCGGCGCTTCGATGATTGGACTCGGTATCACTGGCGGACTTCTATATGCACTCTCGCCGGCCTGGACCTTCGCAGACGTGATTCAACGCGCCCTTCCTCTCAGAATGTCCCCGGCCGGCGAGGTCGCGCTCACTGCGGTGATCTCTTCGATCGCAGGCGCCCTAACCGCCTCCTTTCGCCAAGGCAATCTGCGTCTCCAACTGCCGACAGCCAATGGCATTCTGCGATCTGTCGTCGGCGGCACATTGATGGGTATCGGCATCGCGCTCATACCCGGCGGGAATGATGGGTTGATCCTCGCAGCGGTTCCGACTCTTTCACCTGGTGGGATAGTCGCCTACCTTCTGATGACGACGACAATCGTCTTCGGATTTGCAGCGCGTGGTAAGTTATTCCGGCGCTGCCTTTCACGGCCATGATAAGGGCAACAGAGGACTTGCCCTCCTGACATGAGCATTTATCCCGACCGGGAATATCGGCTGACTAGCTCGTATGCCTTTGCAGGCCCTTGGACCATGATGACCACTTCAAAGGCCGCCGGCCCCAGAATCCTGTAGGTTGCATGGTAGGTGTCGTCTCCGCAGGCATAGACGCCACTCGCTTCCAACCCGGTATCCGTCCGCGAGAAACTCAAGCTGAGGAACTGCGTCCCGATATGAGGTCCGTCTGCGAACTCGACGACAACACTGTCCTCGCTCAAGCGATAGCGATACTGCCGGCACGCGGAGAATACTCTGCCATCTGCCAGTGAGAGAATGCCGCTCTCTCGATAAGCGAGCGCGCCTTCGCCGATCGCTGCTACGATTTCGGTGGGCATGGTTATCTCGTCCAGGGCCGCGTCCATCCGTACAGGCTGGACGTTTGCCAACGGGCTATAGGCCCACCCGGAGCGCCAGCCCCATCAAGTCAAAATCCCGCAAAGGTCGCGCGTTTGCTGGGTAAAGGCATCGCCGATGAGGATGGCTTCGTGAGGCAGCGAAGCGCGAGCCAGCCGCTCGACATATCTCGCTTATTAGTATATGGTATATGCGTCGCGCATATACTGCAACGCCTGCCCGAAGCACGTAGACGACGTTCGTGACGTTCCCACGGGACCACTGTTGAGGAATTTTAGATGAGCATTTTCGACCGTTATGAATTTCTTGTCCCCGAGCACGGTCGGAGGGATCTTGGCCTGCTTAGATGGGCTCTCGTGATCGTATTTCTGTGGTTCGGCGCGATGAAGTTCACAGCGTACGAGGCCTATGGTATCGCCCCGTTTATCGAACACAGCCCGATCATGAATTGGCTCGGCATGTTCGGGACGCAGGGGCAAAGCTATTTCATCGGCGTTATCGAGTTATCGACCGGTCTCGTTCTGATCCTTGGTGCATTTCGTCCACTCTTCTCTGCGCTAGGCGCACTAATGTCAGCAGCGACCTATCTGATCACGCTGACCTTTTTCATCACCACTCCAGGTGTCGCGGAGCAGACTGCCGGCGGCTTTCCTGCGATTTCGGCTGCACCAGGGCAGTTTCTACTGAAGGACGCAGTTCTGCTAGCGGCGTCCCTCGTGCTGCTGCGTGCTTCGGTCCGCCACAGAGGGGCGCTTGTGCTCTCGTGACTGTGGTCCTCTCGTGACGGCGGGCGTGCAAATCCTGCAGAACCTCCGCGGGGCATGGATGCTCCGTCGCGATATCGAGCCCGGAGGCGCTCAGCTGCATGGCGACGCGGTCTTCGCCCGTTTCGCCGCAATCCCCGACGTCGTGGAGCACGGACTGTTCCTCAATGGGATTGATACAATCGTGATCGCGCGCGGTGACACGATGGAAGTGCGACGCCGGGGGCAAGCTAGGTCTCGCTGATCTGCACCTGCGCGGCCTGGATGACAGCGCTGACGCGGAGTGATTCTCGGGCGCGACCTACGGCGATTCCGAGCGAAAAGGCTTGCCCTATAGCCGCCAGGTATCAACGGTTCCGCGGCCTTAACGAGCCGGACCCGTTTTTTTCGGCGCGCTCGATCAGTCGAAATCCTCCGAAACCCTTCTAAAACAGGACATTTTCCACAAGCCGCGCGGAGGAAGAGGACCACGGTATGGCTTGCTGTCTATGCTCCGCGCACATATAGATGTGGCAATGGATGGACCTCGAGATCGAAACATTTTCGGGGCGTTCGCACTCATGATCAGCGACGACATCGTTCGCGCTAGTTCATCGCGGGCGCCGGAAGCTGGACCCGCCGCCTCAGCGCTGGCGTTGCTCGCGCACAAGCCCGGGCTCTCGATCCGTATGCTTGCGATCGGGGTGGGCCTTTCACATGCTGGAACTGTTCGCCTGGTGGATAGATTGGTAAGCGAGGGATTGATCGAGCGTAGGGAGCATTCGACAGACGGGCGCGCGCGATCCCTCTATCTTACTCCAACTGGCAAGGTCGCGAGCGACGAGGTCCTGGCCTCGCGCGATCAAGTGATTGCCGAAGGGCTATCGATCCTTAATCCAGACGAACTGAAAACCTTATCGGACATCGCTGAACGCGTTCTCCGAAATCGCTTGGAAAACCTCGAGCAGTCATACCGCATCTGCCGCTTGTGCTGCTACGAGGGCTGCACGAACTGCCCCGTCGATGCCGAATTGCATGAGCGAGGTGTGGACCGCGAGAAGAACGACGACGCGTAGGAGACTCGCAATTGCGGCAGCTCAACGCTGCTCAGATGGCGGGGCTTCATAATGTCAGCGAGCCTACCATCAGCCGCATTCTTTTGGCTACGCGTCAAGCCGGCCGATCGGGCATGGCGGTCTCATTCTAATATGTCGGTGATCGCCCCACTTTTAGCCGCTCAATTGATCGGAACGCGGTTTCGGAAGCGGCCGTTCAAACCACTCGCTGCATTCCCATTTCTCTATGTCCGATAGGTAGTTTCGGGGAAAAGCAGTCGGGAACAGGTTTCGGGAACGCATGCTCCGGCAGGAGCGCAGCGCGCGTCCCAAACGCGTTTTCCCGGTAGAGCTTCCCAATCGGCAAAGTGCGGGCCACCTCAGACTGCGAACGCGAAAAACCGCCTGGCTGGTCACTCAAGGCAGGGTAACGACGATTTTCGCTGCGGATACACCCGCCTTCAGGGCTTCCAAGGCAGCCTGGAGCATTTCAAGGCCCTGGCCCACGATCTTCGCCGGAGGGGCGGGGACGAACGTGCGCGCCGCGAGAGCCTGCGGCAGGAATTCGCGGTAGATCATTGGACCAACCTCGTCATCCTTGAGGCTCGTCCCGGAGATGTGCGTCGCCTCGACTCCAAATGAACGCTCGTCGGGCGGGGCCAGCGTCGCTGCCACCCGGCGCGAGCCCTCGCATCTCGCAACTACGGCAAAACAGTCTTTCATGTGACCGGTCGCGTGAAGCGTTCCAGCGAGACTGCGCCCGCGCATTGCCTCAATCACGTCTTCCACGATGGCTGGACTCGAGTGGTCAAGAACCTCGCTTGCACCCAGCTCCTTCAACAGGCCGACGTTGCGCGCCGAAGCGGTGGCGACGCACCTGTAGCCCGACGCCACCGCGAGCTGGATGGCGTTGCAGCCAACGCTCGACGATCCACCCCAGACCAGAACGACCTCTGGACGCGCGGTCGGCGAGTGTAACGGTGGCGCGAGAGCCAACTGTGTCCGTCCGTAGAGCCCGCTTGCGGCGGTGCCAAGGCCAAGCGGGAGGACTGCCGCATCAGCGAAGGCAATGTTGTTGGGGATCGGCGCCGCCATGTGGTCCAGCACGATCGTGTGGTGCTGGAACGCACCCTGCGCAGGTTGATTTACGGTTGTCCCGACCGCCTGTCCGATGACTCGATCGCCGACCTTGAACCGCTCGACCGCGCCACCGACCGCCGCGACCTCACCGGAGACGTCGCTGCCGAGAATCGCGGGATAGTCGAGCCATGGCAAAAGCGCGACGTCCTGCAGAATCCAGTCGAGTGGGTTGATCGCGATGGCCGCGTTGCGGATCAATATCTCGTTCGCCGCCAGATGCGGCAGAGCGGTGACACCGATCCTCAGTGGCTGCCCCGGCGCTTTCTGCCAGGCGGCCTGATTAGTCACGGTTTCGGTCATCATCAACTCTTTCTGTCAAGTATTACAGCTGGGCGTTCGTCTGAGCGGTCCAACCGCTAGGTCGGGCGCACGAAGTGGCAGCTATAGCCCCCAGGATAGCGCACCAGGTATTCTTGGTGCTCTGGCTCCGCCTCCCAAAAGGGTTCTTCTGGGTTGATCTCCGACACGACCGGGCCTGGCCAGCTTCCTGATGCCTCGATTTCCGCGATGGTTGTGAGGGCGACTTCCTTCTGCACTTCGGTGGTGTAGAAAATCGCCGATCGATAGCTCGGACCGACATCGCTGCCTTGTTGCTCGTAGGTCGTGGGGTCATGTATCTGGAAGAAGAGTTCCAAGAGCGAGCGATAGGCGAGAACGGAAGGGTCGAAGGTCACTTCCACTGCTTCCGCATGGCCGTAATGTCTCGCGTAGGTCGGATCAGGCATTTCTCCGCCTGTGTAACCGACACGCGTCGAAATGACTCCCCTGGCTCGGCGCAGCAAATCCTCCATGCCCCAGAAGCAGCCGCCTGCGAGAATTGCTCGCTCTGTCGCGGCCGCCCTATTGCCGGTAGGCGATTGGCTCACAGTCCGTTCGCCCTCCTCCGTGTGCGCCACGGTCAAGCCAGCCTCGCGGGATCCGCAGCCTGACTGGCGCTCAAGAGCTCGGTCTGCACGTCCGAACCCCGGATGAGACTCAGATCGACGGGACACCGATCAGCGATCGCGAGGATCCGAGCGCGCTGATCATCACTCAGCGGCCCATCGAGGACAATGGTGCGGGTGAACCGGTCGGGTGGCATCATGTCCGGCACCTTCTCGTGCTGCACGGTCGTGCTCGCCCGTTCGAGCGGAAAGCCCTTGCGGTTCGCATAGAGACGCATCGTCATCACCGTGCAGGCTGCGAGGCCGGCAGATACGAGTTCGTAGGGAGATAGTCCGGTCCCGAGGCCACCGACCGATGCTGGCTCGTCGGCGAACAGAGTGTGCTCGCCGCTGCGGACCTTGAGCTGGAACGTCCCTGCAAGAGTTTCGGTGGAGACGACGCCCTCCGCAACCTCGACCTGCGGAAGATCCGCGCTGAGTGGTGGGAGAAAGCGGCTCGCCCAAACCGCCACCATGGCCGCGGCGTAGTTCGCGTCCGCGACGTCGGTGAGAAGGTGATCCGCGTTGTCGAGCGAGATGAAGCTTTTAGGGTGCCTGGACGCGACGAAGATGCGCGACGCGTGGTCGATGCCGACCACCTGATCCAGCGGAGAGTGCATGACCAGCACCGGCCGTCGCAGGGAGGCAATGGCCTTCTCGACGTCGATCCCCTCAACCGCCTCAAGGAACCCTCGGCGAATGAGGAAGGGCCTACCGGCAATCTCCACCGAGGCCTCGCCCTCGCTCGCGATGGTGTCCAGATCATTCGGTCCGAAGAGGCGCAAGATATGCTGAAGGTCGGCCGGCGCACCAATCGTCGCTACCGCCGCAATATCAGGCATGTCGGCGGCGGCTACGATCGCAGCGGTGCCACCCAGGCTGTGCCCGACGAGGAGGGACGGTGACATGCCCGCCGCCGCCATCGCATTTGCGGCGGCCCGAAGGTCCTCGACGTCCGACGCGAAGTTCACAGGTTCTCCCGTCCCACCGCCGATCCCGGTCCCGGCGAAATCGAACCTCAAGACCCCGATGCCCGCACGCGACAGCGCGCGCGAGATGTGAACAGCGGCGCGACTGTCTTTCCCGCACGTGAAGCAGTGGGCGAAGATCGCCCAGCCCCGCGGCGTCCCTTCCGGCGGTTCGAGGTGCCCGGACAGCGGAGAGCCAGCCCCACTGACAAACGTAAATGATCTTCCTGCCATGTCCATCAAACCTCCAGCACGCGGCTTGGCGGTTGCGCTCTCAGAACCTTCGACGGAGCTGAGCGGAGCGCACCGCCAACCGGTAATCGTCATCTCAGGCTATCATTTATATGTCTGGCGCATATAGACAAGCCCCTATATCATGATTATATGCGCCAAGCATACTTCTGCGACCTGCGTTCCAAAGGCGGTCTCACGGAAGAGGTATCAGTCAGGCGCGTGGGCCAAAGGACTATGGAACTCAATCAAGTCAGCTATTTCATCAACTTGGCCGAGACGCTGAATTTCACAGCGGCCGCTCGCTTGAGCGGTGTGTCACAGCCAAGTCTGACCCGCGCGATCCGCCGCTTGGAAGATGAGCTTGGCGGGCCGCTGATCTATCGCGACGGGAAGAACAGCCGCCTGACTGGCCTTGGCCATGACGTCGAGGCAGAATTCCGGCGCATGGTGGTCGCGATGAAGAGCGTTCGCAATCACTCGGAGCACTGGGCGATGGGGGGGCACCGCGTGCTGGATGTCGCCGTCGCGCCCACCGTCGGACCAAAGGAATTTACGGCATTCTTCGAGAGCGCATTGGCGGAGATGCCATCCATCGAAATCAAGCTGCACTCGCTCCAGTCGAACGAGGACACATCGGAGGTGCTTTCAGGAAAATACCACGCGTGCATCATGCCGCGTGAAACAAGACCGGAACGCAAGCTGGATGTGCATCCTCTATTTCGGGAGCGCTTCGTGCTCGGCTGTTCTGCAAACCATCCCTTGGCTGCCAACGAGATCGTGCGCGGCGAAGACCTGCTCGAGTTTCCTTTCGTCGATCGCCTGAAATGCGAGTTTCGCGATCGGATCCTCGATCACTTCGCGCGACGGGACTTGCTCATGCGACCTCGCTTTCGATCAGATCGCGAGGACTGGGTGCAACGGGTCGTCGCTGACGGCCACGCCATATGCATTCTTCCGGAACGATCGCCGACCGTGCAAGGCCTCGTCACTCGGCCGATCGACGGATTTGTCTTGGAGCGCGAAGTCGTGATCGCGACAGTATCCGGCTCCACGGCAACGGTCGAGATACGGAACATCGCGCAGCTGGCAGCCCGGTATGAGTGGAACTGAATCACGACGTGAAGAGCTTCGGCGCTATGGAAACTATACGCGCAGCGTATTGGATAAATCTGGGGCGCATGCTATAGTCGGCGCAATGACTGCAAAGATAAATGACAGTGTGTCGAGCTCTCTAGATTAATTATTGGAGACTATCATGAAGTTTGAGAAGTCACAGGCAGCAGTTGACCGCCTGACCCCCGAGCAACGCCGGATTACCCAGGATTCGGGGACCGAAAGGCCCTTCACGGGTGAGCACAACGACAACAAGGAGCCTGGCATCTACGTCGACATAGTGTCGGGAGAGCCGCTGTTCGCTTCAACGGACAAGTTCGATTCGGGTACTGGCTGGCCCAGCTTCACCAAGCCGATCGTTCCGGCAAACGTGAACGAGGTGCGGGACAGTGCACACGGCATGGTCCGGACGGAGGTCAGGTCGGTACACGCCGACAGCCATCTGGGCCACGTTTTCCCGGACGGTCCTTCCGACCGCGGCGGTCTGCGCTACTGCATCAACTCTGCGTCCCTTCGCTTCATCCCGCGCGACGAGATGGAGTCCGAGGGATACGGTGAATATCTCGATCAAGTAGAGGAGGCTTAACATGCATCAGCGCGCTGTTCTCGCAGGAGGATGTTTCTGGGGCATGCAGGATCTGATCCGCAAGCGGCCCGGCATCATCTCGACCCGTGTGGGTTACACGGGCGGCGATATTCCGAACGCCACGTATCGTAATCACGGCACGCATGCCGAGGGGATCGAGATTGTCTTCGACCCGACAGTGACGAGCTACCGGCACATCCTGGAATTCTTCTTCCAGATCCACGATCCGACGACGCTGAACCGCCAGGGCAATGATCGTGGGCTCTCCTACCGGTCGGGCATCTATTATGTCGACGAGGAGCAGAAGCGCGTCGCCGAGGATACGATCGCCGATGTGGATGCCTCGGGGCTGTGGGATGGCAAAGTGGTGACCGAGGTCCAGCCGGTCGGCGAGTTCTGGGAGGCCGAGCCCGATCACCAGGATTATCTGGAGAAGCGGCCGGGCGGCTACACCTGCCACTTCGTCCGTCCCGACTGGGTTCTTCCAAAGCGGCATGAGGCCGGCGATGTGAGCCCTGCGGCCGGGGCTGCAGCGGAATAGGCTTCGCTGCCGTTAGTGCCGCGCCGATCCGGTTCGCAACCTCCGACGACCGCGTCAATCGACGCGGTCGTCGAACCCGGCCTTGAAGCAGATCATTCCATTCAGCCGCCGTCGCAGTGCCAGGATCCAGATATGACAGACCTCTCCTCCTTTCCCATCACGCAGCGCTGGCCAGCATCTTATCCGGATCGCTTGCAACTATACGCGGCCCCCACGCCCAACGGCGTCAAGGTCTCGATGATGCTGGAGGAGACTGGCCTGCCGTATGAGCCCCACTTCGTCGACATCTCGAACAACGAGTCGAAGGATCCAGCGTTCGTGTCGTTGAATCCCAACGGCCGCATACCCGCGATCATCGATCCGGCTGGCCCTGACGGCCAGCCCATTGGCATATGGGAAACCGGTGCGATCCTCATCTATCTGGCCGACAAGACGGGGCAGCTCATCTCAACAACACCCGCCCAGCGGTACGAGACTCTGGCCTGGGTGTTCTTTCAGGTGTCGGGCGTTGGGCCGACCTTCGGACAGCTAGGCTTTTTCCTGCGATTTGCCGGCAAGGACTATGAGGACAAGCGACCTCGGCAGCGCTTTGTTGATGAATCCAGGCGTCTTCTCGGGGTCCTGGATCACCGGCTGGAGGGCCGCGAATGGATTGTCGATGATTACTCGATCGCGGACATTGCGACGTTTGGCTGGGTGAATGCGCTGGTCGAATTCTACGCAGCGGGCGACATCCTCGGCCTAAGCAGCTATTCGAACGTGCAGGCATGGCTCGAACGCGGGCTGGCGCGACCGGCTGTACAGCGTGGCCTGCGAATTCCTGCGAGGCCTGCATGACCATTATCGCCGCATATTATTACAACGAAGGTAAGCGAGTCCGTGAAATCAGGCTCGATGAGCACGTCGAACTAAACGAGAATCGCTCGGGCTTCTGCTGGATCGCGCTTAGCGAGCCCACCGCAGACGAACTCAGCGCGATCCAGACGACGTATAACCTCCATCCTTTGGCGATCGACAACGCCATGCACCCGCTGTGCCCGCCCAAGCTCGAGGTCTACAACGATGAGTTGTACGTCGTCGCCCAGACCGCCGAGCTGGTCGGCGACCGGATCAGCTACGGCAAGATGGCGATCTTCACCGGTCACAATCACCTTATCACCGTGCGGCACGGCAATGCCGGAGCGCTGGGCAAACTTCGGGAGCAACTCGAGGCATCGCCGACGCAGTTCGGCAAGGGTGTCGACTATGTGCTGCACGCGATCTTGCACCGAGTGGTCGACCAGTATCTGCCCATCTTCGAAATGATCGAGGACGACGTCCTGGCGATGGAGCGACGGTCGCTGCACGATTTCCTCGGGCCAGAAGAGGTGGCGCGAATCTTCGAACTAAGGTCCGAACTCACGCGGTTCCAGCGCACGCTCGGGGCTATGGCCGAGCTGGTGCGAAAGCTCGTTCGCGGCCACTTTCCCTGCATCAGCGCCGAAATGACACCATATTTCCACGACGTCGCGGACCATGTCCACCGCGTGCAGTCCATGGTCGACGGCCTCCTGCTTGTCCTGTCCACGGTCTTCGAGGCCAGCAGCCTTCTGGAAGCGCAAAGGATCGGTGTGGTCACTCGCCAGCTCGCGGCCTGGGCGGCGATCTTGACGGTCCCGACGGCGATCGCCGGAATATATGGCATGAACTTCAAGCACATGCCGGAACTGGACACGCCATATGGCTACTTCGTCGTGCTCGGAGTGATAGCGGTGTTCTGCCTTCTCCTGTTCATGCGCTTCAAGAAGGCCAAGTGGCTATGAGTAACGCACTTCGCGAGCTTCTCCGTCCGCCGAGTCACAGCGCGCTTTGTGCGCGAGCGTGTCCAATCCAGTTCAAGATGAAGGTGCTTCCATGACCTCCCAGGTGACCGACGTTCTAGAAGCAGTCCAGTCATTCATCGCCAAAGGCTATGACCGCGAATACCGCGTCAAGGACGGCAATCTCGTCGATCTCGAACTAGGGTCAACCCTCGATGCATGCAGCATTCGCGTCGATGCGGCGTTGCGCCTCGAGAGCGGGGACGACGGCGAAGATGCCTCCAACATCTACGCGATCACCGATCCGGCGACAGAGCATAAAGGCCTGTTGATCGACGCCTTCGACGTGTTCCACGAAATCTGCCCCCGCGACTTGTCCGAGCGCCTTGTGGCGCATCGGGAAACAGCACCGGCAGGTGACCAGGACGCGCCGAGCAAGCACGGACTACGGAAAGTCTACAAGAGCGAGTTTCACAGCGATCCCGAGCGTTACGTTCTGCGCGAGGGCTTTCCAGACTTCCCGCCATGCCCTTTCGGCCAATCCTTCAGCATCCTCGGCTTCGATACCGCCGAGCAGGAATATGTCTGGCTCGTCACGAGCATCATTCGAGATCCTCGGCTGATCAGGGTTCCATACCAGGGCGAAGACGTCATCAGCGACGAATAGCGGTGTCGCTTAGCCGGAAAGGCTGGCCTTCCTGGCCCACACATCTGCAGGCTGAACTTTAAGAACATCGAAAATTAGGAGGTGATTATGGACTGGAACAAGGACCACATACGAGAAACTATGCTCTTGCTGGAGACAGCAGCGTTGCACAGCGCTCGCGAAAACTACCTGGACTATGTCTCTACCGCTCGGCTCGATCGGAGCGAACCGATCGAAAACGACGAACTAGCTCAGGCCGAGGTCGCGAGCGACTTCGCTGAAGCGCTCGATGACACGCTCCATGACTACGCCAATAAACTCGAAAAGCTCAGGACGATCGATTTCGGCCCCAAGTTGGCCGTCAACGAAGGCGCTGTCGTCAAGCTGTCCGGCCGCCACTTTGTGATCGCGGTGTCAACGAGCAAGTTTACCTGTCAGGGGCGTGAGCTCATGGGCATTTCCACGATGGCGCCGATCTTCGAAGCGATCGAGGGTGCCCGAGCCGGGGAGACCGTGCAGTTCAACGGCCGGGACCTCACCGTAGAAGACGTGGAATAAAGCCCTCCACCGCAGCCGGCGCGCTAGTGCCGAACGCCCTGCATCTCTTTCTGCATGCATACGGTCACTTGCAGCCGCGTTGACCTGGCTCATCAAAGGCAAACTCATGACAACACCTTCATTCTTCATCACCCCCGGATACGGGACGCGCCTGCATGACGCGCTTCATTATTCTCAGGCAATGCGCATTGGTGACCGCGTGGAGATCTCCGGACAGGGCGGATGGAACGACGATCTCGTCATTCCGGAGTCGATTGAGGAAGAGATCGAGCAGGCGTTCAAGAACGTGGAACGGACGCTCGCGACCGCCGGAGCACGCTGGCCGCATGTGGTCCACGTCAATTCCTATCACGTCGGTGGATTCCTCCCGTGATCAACGAAACAATGGCCAAGCTGTATCGCCACTACATGCCCGACCGCGCTCCAATCTGGACGCAGTTGGGAATCGAAGCGCTGGGGCTTCCAACCATGCGTATCGAAATTCGCGTAACAGCTATCATCGCCTGACCCCGCGGTTCGTGCAGGCGCCGTGCCGCGCTAATCCCGCACGCCCTGCGCCCGCTTCTCCATGCATATCATCGTATCGAGAGATCCGGTTATCATCGGCGTGCTCGGAGAACGGGGGGCCGCCTTGGCCTGGTTGGCGCGCCTCGGCTGCCTGCGGGCGATGGCCAGCACTGCCAGGAGCGTGAGCAACGCCGCCGCATAAAGGAACAGGCCGCCAGGGCCGACGATATTCATTGCAGCTGCTCCTATTAGGGGGCCAGCGGCTGTCCCGATCCCGTTGAGCAACAGAAGCCCGCGCGCGGTGCCGAGTAGCCGACCGGCCGGAAGATCGTCGTTTGCGACGGCGAGACACAACGAATAAATCGGGATGCCAAAGCCGCCGAACAGCGCACCTGCCGCAAGGAGCAGCGGCAGAGGCGCTTCCACCGCCAACGCTACGCCGATGGCAGACGCTGCGGACGCCAGCGCCGCACCGGCGATGACAAGATTCCGGGGCACTCGATCCGAAAGCCAACCGAGTGGCCAATGGAAGGCGAGCGTTCCACCAAGAACCGCAGCCATGAAGGCGGAGATACCGCCCACATCGAGGCCGATGCTCTGGGCGAAGTTCGCGCCCATGCCCCAGAAACCACCGATAGCCAGGCCGGCCAGGAAAGCGCCAGCCGCAGCGAGAGGTGATACGAGGACGAGGTCCCTGAACGACCCATTCCTGTTCCACCTGGGCCGGCGGATGACTGGGCAGCAAGGTGATCGGAACCACCGCCGCTGATATCAGCAGCGACACGATGAGGAACAATGTCACGTCGGCGGGCGGTGCGATGTTGAGTAACGCCTGCCCGATTGCCCATGAGCCCATAGAGACAACTCCGAATATCGACAGGAGCTGCCCGCGTGTGGATGGCAATGCGTGGGCGTTGAGCCAACGGCACTGTTGCAAATAGTCGGTGGTGATAAACTTATCATCCCCTTTTGCTGATGGAGCTGCACATGAACCCATTCAAAGGCCGGCATTTTCAGCGTGACATCATTCTGTGGGCCGTACGCTGGTACTGCAAATACGGCATCAGTTACCGTGAGCTGCAGGAGATGCTGGCTGAACGCGGAGTGAATGTCGATCACTCCACGATTTACCGCTGGGTTCAGCGTTATGCGCCTGAAATGGAAAAACGGCTGCGCTGGTACTGGCGTAACCCTTCCGATCTTTGCCCGTGGCACATGGATGAAACCTACGTGAAGGTCAATGGCCGCTGGGCGTATCTGTACCGGGCCGTCGACAGCCGGGGCCGCACTGTCGATTTTTATCTCTCCTCCCGTCGTAACAGCAAAGCTGCATACCGGTTTCTGGGTAAAATCCTCAACAACGTGAAGAAGTGGCAGATCCCGCGATTCATCAACACGGATAAAGCGCCCGCCTATGGTCGCGCGCTTGCTCTGCTCAAACGCGAAGGCCGGTGCCCGTCTGACGTTGAACACCGACAGATTAAGTACCGGAACAACGTGATTGAATGCGATCATGGCAAACTGAAACGGATAATCGGCGCCACGCTGGGATTTAAATCCATGAAGACGGCTTACGCCACCATCAAAGGTATTGAGGTGATGCGTGCACTACGCAAAGGCCAGGCCTCAGCATTTTATTATGGTGATCCCCTGGGCGAAATGCGCCTGGTAAGCAGAGTTTTTGAAATGTAAGGCCTTTGAATAAGACAAAAGGCTGCCTCATCGCTAACTTTGCAACAGTGCCCATGGAGATACCCTTGACCTGAATATGGTGATGGAGATCGAACGTCATCACCAGGCTATGCACGATATTGCACGAACTCTAGCTCAGGCAGTGATTGCCAGGACAGCAACAAGGGAACTGGTCAGCCAATACCATGAACGGCAGCAGGCATTTATTGACAGTATCGATTCGTATAAATCGTATCTTTTCGCTTACCGCAATCAGCATGATGCTTTAACAGGCTTACCATTACGTCATCTACTTTATCAGGAGTTTCCTGGTTTTCTCGCACGCTGTCAGAGAAACAGCAACAACCTGTATGTGTTGATAATGGATATCGATCGATTTAAGTCCATCAATGACACCTGGGGACATAATGCCGGGGACCTCGTACTGCAACAAGTTACACAGCGTTTAAAATCAGCCACTCGCAATACCGAGCGTCTTTATCGATTTGGTGGCGAAGAGTTTATTATCCTGTTGGAAACGACGACCACGCTTGCAGCGCAATCAGCAGCGGAGAGAATACGGTGTAGCCTGGCTGACCAGGATTTTCTAATTTCTGGGCAACCGGTAAAAGTCACCGTAACCGGCGGATTGACACAAGTGCAAGAACACGAAGGGCTGTATGAAATAATTAACCGAGCCGACGAAGCCATGTACTACGGCAAAAATAATGGGCGTAACTGTTGCGTGATAAAGCGAGTGGATAAGGATTCGTGCCAGATTTTGCCGCTGTGAATTTATACCTAAGCTAGTCACAGAAAGCTATCCCGACCCGACTCAAACCCAGGGAAGGTGCGAACAAGTCCCTGATATGAGATCATGTTTGTCATCTGGAGCCATGGAACAGGGTTCATTATGAGTCATCAACTTACCTTCGCCGACAGTGAATTCAGCAGTAAGCGCCGTCAGACCAGAAAAGAGATTTTCTTGTCCCGCATGGAGCAGATTCTGCCATGGCAAAACATGGTGGAAGTCATCGAGCCGTTTTAGGGGTCAGTTTGGATATAGAGAATTATTGTACGGTAAGCCTGTTTTTTGAACAGGCTTACCTGTAGCAATAGGGTGTACTCCCGCGCTATACAGCGTTTTCAGGGGATTTTGTCTTAATCGGATAACCTAAATGCGATACAGCAAGAGCGACAACCTAAAAGCGATAGCCACTGACGATAAATCAATCACTTACGTATCCGAATTGGTTAAATAATGTGCTTAACGAATGGAAGGGACTTCCCCTGATTATGCGCCTGATTAACTCTTGTGCAATCATGGGGTAAACACAACCCCGGAGGGATTCGTTATGACCATTACTACTGTCGGTATCGATCTTGCTAAAAATGTGTTCGCTGTTCATTGCGTTGACCAGAATGGCAAAACCGTTCTGGTTAAATCCAGAGTAACCCGCGCAGCTCTTCCCGGGCTGATTGCTGGTTTGCCGCCCTGTGTTATCGGGATGGAGGCGTGCTCCGGGGCTCATTACTGGGCAAGACTGTTTCGGCAGTATGGTCATGAGCCGCGTCTGATGGCCGCTAAATTTGTATCGCCTTACCGCATCGCTGGTAAATCAGGGAAAAATGATGCAGCTGATGCTCAGGCTATCTGCGAGGCGGTTCGTCGCCCACATATGCGGTTTGTGCCGGTTAAGGATGAGAGCCAGCAGGCAATGCAGTGTCTGCATCGTACCCGACAGGGTTTTATCGAAGAGAAAACAGCAACATATAATCGTCTCCGGGGGTTGATATCTGAATTCGGCGTTATCGCCCCACAAAGTACAGATGCCCTGCGCCACATAGTTTTTGAGCAGAAGAATTCTTTACCACTTCAGGTTCAGCAATGTGTTGATGATTTGCTGGAGCACGTTGCTCGCATTGAAGATAACATCGCTGAATATGACCGAATTTTGTCCCGCATGGCCAAAACAGATCATCGCAGTCAGCGGCTGATGGAATTGAAGGGCGTTGGCCCCACAACGGCCTGTGCGCTGGTCGCCAGTATCGGTAATGCACATGATTTTAAGAATGGGCGCCAGCTGGCAGCCTGGCTGGGACTGACACCATCGCAGTACAGCAGCGGCGGAAAGTCGAAGCTTGGCAGGATAACGAAAGCTGGCGATTCGTATCTGAGAACACTTCTGGTTCAGGGTGCCCGCTCGGTACTGATCGGGGCGGAGAAAAGGACTGATTTATTCAGTCGTTGGGTCTGCTCACTGGTCGAACGCAGAGGATACTGGCGCGCTGTTGTTGCCATCGCTGCCAAAAATGCAAGACTGTGCTGGGCATCATTGCATTACGGTGATGATTTCAGGTTGTACTCAGCCAGCTAAAGTACAAAGCTGTATGACCATCTGATCTGCAACTCGTTGATGATAAAGGGTTAGACCCCGTGAGGTATATCTACTTATTGTACAGGGCAAGTGTACCCGACTAACGAACTAGAGCCTCACGAGCGTCTTTCATCAGGGTCCGAATCGATGACGATTCATCATGACCGTTTATAGTACCGCAGTCTCTCCCCTTTATTTTTTTACTATAGTGCAGACAGAAACCGTAAACACCGGCGTTGACATGCCGGGGAAGCCCTTATAGTACAATAATTTTCGATATCCAAACTGACCCCCTTCAGAAAAGCATAAATGCTACGGCTTCTGACCGTGGTATCAAAAACAGGCAGCGCGCTCTGCTCCTCAGGAACCACAAGACCATATTCAGGTTTTCCCTTCATGCTTATGCAGCAGCGCCAGGGGAACCCATCCGGTCTGCCCGTCAGAAAGCCGTTCACACCACATCCAGCCATTCAGCGATCTCAGCCCGTCGTAGCCGGAAATGCAGCTTCAATATTCGGCTTAAGAATGCCGAGCAGCGCGCAGGCATTCCAGGAATGCGCCAAAGGCGCATAGAGGCGCCCTCAGAAGTTGACCAGAACACAGGAGTTAATGGCGCCGTAGCCCGGCGCAGCCGGTAACGTTGATGATAGGTTCCACCAATCCATCCCTTCGCCCTGCTAAGCCATGACCCGCTTATAGCTATGATGTCGTTTCATTAAGCCCTTTTAACTCCGGTGAGCGGGCTGTACGGCGCTTGCGACGTACAGGGCGTGATTTCCGGAGCCGTGGAGCCGGCAAAGCCGGTGCCCGGGGGCTGTATTGAGATCCTGCCGCGATGTTACTGGCAGCAACTCAAATGTTTAGTTACATCATCCAGCATTAAGGAAGGTGCGAATAAGCAGGTCATTTCTTCCCAAGCTGACTCGCTGATTAAAATTTCGCGGATCTGGGCCGATTTTTTTCCCGCAAACACATCGAATCAGCCTATTTAGGCTATTTTTTCCACCATTTCTGGCGTTATTTCCGGTTTTTACTGAGATCTCTCCCACTGACGTATCATTTGGTCCACCCGAAACAGGTTGGCCAGGGTGAATAACATCGCCAGTTGGTTATCGTTTTTCAGCAGCCCCTTGTATCTGGCTTTCACGAAGCCGAACTGCCGCTTGATGATGCGAAACGGGTGCTCCACCCTGGCACGGATGCTGGCTTTCATGTATTCGATGTTGATGGCCGTTTTGTTCTTGCGCGGATGCTGCTTCAAGGTTTTTACCTTGCCGGGACGCTCGGCGATCAGCCAGTCCACATCCACCTCGGCCAGCTCCTCGCGCTGTGGCGCTCCCTGGTAGCCGGCATCGGCTGAGACAAATTGCTCCTCTCCATGAAGCAGATTACCCAGCTGATTGAGGTCATGCTCGTTGGCCGCGGTGGTGACCAGGCTGTGGGTCAGGCCACTCTTGGCATCGACACCAATGTGGGCCTTCATGCCAAAGTGCCACTGATTGCCTTTCTTGGTCTGATGCATCTCCGGATCGCGTTGCTGCTCTTTGTTCTTGGTAGAGTTGGGTGCCTCAATGATGGTGGCATCCACCAAAGTGCCTTGGGTCATCATGACGCCTGCTTCGGCCAGCCAGCGATTGATGGTCTTGAACAATTGACGGGCCAGTTGATGCTGCTCGAGCAGGTGGCGGAAATTCATGATGGTGGTGCGATCCGGCAGGGCGCTATCCAGGGATAATCGGGCAAACAGGCGCATGGAGGCGATTTCGTACAGGGCATCTTCCATGGCACCGTCGCTCAGGTTGTACCAATGCTGCATGCAGTGAATACGCAGCATGGTCTCCAGCGGATAGGGCCGTCGGCCATTGCCCGCCTTGGGATAAAACGGCTCGATGACAGCGGTCATATTCTGCCATGGCAGAATCTGCTCCATGCGGGAGAGGAAAATCTCTTTTCGGGTCTGACGGCGCTTAGTGCTGAATTCACTATCGGCGAAGGTGAGTTGATGGCTCATGATGTCCCTCTGGGATGCGCTCCGGATGAATATGATGATCTCATATCAGGAACTTGTTCGCACCTTCCTAAGTTGATTCAACGTCACTGAAACAATACTTTTGTGCAATTTATCATACATAAAACACTTTTTCATAGACCATGGGATGTTATCTGTCAATAGCGAAAATGTTGTTAAAGGTTATATTTTTTGCTGAGGTAGATAAAACTTCTATTGATGTCATCTGCATTAAAATCATATAGATACGATTTCACTGGGGAGTGTTGTCACAGTAATGAGTATTATTTTTTACATTTACTGACAATGTACCATTGCGTTTTTTAGACTTGTGATATAATTAGCAACATGAAATGAGAAAAAAACAATTAAAGATCAATAAATAATGGGCTGAGATATGCTTAAAAAATCGCTAAAGATTAGCAGCCAAGGATATCCAGTCTTTTTAAAACTGGTCGATTTCATTGTTATCAATGTGACGTTAATTTTTAGTGCCCATCTGCTGGGTTTGGTGCCCTTTAACACCATTGCCATTTTGAGTCTTCTCTTCTCAATCTTTTTCTTGCTGTTTGCTGAATACATTAAAATGTACCAGCAAAAGATTAAGACGATCGGTTTACGTAATCAAAAGCGCTTGGTTTTTTGTACGCTGCTGGCGATTTTTTTTAACGAACTGGTCAGTATGACGGTGGCTGAACCTGAGTCACTGGGCTACTTAGACAGACTGCCTTCCCCTTTTTATTCAGCCATTATTTACTGGTACTTCATTCCATTACCTTTTCTTTACTACATTCGTTTTTTTATTTTTAAGTATTCAACGAAAAAGAGTATCCGTGTGGCGATTATTGGTCTGACCGACAATGGTCTGGCCGCAGAAACCGCGCTAATGAATGAATACGCCAATATCACATTAGATCTGGCCTTTTATGATGAGCGCGCCTTATCTCGCTGTGGCGATGTCGTTGATAAGGTTAAAAGCCCCTTTCGTGGTCCGGTGATCAATCTGGTCGAGGAAGCCAAGAAGGGAAACATAGACGAAATCTATATTGCTTTACCGATGGTTGCTTTACATCGTATTCGTCACTTTTTGGCCATGATGTCAGACACCACCGTAGATACCTATATTGTCCCTGACTTTTATACCTACAGTAACAACATGTCCAAGTTACGCTCCATCCACAATCTGCAAACTATCGGTATCTTTAGTTCACCTTTTGAGGGGGCGGGCTCGTTTATTAAGCGGGCGGAAGATTTGGTTCTTGGCAGCATCATTATGGTGATGATTTCCTCCCTGATGCTGGCGATTGCCATTGGTATCAAACTCACGTCCCGTGGGCAGGTTTTTTTCAAACAGGACCGCTATGGCTTGAGTGGGCAAAAAATTAAGGTCTGGAAGTTTCGTTCTATGCGCGTCATGGAGAATTCCGATACGGTTATTCAGGCCACTAAAAACGATCCGCGGGTAACCAAATTCGGGAGCTTTTTGCGCCGCACTTCGCTGGATGAACTTCCGCAATTTATTAACGTTTTGCAGGGAAGTATGTCGATTGTCGGTCCCAGACCTCATGCGGTTACGCATAATGAGCAGTACCGAAAACAGGTCGAAAATTACATGATTCGCCATAAAGTTAAGCCAGGGATCACTGGGCTTGCGCAGATCAACGGGTTCCGCGGGGAGATCGATGCGCTTTATAAGATGGAAAAAAGGGTTCAGTACGATATTGAGTACATTCAAAACTGGTCGTTATGGCTGGATATAAAAATTATTATTAAAACTATTTTCAAAGGATTTGTCGGTAAGAATGCATACTAAATTACTCGTTATTACCGGAATCGTGATATCGCAGTCCGCATGGGCTGATTTAACACCGAAATCACACATTGGCTTTGCGGGGATAGACTTCCAGGGCAAGGTCGCTGTGGACTATGGTTATAATGATAACGTGTCTTATCAGCCACATAGCAGCGATGCTATCGGTTCATCGTTTCAGAGTGCGGCGCCCGTTCTGAGCATGATTGGAGAGCGTGGTCAGGATAAGTATTTGCTGATGTACTCTGGGGATTATCGTAATTACTCAAGCGATTCTGCTGATAACTACAACGATCATTTTTTCCGTTTTAACGGTGCCTGGCGTTATGGACTCAAGCATGGCTTAACCCTCAATCTGGAGGATTCGCTTGGGCATGAATCCCGCGGTCGTGACATCACCGAGGGGTTTCTACCGAGTCAGTTTGAGCAGTATGGGATTAAATCTCCGCTGACGACGAATTTTATCAATAGCGAATTGCGCTACAGCTACGGTGCGCCTGATGGTCGCGGCAAAGCGGAACTGGCGTTGTTATACAAAAAACTGACTTTCGGTAACACCTCTGATGTTCGGGACAGCAGTGAGGACTTCTACAATTATATTCAGGAACAGGAATGGCATGAAAATAGCCTGATAGCGGAAGTTTTTGACCAATACTCATCCAGAACGCGCTTTCGCTATAGCTTTATTACTAACCAGCGTCGCTATGATAACAACTCAGATAAAGACACTAATGAGTATTATTTACTGTATGGCCTGAAGTCGCAGTTGACGGGGAAAACCAATGTCGACATGAATATTTCATGGCTGTATAAAACATTTGAAAACAACGCAAACTCGCATGATTTTAATGGTCTAAACTGGGACATAAAAGCGGAGTGGAAGCCGTTACAGCAGTCTGTTTTCACGGCCCACTCTGCGCAAAGCATTAAAGACCCATCGGAAGTTGGGGGATATATTTTAGTGACCCAGTATGGCCTTTCTTACCAGCATTTCTGGTTAGGCACTCGTTTTTCTACTTTATTGGACTACTCATTCACTTCGGAAGACTATAAAAAACAGAACAAGGATCGACATGATAAAGATGGCGTGTTTAGTGTCACCATGAGCTATGACTACACGCCGTCGGTTAATTTTGAGATTAAATATCAGATAGATACATTAAATTCGAATAAGGATACTGACTCGTTTTATATCGGTCCCAACGACAATCAGGAAGTCATTAGAACGTTGGGTTATGATAATTCTATGATTATGCTTAAAGCTAAGGTTCAGATCTAAAATGAAAATAATAGAACTGTGCGCGGTTTTGCTATTCAGTATCCTGTTGGTCGGATGCACAGCGTCCAGCCCGCGATTAATGGACGATCCTGCTACTGTTCAGCAGGATTACCGGCTTGGGGCGGGGGATACGGTCAATATCGCTGTTCATGGTCAACCCGATATGACGATGCGGTTTATTTTGGATAAGAGCGGGGAAATTAATTTCCCGTTTGTTGGTGCTCTTAAATTACAAGATAAAACAGTTGATCAAGTGACTAAAGAATTAACTCAACGCCTGACCGGAGATTATTTTACATCTCCAATGGTGACGGTGAGTATTGCCGAGTTCCGCAAATACTATGTTTCAGGTGAGGTAAAAAGTCCAAATGGCTTCGCCTATGAGCCAGGGCTTACCGTCGAGAAATCTATTGCGCAGGCGGGTGGATTTACAGATCGTGCTGACCGAAAAGATATCAACATTCGCCTGTCAGGGAGCAATCAGCTGCTTGAGAATGTCGATTTAACGCACTCTGTTCATCCTGGGGATGTCGTGATTATTGGCATGGGGTTCTTCTGACGATGAAACTATCAATAGTGGAAAACGGCAAAAAACGAGAAAGCAGTGTCGAATTCTCCCGCTTTGCCAAAGAGCTGAAAAAGAACGCCTGGAAAATCGCGCTGGCCGGTATCGTTGCCGGGGTCGTCGCGTATCCGTTAATCAGCATGATGTCCTCAAAGTATGTTTCAACGGCGACGGTGCTGATTAAGGCGCAGGCTGATAACGTTTCTCCGTTTCCACAGGTTGATGGTTTCGATTCAACACGCAGTGGTTACTACGAAACACAATATGCGTTGATGCATTCACGTATTGTGCTGGAGCAAGCCGTACGTGATATGAAGCTGGATGAAAACCCGGAGTTTACCGGGGAAAAAGCCGGTGCTCAGGGGGCTGATAGCAATGAAAGTCGGCAACTGAGAATGGAGCAAGCGCTGAAAACGTTATCGAAAAACCTGAATGTCATCGGTATTCGCACGACGAACCTGGCGTCCATTACCTATGAATCAACTTCGCCTCAGGTTGCGGCTGATATTGCCAACGGCGTCGCGCAGGCTTTCATCAACTATACGGTGGAGCAGAAACGTCTGAAGGTGGAGAAAGCTCGCGAACTGAATTTTGAAAAAATGGAAGAGATTCAGAAGTCGATAGCTAAGCAAAAAGACGAGATGGACAGCTATCTGAAAAATGCCGGTCTGCTGACCTTCCGCGGTATCGATGGTTTTGAAACCGAGCAGTTAAGTATCGTAACTAATCGCCTGGCCGATGCGACCCAGCGTCGGGTTGCCGCTGAATCCGTCTATAACGAGGTGAACGGGGGAGGTAAGTCCATTGAGAGCGTTATCTCGCTGCCTTCGGTCTCTAACCACGCTCAGATCCAGGATTTGCGCATTGCGTTGATTCAGGCGCAACGAACGTTGTCCGAACAGCGTAAAGTCTATGGGCCAAAAAATCCCGCCATTTTAAAAGCCGAGGCCGATGTTCAGTCGATCCAAAGCCAGACCGGACGAGTGTTGGGCGAGCTGAAAGTCGGTTTACGTCAGCAATATCTGGCGGCGCTGGCGGACGAAAAAAACTATCAACAGCAAGTGATTGAGCAGAAAGAGATCTTCCAGAAAATGGCGTCAAAACGGGATGCCTGGAACAGTCAAAAGCTGTCGTTAGATAAAATGGAAGACCTGTATAAATCGCTTTATCAACGTACTCAGGAGCTGTCGCTGTCCGGCGTGAATGCCGATGCGGTGTTATACGACCCTGCGGTTCCCGCGTTAAAACCGGCGAAACCGAATAAATCTTTATTGTTGCTGATGGTGGTCATGCTGGTGGTGGTGTTCAGCATCATGTATTTCATTGTCAAAGCGGCAATGGATAACTCAATCGGTACCCTCAGTCGCATGAAAAAACGGCTCAATGTTGTTCCGCTGGGTGAAATTCGTCGTTTTAGCGGAACCTCAGGGCGCGCACAGGTGCGGGACATGATCATGAAGAACCCGCTTAATGCCGATATTGTGCACGGTATCCGTACCCGGATTATGCTGGATAGTCGACCTTTACAGACGCTCGCCGTGGCGTCGACGGAGCACGGCGATGGGCGTTCTTTGTTGGCGAATCTGTTAGCGAACTCTTTTAGTTTCGACCAGAAAACACTGCTTATTGATGCAGATTTCTTTAACAGTGGTGGGCTCACATCCGAGCTGGCGTCAGCTACATCCGCAGGCTTAGCGGAACTGCTGCGCGGGGAGACAGAGCTTGAACAGGCGAGGATCAAACTCAGTGATAATCTCGACTTTATTCCACACGGCAAGAACACCATCTCATCTTTACTGATGCTGTCGTCGGAGCATGTTGAACTCTTAATGCGCGAGTTGAAATCGCATTATCAGCGCATCATTATTGATGTTGCTGCTGTGAATCAGAGCCAGGATGTTCAACTGATCAAACGTGCCGTCGATGGCGTTGTTTTCATTGTGAAAGCCGGGGCGGGGTCGGCGGGACAAATCGCCAACGCGCTGGATAAGATCGAGGAAAATAACGGCGTGGTGATTGGTGCGGTGCTCAATGCAGTTGAAGAAAAGGATCTTGAGACGCAAGAGGGTCTGCGTTCACTGAACTTCAGTACCGATCAACTGATGGCAACGCCAGGCCGCGTATGAGTCTACTGAAGAGCGCTTCCACGATAGCCGGTTCATCAGTCATCTCGCAGTTGATTGGTGCACTGTCTATTTGGTTGATTTCACACAAGTACGATATGGCTGAAGTGGGGCTTTATGCGCTCAACTACAGCATCGCCGTGGTGGGCGCTCAGGTGTGTACCTTTGCATCACAGCTGTTAATTCCTAAACAGCAGGATGATGAACTGGTGCAGAATGTCGTGTTTTGCCTAATACAAAGCACGATCATTGCCTTACCTTACGCCGTACTCACCGCGTGGCTGTTTCACCAGAACATCCTGTTCCTCTATTTACTGACGCTGGCAACGGCGTGGGTTTTAATCTCGGAAAACCTGTCGCTACGCACGGCTAACTTTCGTTTTCTGATCTTCCAGCGTATTTCTGTTTCTGTGGTCGTTGTACTTTCCGTCCTTCTTACGCACCATGTACAACTATTTTATTGGTCGTGGGCCTGCGTGACGATGGTGCTGACCATAAGCTGTATTTTGCATTCGTTTGATATTCGTTCGGTGGCGGCCAGACATCTGCGACCCGCCAGTAATTGGCATTTTTTCAAACAGAATATTCATCACATTACCAAAGTGGGCAGCGCGGAAGTGTTGGCGATGGCCAGCAGCAATTTGCCTATTATGCTGATTAACTTTTGGTTCTCGGCGCTGACGGCGGGTTATTTTTCCGTGGTTAGCCGCTTTTGCCTGGCTCCGGTGGTGATCATCGGGAATGCGGTGCGTAATACTATTTTTTCCAAGTGGTCTATCGACTTCAGAAATAATACCTTTAACTATCAGGAGTATACCAAGGTACGTATGCTATTGTTGGTACTGGGGGTTATCTGTACTCTTGGCGTGTTTATTTTCTACCCGATTGTGATGCGCCTTGGTTTTAGCGAAGACTGGATAAACTCCATTGAGACATCACGCTACATGTTGCCCTATTTATTCCCGGCGCTGGCGATAAGCCCTCTGACGGTGATAGAGCTTATTTTTGGTTCCCATCGCTATTTTCTGCGTATCCAACTGGAACAGCTGGCGATTGTACTCTTCGCTTTTGTTGTGACGCCCTATTTTTATAAAGATTATGCAACGTCGGTCATCTTGTTTTCTTCACTGACATTTATTCGCTACGCCTTCATTTATCTGAAAATGAATAAGCGAGCCAATCTCCTGAAAGACAAGCCGGTGATACTATGACGCTGAATACCGGATACTATTTACAGGTTTATACCTTTGTCACGCTGATCCTGTGTGGCCTGGTGCAATACTTTACCGGCATGCAGTCAGTGCTGTGGATACCTTTTTTCCTGACCCTGTTGATGGTGGGATTATTGGTGATGCAGACGCGTGATGGCTCCTTACATCTGGATGCCCAGGAGACGATTGTCCTGGCGTTGTACTTTTCGTTTCTGGTGCTGGCTGGAGCATCGACGCTGATTCAGGGCGGGATCACCGTCGCGATTGTGGCATTTAAAAATGAAATTGCGCTGTCGCTGGTGATGATCTGTTTGCTGCTGGGCTTTTGCAGGGAATCACAGATTTACCGCGCAACGCGCTATCTGTATTGGGTGTTTTACGCGCAGATTCCGGTAATGATTTATCAGGTTTTACTGGTTGTTCCCCAGCGCGTTGCGGTGCGCGGCGAAGATGAGAAATGGGACTCCGTGGTTGGCACGTTTGGCGGTGACCCAATGGGAGGCGGGAATACTGCCGCAATGGGCCTGTTTTGCCTGTTAATTATGTTGTTAAAAGTCTCAGAATATAAGCATGGACTCACCACGTTCAAATCCATGGCGCTGCATATTGTTCTCGGTATCGGGTTATGCATCATTGGTGAAGTGAAGTTTGTCATCCTGCTATCGCCTATATTCCTGGCGTGGGTGTGGCTTTCACCGAGCTACGTCAAAGACGTTAGTAAGGTCAATCTGAAGACGTTGTTGGTTATTGTGGCGGGAATGCTGTTGCTTATTAGCCTGTCGATTGTGATCCTCGCGTACTATTATTCTACAGCGTTCGGTGGCGATCCATCGAAAAGCTCGTTAAGTATTTTTATCGACTCCTTAAGCTATATCTTTGATCCGAACTACATTATGTCTACCGGTGAATTAGGGCGCTTTACGACGTTCCTGTTCTGGTTGAAAAATAACGATCTGTGGGGGCTTTCAGGAACGTTATTTGGCTACGGACTCAATGCCACTAACAGTGGTAGTACGGTGTCGCCGGGCTTTTTGAATATTATCTACAACTTAATTCTCGACTCGACTTCCCTGAGTATGCTGCTGTGGGAAGTTGGGGTGATCGGCACGTTGCTCTTTATTAGCTTATTCATTTATATCCTGAAAGTTTGTCAGCCAAAGCCATTACTGACGCTTGAACAACTGGACCAGCAGGATCTCCAGTTATTGAGCTTTGCACCGGCGTTTAACGCTTTTGCTATCAGTTGCTTAATTAGCTTACCTTACAGCCAGATACTGATGATTACACCGATGTTACAATTCCTGTTCTATTTATCACTAGGATCAAGTTTAGTGATTCGTCGAACCGTCCTTCGCTGCGTAGGGTAATTGTATGGACCAAAAACCGTTTATTTCAGTGAGTATTAAAACACTCAATGAATCTAAATGTATTGAGAAGACGATTGACAGTATCCGTAAGCAGCTTATTGATTATCCACACAAAATTATTGTGGCAGATAGTCTGTCAACGGATAACACCCAACAGCTTGCGATCGATAAAGGGGTGACCGTAGTGTCCTTAACTGACCCTGGCGATCGCTGCTGTGGCGTCGGGCACCAGTTAGGTTATCTGTATAGTGAAGGGGAATATCTGCTGCTGATGGACGGCGACATGGAGCTGGAGGAGGACTTTGTGGATCAGGCCGTCGCGTTTTTGCAGGCCGAACCAGAATATGCAGGCGTTGCGGGAACCGTTGAAATGGACGATGCCGTAAACTATGAATTTAAATCGCGTAAGCAACGCATTAATAAAATCTATCCACTCGGGGATAGCGATCATCTGGGTGGCGGTGGGCTGTATCGTCGGTCGGCAATTGAAAAAATTGGTTATCTGACTAACCGTAATTTGCACGCGTATGAAGAGGCTGAACTGGGCCTGCGTTTAATCGAAGCAGGCTATAAACTGCGGCGTCTGGATATTCCTTACTTCAGCCATACGTCACATACGCTGCCGACGTTTAAGATGCTGGCGCGGCGCTGGACCAGTGGTTATTACCAGGCGCCAGGTGAGCTTTTGCGTTGTAGTTGGGGGAAACCCTGGTTTTCCCAGTCATTCAACATCGTGAAGAATGAGGCGGTATTTGCGCTCTACCTTATTCTCTTATTTGTGACGCTGCTCAGTTTAAATATCAATGTGTTTGCCGTTGCGCTTCTACCATTACTGGCGTTTGCTTTGTTGAAGATTGTGCAAAACCGCTCGTTAACAGATGGGCTGCAAAGCGTTATTAATTTAATCGTACGCTCAGCGGGGCTGATCAAAGGTATTTTTTATCCGGTACGCGATCCGCTGACTCCGCCTAACAGTAAAATCATTCATGAATAACCGGGGCAGGCGCCATGAAAGTATTATTGGTTAACAAGTTTTTTTTCATCAAAGGCGGCGCGGAAACGGTTTATTTTCAAGAGCGCGATATGCTGAAACAGGCCGGAGTGCAGGTTATTGATTTCTCTATGCTTCATGAGAATAATTTCCCCTCGGACTATACGGATTATTTCGTAAGTAATGTGGACTACCACAAAGCGAGCAATCTGCTGGGTGGTATCAAAACGGCGGTTAACTTTATTCATAATTCGCAGGCCTGCAAAAAAATGCTGGCGTTATTAGAAAAAGAGCGCCCGGATATTGTCCACTTTCACAACATCTACCATCAGTTAACACCGGCGTTGATTAAAGTTGCGCGCAATTTTGGCTGCAAAACGGTGCTGACTGCGCATGACTATAAGATTGTGTGCCCCGCGTATTCTATGCTGCGCGACGGCAAGGTGTGTGATTCCTGTATTACCGGAACGGTTTTCAATGCCTTCAGGTATCGTTGTCAGGAAGGTTCAGCCTCAAAAAGTTTACTGCTCTCCCTGGAGGCAACCTGGCAGTACATTGCACAAAACTATCAGGCACTGGATGTGATTGTTTCACCAAGCGTTTTTTTACGCGGTGTTTTGCTGCGCACGCTGCCAAATTCGCGCATTGATGTCATCGTCAATGGCGTTGATGACAGCCGTCCCCTGGCCGAAGTAAGCGATGAAGGCTATATGCTGTACTTCGGCCGTCTGAGCCGTGAAAAGGGCGTGGCAACGTTGTTGGCAGCGCATAAAAAAATGCAGAACAGCGCGCCGCTGAAAGTTGTGGGGCACGGTCCGTTGCATGATGAATTAGCCGCCAAATATCCGGATGTTGAGTTTTTAGGTTATGTGCAACAAGGGGAAGCCCTCGACAACCTTATTAAGCATGCGCGAGCGGTGATCCTGCCTTCAGAATGCTATGAAAACTGTTCTATGGCGATATTAGAGGCGATGTCCTTAGGCAAACCGGTTATCGGGTCGCGCATCGGCGGTATACCGGAACAAATTCGTGACGGTGTCGAAGGGATTTTATTCGAACCGGGCAATGTGCAGGAGTTAGCCAATGCGATGGACGCTCTGGCCGACTCGCCTGAGAAGGCGAGGAATATGGGTTTACATGGTCGTGCGCGGTTGAGTGAAAAATATGCGCTGAATAAACATATGGATACCCTCCAGGCGCTGTATAAAGAACTGCTGAGCAGGCCATAGTATGAGTAAAAAAATAACGGTTTTTGGAACGCGTGGTATTCCCGATGTATTGGGCGGTGTGGAGACACACTGTCAGAATCTTTATCCTGCCATTAAACAGCAGTTCGACGTGGATATTTGCGTGATTGCTCGCTCGCCATATGTAAATTACAAACGATCGGTATATAAGAAAGTCGAAACCTACGCGCTGTGGGCGCCCAAAAAGCGCTCGCTGGAAGCGATTGTCCATTCCGTTTTAGCGGCGTTTAGGACACGTATCGACCATTCAGATATTGTGCATGTCCATGCTATCGGCCCCGGCCTTGTGATCCCACTCTTACGCGTGATGGGTAAAAAGGTGGTTTTTACCCACCACGGGCCCGATTACGATCGCCAGAAATGGGGGTTTGTAGCCAAAAAAATATTGTTGCTGGGTGAGCGTTGGGCGGTGAGATATGCCAACGAGGTGATTGTGATTTCTGACGTTATTAATCAACTGATCCAGAAAAAACACGGTCGCTATGATGCGCATTTAATTCACAATGGCGTGAACGAGCCGAGGTTATTATCACAGCTTACCATCGACAATACGCTCTCCCGCTTTGGGCTGCAGCCGAAAAACTACCTCGTGGTGGTTGGGCGGTTTGTGGAAGAAAAAGGGATGCATGATGCCATCGCCGCTTATCAACACAGTGGTTTGACCATGCCGTTAGTGTTAATTGGCGATGCGGATCATCCGACCGAATACAGCGTGCGCCTCAAAAAGCTTGCCGCCGACACGCCAGGCGTTGTGATGACTGGTTTTTTACGTGGTGACGAACTTCAGGCGGTGTTTTCGCAGGCTAAATTGTTTGTGATGCCCTCATACCATGAAGGATTGCCTATTGCGCTGCTGGAGGCAATGTCATTTTCTCTTCCGGCCGTCGTCAGTGATATTCCGGCTAACCTTGAAGTTCAACTGCCCGCCGAGGACTATTTTAAGGTGGGAGATGTAACCGGTCTGGCTGAAAAATTAGGCCAAGGGGCAACAGCAAATAGCGTGGACTATGGTGTATATTTGCAAAACTACAATTGGCATGAAATCGCCAAAAAGACGGTTAACGTCTACCACTCCATTGATAAAGATATAGGTTAATTTTGACCAGTCCTCAAAATCGTCCTCCTGCCATCGAACGGTTTTACGCTCACCTTGATGAGCGGATAGCGGAGGAATTGACCCCTGAACAAAAAGAAGGGGTGGAAAAAGCGCTCCTTGCTACAACCCTGACTTCGCGGCATCAGATCGATATTCGCAGAAGCTTTCCTTTTTTCAGTAAGCGTTATTATCTGGTTTTTTTGTTTGGCAGAGATTTACGCCGCCAGCATCGCCAGGAATCAACCCTGTCGAGAATGTTGCTCACTTTTTTGCTGCTGATTGCCGTGCTATTCGTCACCTGCTGCATATTGCTGACGCTGTATATGATCAAATCCGCGTTAGGTATTGATGTGTTCCAAAATTTTCACGTAGGTATCTGGGACTGGTGGTTAAGCCTGAAAGACCGCTAGCGTTAACAAATTGGTGGAGGACGTCATTGCGATGAAGCGTAAATGGGTTTGTGCGTTGTTGTGCATGTTTTTCCCGCTGACGGTTATGGCCGCATTGACGACCGTTACCCCCAAAGCATTGACGGGCCCGTTAACCAATCCGGGGATTGGCGTGGCAAGTTTTCATCAGGGATATGGTGAAACGCTGGGGCTGGCGGACTATCCCAATACCGGATTTGAATACGAGCGTTTTTACTGGCGGGATCTGGAGCCAGTCGAAGGCCAGTACAATTTTGCGTTGGTGGATGATGCCTTCAAATACGCGGCGGCACATCGTCCTGCGATGAATGTCGGGCTACGATTTATGGCTCTGGCAGAGCCGGAAAGCGGTTCGCAAATACCTGACTGGCTGATTAAAAAAGGTGTGAAAGGAACCTGGACGCCGGATAAAAAGACATTTGCCCCGGATTTAGACGATCCTCTGTTTATTGAATACAGCCAGCGTCTGTTGAACGCATTTGGTAAACGCTACGATGGTAATGAGAATCTCGCGTTTGTTGATATTGGCATGGTGGGATCGTGGGGAGAATGGCATAACAGCAACTTCCCGAACCTGAAGCCATTACTGGAGCGATACACCACGGCGCAACTGGATCGCTACGTCGCGATGCACTTTTCTGCTTTTCCGGTGACGCCAAAAACCATGCTGATAAGCGGCGGTCAAAGTCTGGCGAATGCGGTGGCGCGTGGGGCTGGGTGGCGTGCGGACTGTTGGGGGGACCTGCGCGTATTTTCGGACACCTGGAACCATATGGCTGATGATTACCCGCAGCGATTGCTGGCTGCGCAGCAGAGTTATTCAGGGTTCAACGACGTCTGGAAACGTGCGCCGGTGAGTCTGGAGATCTGCTCGTATATGCAGGACTGGAAGAACACCTTTCACTATACACGTGCTGAAGTGCAGGGGATTTTTGACTGGGCGGTCAAGCAGCACGCCAGTACCATTAACCTGAAATCGAGAACGATACCCAGCGACTATCGACCGATTGTCGACAATGCGCTGACCAAATTGGGCTATCGATTTCGCCTTGCGTCCCTGAGCCATGAGCCCGTGTGGGACAGTGGACAAACGCTGACATTAAACAGTACTTGGTACAATGAGGGTATCGCACCGATTTATCTGCCATACATGCTGGCATTCCGGGTCGTAGACAGCGCCAATAAGGTGGTGGCACAGGGGAATTCCGCGGAGGATATTCGCCGCTGGCTCCCCGGTAAGTATCAGGTCAGTTATGCGTTATCTATGCCAGGCCGACTGGCGAAAGGGCAATACGCGATTGAGGTTGCGATGCTGGATAAGTCGGGTGCGGCGAGAATTAACTTTGCCAATGAAGGGAAACAGAGCAGCGGCTGGTACCGGGTGTCAACAATAACGGTACGCTAGTCAGACACAGCAGCGAGCCTGACGGTCAGGCTCGCTGCTGAGAACATTAAATTTGATACCCATTCGGGTTATTTTTTTGCCAGTTCCAGGTGTCACGCATCATTTCATCAAGGTTATAGATGGCCTTCCAACCTAGCTCTTTGTATGCCAGCGATGGGTCAGACCAACATTCGGCAATATCTCCGGGTCTTCTGGCGACAAACTGATAATTAATTTTTGTCTGTGCCGCTTTTTCAAATGCCTCAATGAGGTCAAGTACGGAATACCCGACTCCAGTACCGAGATTAATCACTTTGTGAGCCGCGCCTTTGTTCTGGCAATCCAGCGCGGCTAAATGACCGGTCGCCAGATCCATGACGTGAATATAATCACGCACACCGGTACCATCAGGGGTTGGATAATCATTACCGTATACCGATACGGTTTCCAGCTTACCAATCGCGACCTGGGAGATATACGGAACCAGGTTATTAGGGATACCGTTAGGATCTTCACCAATCCGACCCGATGGATGGGCGCCAACCGGGTTGAAATAGCGCAGGCAGGTAATGCGAAAATCGGGTTGTGCACGTGAGAAATCGGCCAGAATTTGTTCGACCATCAACTTAGAGGTGCCGTACGGATTAGTGGTGCCGCCCGTAGGTGATTGCTCGCTCAGCGGTACGCTTTCTGGATTACCATATACCGTGGCAGATGAGCTAAAAATGAAACGATTAACGCCTGCAGCCAGCATTTCATCCAGCAAAACCAGCGTACCGGTGACGTTGTTTTCATAGTAGGCGAGGGGCTCTTTTATCGACTCTGAAACCGATTTGAGTCCCGCAAAATGAATGACATCGGTGATGTTATGGTCGGCGAAAATGTTTTTTAATGCCTGCCTGTCGAGAACATCGGCGATATAGACAGTGGGCTCTCTTCCGGTGAGTTCCGCGACCCTGTCCAGCGAGATTCTGCTGGCGTTCGCCAGATTATCGATGACTACGACATCATCGCCTCTTTCCAGTAGCGTTAACACAGTATGTGAACCAATATAACCTGCACCACCAGTGACAAGAATTGCCATACAGACTCCAGAAAAATGCTATAAACCCGAGCGATTTTCTACCAATGCCACCCGAGAATCCAGTGAATCAGTTATTTTGCCGGGTAAGGTAAGTGTTTCTGTATTTTATCATACATTTATATGCTATTTTTTTAAAGATTGCCAACAGACTGAACTTATTAACTTTTGTATCATAAACAATATAGTTATTTGAGAAGTTCAGCGTGTGGACGCCGTCACTGTGGTTGATCGACGAATTGATTTGTTCGATCAGAGTTTCAGCAAAATTAGCGTCGTTTAGTGTCACTAATTCTTTGATATAGATTGATTTTCCATAAGTTTCAGGTGTGCACTCCTGTGTAAGGAAGTACATTTTATTTTCGACCTGATAGGAGGCACCTGCACCTCGATGATGAGGATTGCTCACCTTTAATGAGGGGGTAATCCGCTGCCATTGTCCATAAATATGATCTGCGGAATGAATAATTATTTCGTTATCCATCGTGGTGGACAACAGATAACAGGTTTCATTAACTGAGATAAATACGTTGTCAGTTAATTCGGTATCAGAGATTAAAACTTTAACTTGCTTCCAGCGTGCAGGGAACTCAATTGACTGAAACAGTATTACCTCTTTTCTTTCTGAAGACTCGGGGATCATGAAGAGTTGATCGTTGATATGTATCAGATAAGGGAATGACAAATGACACTTTAAGTCGTCAAAGCCTTCAAGCCTAATATCTTCAAGTTCAACCAGTTCACGGTCTAGAACGCGACATCGTAGCGTGCCTTTTGAGTTGCGAAAGCTAAGAGCTTCATAGAAAACATACAGTTTATCGTCTTTTTCAATCAGAAAAGGATCGGCCTGAAATGTATATTTCTTTTTTAACTGCTGCGCAGTGGATTTGCTTAATATCTCCAGAGTGTTGTCGGGGAATGAGTGTGTACCATTATCCTTAATAAGCATGATGTCCCACGACTCATGATAAAATAACTTATCCATTATTCTTTTTATTTTTGTTTGCATCTGCACCTGCTCCTTTTTATCGTCTGCACCATGTATGAACAGCTGTTTGCGACTCAGTGAATGAGCCTGCCGCAATGTTGTATAAATGTGCGAAAACCGATGTGGAACACCAGTGGCTACTTTAAAACTAGTCGCAAGCCCCTGTTTTGTCCACTAACAGAAATAGGGAGAGGAGATGTCCAGAGCATCCTTGCTCCAGTGGGGGAATTACTCGAAATGCACCTGCGGGTTATCTGCAAGGGAAACGTAGGTTTTGCTGTTTTTATCCAGGGTACGGATTTCACCGCTTTCGATGTCATACACCCAACCGTGCAGACGAAGCGCATTATTGCGCAGCCCAACCGCGACACAAGGATGCGTTTTAATGTTGTTAAGCTGTGCGATAACGTTCTCTTCCACCATGGCGTTAACTTTATCGATTGGGTTATCCCAGGTTTTTTTATCGACCACGGCTTTCGCGGCATCGGCATAGTGCAGCCAGTGAGCGACAGCGGGCATCGGATCCAGGGGCTGGCTATCGGCAATGGCTTTCATCGCGCCACAATTGGAGTGACCGCAGATGACGATATCCGTTACGCCAAGTGCGACAACCGCGTATTCGATGGTTGCGGATACACCACCTGGTTCCGGACCAAATGACGGTACGATATTACCGGCGTTGCGGATAACGAAAAGCTGTCCTGGATCTTGCTGAGTAACGAGTTCTGGAACCAGGCGGCTATCGGAACAGGAGATGAAAAGTGCCTTAGGATTCTGGCTGGATGCCAGGCTGCGGAAGAGTTCCTTGCGTTGAGGGAAAATCTCTTTTTGGAAGTTGAGGAAGCCCTCGATGATATGTTGCATAGCAGTGTCTCTTGTCTCTGTTTAAGCAGGTTATGATGAAGATCACACTTTCCAGTTTAACACCAGCCGACAGAAGAGAAAGACTTTATAGCAGTTCAGCAACATCTTTGGATAATTTTGCCCCACCGTGGCAGGGCAAATCGTGTGATGTACGCTATGCGTTCTGCCATTTCTGGTATGCCGCTTTTAGCCTGTTCATCGCTTCTACCAGTACCGGGCGGGGGCAGCCCACGTTGAGTCTCATGTGCCCCTCTCCACCGGGACCGTATTGCGCCCCAGGTGACAGGCCAAGCCTGGCGTCATGCACAAAAAAAGCGCTTAGCTGCTCATCGCTGAGATCCATTTTTTCCGCATTCAGAAACAGAAGATACGACGCGCCGCCATACACAATGGAAATCAAGGGACAGTACTTTTCGATTTCACTTTTTACAAACGCTACATTGTCGGCCAGATAGACCAATAATTTCTGGTGCCAGTCGGCGCAATGGGTAAAAGCGCTATAAATGGCCGCCTGCTGTAATGAATGCGTCTCGGCAAGGTAGCAGTTATCCAGAAAGTGGTAGAACTGATGGCGTAATTCATCATTCTTAATAATGGCGATTCCGCCCTGGATCGCCGCCGTATTGAAGGTCTTGCTGATGGAAGTAAGCACGATTGACCGACTATCTGGCGCTTCATCAACAGTAAAAAACGGCAAATGGCGCTTTCCTGGCAGGGTTAAATCACTATGCACTTCATCAGACAGAATGATGACGCCTGCCTGCTGGCAATAGTGGCTTATTTTTTCCAACGTTTCCCGCGACCACACCATTCCACCTGGATTATGCGGTGAAGGGAACAAAAACATTTTGCACTGCTTGAGTTTCTCGCTGAAATCATGCCAGTCAAATTCATAGTGCCCGTTTTTCTCAATGAGGCGCGTCTGAATCAAATTCCTACCGCTGGTGTTTACCAGATTAGGGTAATGACTCCAACTTATTGATAGTGTTTTATGTTCAGATAATGCCCGATGACTTTGTCATGCAGCTCCACCGATTTTGAGAACGACAGCGACTTCCGTCCCAGCCGTGCCAGGTGCTGCCTCAGATTCAGGTTATGCCGCTCAATTCGCTGCGTATATCGCTTGCTGATTACGTGCAGCTTTCCCTTCAGGCGGGATTCATACAGCGGCCAGCCATCCGTCATCCATATCACCACGTCAAAGGGTGACAGCAGGCTCATAAGACGCCCCAGCGTCGCCATAGTGCGTTCACCGAATACGTGCGCAACAACCGTCTTCCGGAGCCTGTCATACGCGTAAAACAGCCAGCGCTGGCGCGATTTAGCCCCGACGTATCCCCACTGTTCGTCCATTTCCGCGCAGACGATGACGTCACTGCCCGGCTGTATGCGCGAGGTTACCGACTGCGGCCTGAGTTTTTTAAATGGCGGAAAATCGTGTTGAGGCCAACGCCCATAATGCGGGCGGTTGCCCGGCATCCAACGCCATTCATGGCCATATCAATGATTTTCTGGTGCGTACCGGGTTGAGAAGCGGTGTAAGTGAACTGCAGTTGCCATGTTTTACGGCAGTGAGAGCAGAGATAGCGCTGATGTCCGGCAGTGCTTTTGCCGTTACGCACCACCCCGTCAGTAGCTGAACAGGAGGGACAGCTGATAGAAACAGAAGCCACTGGAGCACCTCAAAAACACCATCATACACTAAATCAGTAAGTTGGCAGCATCACCCTTCTGCCGGGCTAATAACCTGGTCCCGAGCATGAGCCGGCGTGGCAACTGCTGGGATAATGCGGTGGCCGAATCGTTCTTCAGTTCACTGAAAAAAGAGCGCATCAGGAAGAGAATATACAAAACCCGGGATCTAGCCCGGGCGGATATCTTCGATTACATTGAAGTGTTCTACAACCGGGCCCGGCGCCACAGTCACCTCGGCGGCGTCAGTCCGGAGGCCTTCGAACAGGCCTCGTCGTGAGGACAGAATTTGTCTACGGGCGTGGGGTCAGTCCAATCAACGGCTCGGAAGTGTCTAGATTATCCGTGGCGATTCAATTATTCTAAAGTTTTCGACCGCTATACACTCTTATCATTCTTTGTTAATCGTTTATTAAGATAATAAATATAAGGACGAAACCATGAACGATGTCATTCGTGACTTTTTCAAAATGGAATCAGCTGGTGGTATTCTTCTCGTGATTGCCGCGGCAATTGCGATGACCATTGCTAACTCACCGCTGGGCGAAACTTATCAATCTGTACTGCATACTTATGTATTTGGTATGTCAGTTTCTCACTGGATTAATGACGGCCTAATGGCTGTTTTCTTCTTACTCATTGGCCTTGAAGTTAAGCGAGAGCTGCTTGAAGGTGCGTTAAAATCAAAAGAAACCGCAATTTTCCCTGCGATTGCAGCGGTTGGCGGTATATTAACTCCTGCTCTTATTTACGTAGCCTTTAATGCCAACGATCCTGAGGCGATTTCTGGTTGGGCAATTCCAGCGGCGACAGATATCGCTTTTGCTTTAGGTATCATGGCGTTATTAGGTAAGCGTGTACCAGTAAGCCTAAAAGTGTTCTTGCTGGCGGTTGCTATCATCGATGATTTAGGTGTAGTTGTTATTATCGCGCTATTTTACACCGGTGACCTGTCGACCATGGCGTTGCTTGTTGGCTTCATCATGACTGGTGTCCTATTCATGTTGAATGCGAAGGAAGTAACAAAACTTACGCCATACATGATCGTCGGTGCGATCTTATGGTTCGCGGTGCTTAAATCTGGTGTTCACGCAACATTGGCAGGTGTAGTGATTGGTTTTGCTATCCCACTAAAGGGAAAGCAGGGCGAACATTCTCCACTTAAACATATGGAGCACGCGCTTCACCCATACGTGGCATTTGGTATTCTGCCTCTATTCGCATTTGCCAATGCGGGGATTTCGTTAGAAGGCGTATCGATGTCAGGTCTAACTTCAATGCTGCCACTCGGTATTGCTTTGGGTCTACTGGTTGGTAAGCCTCTAGGTATCTTTACCTTTAGCTGGGCAGCGGTAAAAATGGGCGTTGCTAAGTTACCTGAAGGCGTTAACTTCAAGCATATCTTTGCGGTATCTGTGTTGTGTGGTATTGGCTTTACAATGTCTATCTTCATTTCCTCTTTAGCGTTCGGAAATGTAAGTCCTGAATTTGATACCTATGCTCGACTCGGTATCTTAATGGGTTCTACGACAGCAGCATTACTTGGCTATGCCTTACTGCACTTTTCTTTGCCTAAGAAAGCGCAAGCGTAAGATAAAAATGAGCTATTTTGTAAAGCCTCCCAATCGGGATAACACCGATCAGTTAAGGCATTGATCAGTTGAACGATCCTACGGATGGTTAACAATACCCTCAGTACACTAATTGCTGAGGGTATTTTTGGCACTGTTGCAAATAGTCGGTGGTGATAAACTTATCATCCCCTTTTGCTGATGGAGCTGCACATGAACCCATTCAAAGGCCGGCATTTTCAGCGTGACATCATTCTGTGGGCCGTACGCTGGTACTGCAAATACGGCATCAGTTACCGTGAGCTGCAGGAGATGCTGGCTGAACGCGGAGTGAATGTCGATCACTCCACGATTTACCGCTGGGTTCAGCGTTATGCGCCTGAAATGGAAAAACGGCTGCGCTGGTACTGGCGTAACCCTTCCGATCTTTGCCCGTGGCACATGGATGAAACCTACGTGAAGGTCAATGGCCGCTGGGCGTATCTGTACCGGGCCGTCGACAGCCGGGGCCGCACTGTCGATTTTTATCTCTCCTCCCGTCGTAACAGCAAAGCTGCATACCGGTTTCTGGGTAAAATCCTCAACAACGTGAAGAAGTGGTAGATCCCGCGATTCATCAACACGGATAAAGCGCCCGCCTATGGTCGCGCGCTTGCTCTGCTCAAACGCGAAGGCCGGTGCCCGTCTGACGTTGAACACCGACAGATTAAGTACCGGAACAACGTGATTGAATGCGATCATGGCAAACTGAAACGGATAATCGGCGCCACGCTGGGATTTAAATCCATGAAGACGGCTTACGCCACCATCAAAGGTATTGAGGTGATGCGTGCACTACGCAAAGGCCAGGCCTCAGCATTTTATTATGGTGATCCCCTGGGCGAAAAGCGCCTGGTAAGCAGAGTTTTTGAAATGTAAGGCCTTTGAATAAGACAAAAGGCTGCCTCATCGCTAACTTTGCAACAGTGCCCTGCCTAATGTTTTCCAGGTCATCATCGCCCAGCGTGTAGAACTTCAGTAGCGACAGTTCGTCCGTGGGCAGATCGAACAGCGCTGCTCGCTGCCGTTCGGTGAAAATATGGCGTCGTGACATACAAATTCGTCCCTTTTGAAGTATAGTCTGTTTTGGACAACAGCCAGCCCATATAAATCAGGGCGTTCCGATACAAAAATCCAGGAGGGTTCAATTGGGACATCGTGCCGCCATTTACTGCCGGGTTTCAACAGCGGATCAGTCTTGTGAACGCCAGGAATTTGATCTGCGAGCCTTCGCCGGCCGTGCCGGCTACGACGTGGTGGGAATATTTAAGGAAACAGGTTCAGGAACTAAACTCGACCGGGCCGAGCGAAAGAAAGGGCACTGTTGCAAATAGTCGGTGGTGATAAACTTATCATCCCCTTTTGCTGATGGAGCTGCACATGAACCCATTCAAAGGCCGGCATTTTCAGCGTGACATCATTCTGTGGCCGTACGCTGGTACTGCAAATACGGCATCAGTTACCGTGAGCTGCAGGAGATGCTGGCTGAACGCGGAGTGAATGTCGATCACTCCACGATTTACCGCTGGGTTCAGCGTTATGCGCCTGAAATGGAAAAACGGCTGCGCTGGTACTGGCGTAACCCTTCCGATCTTTGCCCGTGGCACATGGATGAAACCTACGTGAAGGTCAATGGCCGCTGGGCGTATCTGTACCGGGCCGTCGACAGCCGGGGCCGCACTGTCGATTTTTATCTCTCCTCCCGTCGTAACAGCAAAGCTGCATACCGGTTTCTGGGTAAAATCCTCAACAACGTGAAGAAGTGGCAGATCCCGCGATTCATCAACACGGATAAAGCGCCCGCCTATGGTCGCGCGCTTGCTCTGCTCAAACGCGAAGGCCGGTGCCCGTCTGACGTTGAACACCGACAGATTAAGTACCGGAACAACGTGATTGAATGCGATCATGGCAAACTGAAACGGATAATCGGCGCCACGCTGGGATTTAAATCCATGAAGACGGCTTACGCCACCATCAAAGGTATTGAGGTGATGCGTGCACTACGCAAAGGCCAGGCCTCAGCATTTTATTATGGTGATCCCCTGGGCGAAATGCGCCTGGTAAGCAGAGTTTTTGAAATGTAAGGCCTTTGAATAAGACAAAAGGCTGCCTCATCGCTAACTTTGCAACAGTGCCTTTTCACCTTATCCTGAACCAGGGATTCACGGACACGATGCAGAGCTCGCATTGCCTGCTGAGATTCGGTTCTGGGCTGCACGAAACGCATAGATGGACGTGATGCTGCTTCACAGATAGCTTCAGCATCAACGAAGTCATTTTTGTTGCTTTTAACGAATGGGCGGACAAATTGCGGTGATATCAGCTTTGGAAAATGCCCTAACTCTGCCAGCTTGCGTGCCATAAAGTGAGAACCGCCACAGGCTTCCATCGCGATGGTTGTTGCCGGGCATGTCGCCAGAAATTCGATTAGCTTTGGTCGGGTGAATTTTTTACGGTAAACGGCCTTCCCACGATGATCCTGACAATGAATATGGAAAGAGTTCTTACCCAGATCGATACCAATAAGCGCAATGTTTTCCATGATGGTTCTCCGAATGAAAGCCTGTCCTCAGCATAGTACTGGGAAGGAGGGAGTGACCATCTCATTAAATAAAGCACGCTAAGCGTGCGTGGAGGCTGGCACCCAGCGGTACAGCGTCGGAATGGACACGCCGAGGTTCTTGGCCACGTCCTTGGGCGGCACCCCGCTGGCCAGCAGCTTCTTGGCCGACTCGATCTTGCTGTCGGTCATCTTCGGCTTGCGGCCGCCTTTGCGGCCGAGCTGCTTGGCGACTTCCAGCCCGGCGCGGGTGCGCTCGACGGTCAGCTCGCGCTCCATTTCGGCAAGGCTCGCCATGACGTGGAAGAAGAACCGCCCGGATGGTGTGCCGGTGTCGATGGAGTCGGTGAGGCTCCTGAACTGGACACCGTGCTTGTGCAGATCGCCGACCAGATCGACCAGTTGCTTGACCGACCGGCCCAGCCGGTCGAGCTTCCAGACGACCAAAGTATCGCCTTCGCGCAGCATTTCGAGCGTCTTGGCCAAGCCAGGCCGGTCTGCCCGCGTGCCACTCACCTTGTCCTCGAAGACCTTTTTACATCCGGCCTTGCTCAAGGCTTCGCGTTGCAGCTCCAGGTTCTGATCCTGCGTCGAGACGCGCGCATAGCCAATCAACATGGCTTGTCTCGCGCCCGGTCGATGCGTTCCTGCATCGCCTGCATCACTTCTTCGTGGGTGTACGATCTGGCGTTGGCGTCGGTGGCTTGCCGCAGGGCTTCCTCAACCTCGCGCGTCATCCGCTCGTAATCCTCCGGCCACAGCGCTTGCTCCATGCGCAGCGACGCCTGACCCAGCAGGTGCAGCAGGCTGAACAGCCGCATGTCGTTGGTGGCGACGATGCGCTCCCGAATCTGCTCCTGAATAGCTTCGCTAGCCCGATGCGCTTGTGGTGTGGCAGTCCCCTCGTAGTCAGCGGGGAATTCCGCTTCCTCGGCAATCCTTGCCCAGGCGCTGGCCAGCGCCTCGATGGTTGACGTGCTCATTTCCGCCGCTCCTGTGCTCTTTGGCGAATCAACCGGCCAAGGGGCCTCGACGCGAAAACCAGCAGCATCACGCCTATCGGATACCAGGTCGAGAAGACCACCAAGGCATCGAAGGCTGGCCGTCCGGTGTTGGTAGGCAGTACGGCGGTCACAGCCATCAACCCGCCGACCGTCCAGATGATGCGCCACACGTAGGGCATCACGCGGGGCACGTAGCCGTCATCGAAAGCGGTCTGGTAGTAGCGGCGCAGGCCGCGCTCGGCAAGCGCCTGGCGCTGCCGCTCCGACAGCGCATCCGTCCGGCCATACCAGCGCCGGAATGGTGGACAGCGCAGCAGCAAAGGGGTGAAGAGGATCATCACCGCCACGATCGCGACACCCCACGCCATGACGGCGCCGGCATCGGGCCGCTTGGCGTTCTCGATCACGGGCGCGAAGACGCCCGGAGCACCGATCATCCAGAACAGCGCAATGTGCTGATGGAAGGAGAGCTTCATTTGCTCATCCACTTGCGCAGCAGGCGCTTTTTCAGGGAGGCGCGTTCTTGCGGGTTGCGTCCCTTGTGATTGGCGATGCGATCCGCCGTGGCGGCCTGGCGCTTGACGGGCCAGTAGAGCGGCCATCCTTGCCCATCGACCAGACGCTGCTGGCCTGGTTTTCCAGCAGGGGCAGATGGGCGCTCAGGGCTTCGGGCGACGCGCTGGTCAGCGCCGTGCGCTCACGGGTGCGCCAGCGCTGATGCCAGAGCTTCTTGTCCTCGCGCTCGCTGCCGCAGGTCGTGTGCCCGACGATGGGTGTTTTGCGGCGGCTGCGGCTCATAACGTAGTGGTCTCCAAGAACATTCAGGACTGATCCCAGGCGTCGATGGTCAAGACCTGATCGGCAGGACAGGCGGCTACGCGGTCGGGAACTGGATGGTGTTCAGTCTCATGCCGACCCCATTCGATTGATGGCACTGTTGCAAATAGTCGGTGGTGATAAACTTATCATCCCCTTTTGCTGATGGAGCTGCACATGAACCCATTCAAAGGCCGGCATTTTCAGCGTGACATCATTCTGTGGGCCGTACGCTGGTACTGCAAATACGGCATCAGTTACCGTGAGCTGCAGGAGATGCTGGCTGAACGCGGAGTGAATGTCGATCACTCCACGATTTACCGCTGGGTTCAGCGTTATGCGCCTGAAATGGAAAAACGGCTGCGCTGGTACTGGCGTAACCCTTCCGATCTTTGCCCGTGGCACATGGATGAAACCTACGTGAAGGTCAATGGCCGCTGGGCGTATCTGTACCGGGCCGTCGACAGCCGGGGGCCGCACTGTCGATTTTTATCTCTCCTCCCGTCGTAACAGCAAAGCTGCATACCGGTTTCTGGGTAAAATCCTCAACAACGTGAAGAAGTGGCAGATCCCGCGATTCATCAACACGGATAAAGCGCCCGCCTATGGTCGCGCGCTTGCTCTGCTCAAACGCGAAGGCCGGTGCCCGTCTGACGTTGAACACCGACAGATTAAGTACCGGAACAACGTGATTGAATGCGATCATGGCAAACTGAAACGGATAATCGGCGCCACGCTGGGATTTAAATCCATGAAGACGGCTTACGCCACCATCAAAGGTATTGAGGTGATGCGTGCATTACGCAAAGGCCAGGCCTCAGCATTTTATTATGGTGATCCCCTGGGCGAAATGCGCCTGGTAAGCAGAGTTTTTGAAATGTAAGGCCTTTGAATAAGACAAAAGGCTGCCTCATCGCTAACTTTGCAACAGTGCCAAATCAGCGTGCAGATAATTACGACACCTGTCGGCAAATCAGGAGCGAGATAGTCCAAATCGAACTGAAGCTTGTGACGTCAGATTTCTGGACAACGGTCGACGATTTTCCCGGTGATGCGGTAATTGGTGATTTCACCGAATCCGTTAGAAAATTTAATGCGCAATCTGTATTGGTTTCTGTACAATCATCATCTCCGGTAGTGCATGTTGTTTATGAAGAATTAAGTAATTCTTGCTTTATTGAAGACAGTTTTGATGAAGCAATAAATCAAATGAAATTTTTAACCAAAGTCCATGAGTCATCAGGTCATAATTATGAAGTCTCAGTTTATGAGGTTCCTGATAATGATACAATCCGTAGTATAGATTCTCGTAAACTAAAAGAATACTTGGATCATTCTGGAAACGCTAAATTATTATTTACAAATAATGATAAGCTTTTGAGTGACGTTAAAGATCGGGGTTTGAAGGCCAATGGAACGAAAACGTACGTTAAGAATGTAATTTATTGATATTCATAAAAATAAAAAAAGGATCGCTGATTGATCCTTTTGTTTTGCTATTTGAATTTCGATAAACATTAACCACGAGAATGCAGTAGCTCGGCTATCTCATGAGCAATTTCATCGATTGTATGAGTTGCAGTACTACGAGCAACTTTGTCTGCTAATGATGGACTAAAATCGACAACTTCTTGTTTTGTAATATTATGCCATATGGGAAGCAATATTTGCTCACCAGAAATAGCACGAGTGACGATTCCATCAAGTTCATAATTTGTCCAACCTTTGCTTATAAACGCCGGAGACAAAACTACTAACCCAACACGACTGTTTGCTAAACCTTTGTCTATTTTTTGTCTCAGGCTGTCACCAATTCTTAACGTCATTTCGTCATACCATACATTAAGGCCGTGACTGATTAATGAGTTTGCCAGAGAGCGAACAAAATCATCTTTATCCTCTGAGGCATGCGAAATAAATACGTCATGTATCTCGTTGCTCTGTGCTGTTGACGGTGGTCTGTTATCTCTTACCAGACTAGGAACTTCGCTTAACGGCCTATCCTGAATTTCAGGAAGAACCCCTGGAAGAACGCGAACAGAAGCCCTGGTACTCCCCCTTAATCCCTGCATATCTACAGCAATATGCCAATGGCCTGATGAAGGGATCTGTAACCTTATGGGGGAGCGCTTTGCTAACCCACCAATGTAGGAATGTCGTCGGCCATTCTTATAACTACTGAAGTTAGAACTATCCATTAGTCTAACATTTGCACCACTGGTAAGGGTGATTTCAACAATCTCCCCTCTTTTTCTTTGACCAAGATCATTATGGATGAATTGCATGTAAGTCTGCTCTCTTCATTTGAATTGGAAGAATGTAGCCACTTCCTGATTATACTGTATCCAGTGGTTGAGAGTATCTCTTAGTGTGAAAAAATAAATTATAAGACTTTTACTCGGTATGGATGAAGATGTAAAATCCGTAAACCAGAGAATAAATGAGGAAAAAGCGTGACCAAGCACAAAGTTTTCATCAGTTACCACCATGCTAATGACCAATGGTACAAAAACGAACTTGAAAAAATGAATGATGTTTTTGATATTTTTGTGAATCGCTCGGTATCACTTGGTGACATTGATGAAGAAGAAGAACCTCAAAAGATCAGAGAAATAATAAGGGATGAATATTTACGTGATACATCCGCTCTTATTTTACTCGTTGGGACTGAGACTAAAAATAGAAAGCATGTTGATTGGGAATTATATTCATCCATGAGGGATAGTCCCAGAAACGGCAAATCAGGTATTTTTATTATAAATCTTCCTTCAACAGGGACAAACAACATTAGAGCCAGTCATGGTGAAAATGAAAAAAATGAATTTCATCCTAATATAACCGAGTGGATAACAATCAACGACAGAACAACATATAAAGAAATATATCCATATATGCCTGAAAGAGTTATCGATAACTTGATGAGTGAAAAGTCATATATATCAATAGTCAACTGGGATCAGATACACAATAACCCAGAAAACCTTAGAAAAATGATTGAGTTAACATATCAAGATAAAGATAAGTGCGAATACGTTTTTTCTACCCCAATGAGAATGCGTAATGGCTAGCAGAAACAGTAAAGGGGAGTATGATACTCCCCTTTACTTGTTACCAATCCCATTTGGTGGTGTTCACGTTAAATGTTTGTTGAACCCGTGATGTGAAAAAATCATTTACTACTTTAAAATCGTTACATATTTTACTGTAGTTATAGTATTGCTTTTGTATTTTATTTATAGGCGTCAGGTGAACTTTTAATGGTGTATTAGTTATAACATCAATAACTTCATCCTTATCTGATATATATTTATACCATCTTTTATAATTATTTTGATTTTTAGTTAAAAATTTATTTAACACCATTAACATATCATTGCTAATATTATATAACTCATTGTCTTTTTTTGGATTCAATAGTTTCATTTCATCTCTAATAAATTGATATGTCTGATAATATGATGAGATAACTTCATCGAATGCGTCCACATTTTTCTTCAACTTAAAGATAGCTCTTTTTGAATCCAGATGATTTTTTATACTTTTGCGATATAACGTACCACTTTCATTGAACAGAACATTAACGCCGCCTAAACTTAATTTCTCTACTTTAAATGAGTATTTTTTTAAAAGATATAACGCTACAATTAGCCATATAAAAATAGATATTAGTAGTATATATATAATACCAGTTACTAAAGGTTTGTTTTTATTAAATACGGTGTAAATTGAAGGTACATATAATGAAAGATCCACTGTACACATTACAGCAATTACCGCAATGAAAGCTATCGTCCAAATTATAACAAATGTTCTCACAATTCCACCTTGTCAGTTGTAAGATAATCAATCATTGATTGGTGAACGTTCTGAATTGATAATTTTATATACGGTTGAACGCGCAATACCCATATGCTTAGCTATTTCAGTTGCTCCAGTTCCTTTATCATGCATAAATTTTATTTTATTCCTGTCTATTTTCCGTTTTCTGCCAAATTTAATTCCTTTAGACTTGGCCTCAATTCTTCCTTCATTTGTTCGTTCAAAGATGCGAGTACGTTCTGCTTGTGCCACTGCTGATAGAATTGTGACGATCATCTTCCCCATTTCTCCATCGGTACTGATCCCATCATCAATGAATCGGACTGCCACACCCAAGGCATCGAATTCTTTTATTAGTTGAATCATATCGGCAGTGTCACGACCAAGACGGTCTAGCTTCTTCACCAGAATGACATCTCCATCTTCCACCTTCATGCGCAACAGCTCAAGTCCTTCCCTGGCAGCTGAACTTCCCGATGCCTTGTCCGTAAAAATACGGTTGGCTTTTACCCCCGCGTTCTTAAGTGCTCTAATTTGAATATCTAGGGACTGCTGACTGGTTGAGACCCGTGCGTAACCAAAAAGTCGCATAAAAATGTACCTTAAATCGAATATCAGACACCTTGTGTCTATTATGGCAAAAATACGATTTAATAGACAGTCCATGCCTGCCGTTTTATGCTGTCTTATAAATTATAACATTTCGGACGGTTGCGAAATTGTTAATATATAACCGTCAGGCAGGAAGGCCTATATGCCCGTCGATTTTCTGACCACTGAGCAGGAACTGAATTATGGTCGCTATGTTGCAGAACCCAATGACGTGCAGCTGGCGCGCTATTTTCATCTTGATGAGCGAGATCTTGCCTTCATTAACCAGCGACGGGGAAGGCATAACCGGCTGGGAATTGCGCTTCAGCTCACCACCGCCCGTTTTCTGGGCACCTTTCTGACAGATTTAACCCGGGTTCTGCCGGGTGTTCAGCAATTTGTCGCGGTGCAGCTTAATATCCGCCGTCCGGAAGTCCTTTCCCGCTACGCAGAACGGGATACCACCCTCAGAGAGCATACTGCGCTGATTAAGGAATATTACGGTTACCATGAATTTGGCGATTTCCCCTGGTCTTTCCGCCTGAAGCGCCTGCTATACACCCGTGCATGGCTCAGTAATGAGCGACCCGGCCTGATGTTTGATTTTGCCACCGCCTGGTTGCTTCAGAATAAGGTCCTGCTGCCCGGAGCAACCACACTTGTACGTCTCGTCAGTGAAATACGTGAACGGGCAAATCAGCAACTTTGGAAGAAACTGGCCGCGTTGCCGGACAGCTGGCAGACCGCCCGCGTGACTGAGCTGCTGGACATTCCTGAGGGGCAGCGAATTTCACCGCTGGAGCAACTGAAAAAGGGACCTGTCACCGTCAGCGGTCCGGCATTTACCGAAGCGCTGGAGCGGTATATCCGGCTGCGAAACCTGGAGTTTTCCCGACTGAGTTTTACCGGTCTGCCCGCTATACAACTACGTAATCTGGCCCGTTACGCAGGCATGGCGTCGGTAAAATATATCGTGCGAATGCCACAGCAGAGAAAGCTGGCCGTACTCACCGCATTCGTTAAAGCACAGGAGACTGCGGCGCTGGATGAAGCCGTTGATGTGCTCGATATGCTTATACTGGATATCACTCGTGCGGCGAAGAAAACGGGGCAGAAAAAACGGCTCAGGACGCTGAAAGATCTTGACCGTGCTGCGCTACTGCTGGCGCAGGCATGTTCATTGTTGCTAGCTGAGCAGGCTGACGATGCTGAACTGAGGGAGACCATATTCAGCAGCATACCGAAAAGTAGGCTGGCAGAATCCGTCAGCAAGGTAAATGAGCTGGCCCGGCCTCAGAACAACAATTTCCATGACGAAATGGTGGAACAGTACGGGCGGGTAAAGCGTTTTCTTCCGGCGGTATTGCGCGACCTGCATTTCCAGGCAGCGCCAGCCGGAGAACATACGCTGTCCGCCATTCATTATCTGACCGAACTGAACGGCTCGAAAAAGCGCATCCTGGACGATGCGCCTGAACATATTATTACCGGCCCCTGGAAACGCCTGGTATACGATGCGGAGGGCCGGATACAGCGTGCCGGTTACTCGCTTTGTCTGCTGGAGCGCCTTCAGGATGCACTACGCCGACGGGACATCTGGCTCGAAAACAGCGATCGCTGGGGAAATCCCCGCGAGAAGCTGTTGCAGGGGGAAGAATGGCAGGTTCAGCGGGTCCCCATCTGTCGGGCGCTGGGACATCCCACTGATGGACATAAAGGCGTGCAACAGCTGGCGGTCCAACTGGATAAAACCTGGAAAGCCGTCGCATCTCGCTTTGAAGGAAATGCGGAGGTTAATATCTGCCATGACGGTAAATATCCTTCCCTGACTATCAGCAGCCTGGAGAAACTGGAGGAGCCACCATCGTTGCATCGTCTCAACAGTCGGGTAAGGCAGCTACTCCCGCCGGTAGATTTGACGGAACTGTTGCTTGAGATAGATGCCAGAACGGGCTTTACACGTGAGTTTACGCATGTCAGTGAATCCGGGGCCCGGGCGCAGGATCTGCACATCAGCCTGTGCGCGGTCCTGATGGCTGAGGCTTGCAATATCGGGCTGGAACCGCTGATAAAGCACAATATACCGGCGCTGACGCGCCACCGGCTCAGTTGGGTGAAACAGAATTACCTCCGGGCAGAAACGCTGGTCAGCGCCAATGTCCGCCTGGTTGATTTTCAGTCCACACTGGAGCTTGCTGGCCGCTGGGGTGGCGGCGAAGTGGCTTCAGCTGACGGCATGCGCTTTGTCACGCCGGTGAAAACCGTCAATTCAGGACCTAACAGAAAATATTTTGGTTCCGGACGTGGCATCACCTGGTACAACTTCGTCTCTGATCAGTATTCTGGATTCCACGGCATCGTTGTTCCCGGCACATTACGTGATTCCATTTTTGTGCTGGAAGGCCTTCTGGAGCAGCAGACAGGGCTGAATCCGGTTGAGATCATGACAGACACAGCCGGTACCAGCGACATTATTTTTGGCCTCTTCTGGCTGCTGGGATACCAGTTTTCTCCTCGGCTTGCCGATGCCGGTGAAGCAGTATTCTGGCGGGTGGATAAATCGGCAAATTACGGTGCACTAGACGAACTGGCTCGTGGTTGTGCCGATCTGTCGAAAGCCGAGTATCAGTGGGATGAGATGATGCGAGCCGCCGGTTCGCTGAAACTGGGTACCATTCATGCTTCAGAACTCATTCGCTCTTTGCTGAAAAGCTCGCGCCCATCAGGGTTGGCACAGGCGATCATGGAAGTGGGGCGCGTCAACAAGACGCTGTACCTTCTAAATTATATTGATGATGAAGATTATCGTCGGCGGATCCTGACGCAGCTAAACCGGGGAGAAGGCCGCCATGCTGTGGCGAGGGCGATCTGCTACGGGCAGCGCGGTGAGATCAGAAAGCGCTATCGTGAAGGTCAGGAAGATCAACTGGGTGCACTGGGCCTCGTCACTAACGCAGTGGTACTGTGGAACACACTTTATATGCAGGAAGCCCTGAGCTGGATGCGCAGGAATGGAGAAGAAACCGGGGGTGAAGATATCGTCCGGTTATCCCCACTGATGCACGGGCATATCAATATGCTGGGGCATTATACGTTCACGCTACCGGAGGATATTTTGAAGGGGGAACTGAGAGAATTAAATTTTAATTTAAACAATGAATTACCTTCTTAGCGTACGTTTTCGTTCCATTGGCCCTCAAACCCCGTCATGGGCGTGGACGATTTCAGGCCGCCAGAACGGATCCAGACCGCCAGCAAGCTCAGCCGCGACCCAACTCAACAGCGCGAAACGCAGGACGTTATCGGGATAATCCTGCATCTGCGGGTCATGATAAGGATTACCCGGTCGGTCATAGAGATGCGGGGCATCAATCAGATAGATGCCCACGCCGTTAAAGTCGCCAAACAACAGCGTCATCGGCCCGGCGAAGGTCTCCCTGCTGGCCACCACCTGCGGTTCCCCTACTCCGTCGCGGATCGCGGGAAACCCCGGCAGCAGCACGCGGGTATCCACGCCCTCGGCTATTTGCGCCGCCGGGAGAGCACCGGTCACATCAGCCAGCCCCCCCGTTTTCAACAGAGGGAACATCTCCGCTCCTACATGTAAAACTCGCATGGATGCTCCTTAATTATTCAGGCATGAAGGCGACGCGATGCCAATGACGGCAATCACAGCTGCGGCAGCTTTTATTTCCGCCAACGGCTTCATAGTTCAAGTCGGTTCAGCATTTCCTGGGTAACGAGGATGATCCCCTCTTCCGAACGATAAAAACGCTGCGCATCCTCAACGGCATTTTCGCCAATCACCATTCCCTCCGGAATAACACATCCCCTGTCGATCACGCAGCGTCTTATCCGGCAGGAGCGACCGACCCAGACGCCCGGTAATAAAACCGACGAATCAATATTACAAAACGAGTTAATGCGAACTTTGGAGAATAAAACCGACTGCACCACCACCGAGCCGGAAATAATACAGCCGCCGGATACCAGAGAATTCATGGTCATGCCATGACTGCCGGAACGGTCCTGAACAAATTTAGCGCTGGGTAGCGACTCGACATAAGTCCGGATAGGCCAGTTACGATCATAAACATCCAGTTCAGGTACCACAGAGGCTAAATCCAGATTCGCTTTCCAGTACGCCTCCAGTGTCCCGACATCGCGCCAGTATGGCTCGGCATTATTATCGGACTGTACGCAGGAGCGCGGGAACGGATGCGCATACGCTTCACCTGCCGCCGTTATTTTGGGAATAATATCTTTGCCAAAATCATGGCTGGAGCCTTCATCCCGATCGTCTTCTGCCAGCAGCTGGTAGAGATATTCCGCATCAAACACATAAATGCCCATACTGGCAAGCGAGCGGGTTTCATCGCCAGGAATGGTGGGCGGATTAGCCGGTTTTTCAACAAATTCAATGATTTTGTCATTCTCATCCACGGCCATGACGCCAAAAGCGCTTGCCTCTTCAACCGGGACCGGCAGGCAGGCCACGGTACAGCGCGCCCCTTTTTCAACGTGATCGAGCAGCATCCGCGAATAATCTTGTTTATAGATATGGTCCCCGGCCAGAATAACGACATATTCCGCATCATAGCGGCGGATAATATCCAGATTCTGGGTCACGGCATCCGCCGTCCCCCGATACCAGTTCTCACCATGCACCCGCTGCTGCGCCGGTAATAAATCCACGAACTCATTCATTTCTTCGTTAAAGAATGCCCAGCCGCGTTGAATATGCTGCACCAGTGAATGGGACTGATATTGTGTAATGACCCCGATACGTCTTATTCCGGAGTTAATACAATTCGATAAAGCAAAATCAATAATTCTGAATTTACCGCCGAAATGCACCGCAGGTTTTGCGCGAATAGTGGTCAGGTCTTTTAATCGTGTGCCACGTCCGCCGGCGAGGATCAGGGCCACGGATTTAAGCGGTAACTGGCGCGACAGCATTAAGTTGTCAGTATATTCAAGTTTACTCATAATAATGTCCTGCTATTAAATAAAAGCCATAAAAGAAAATAATGAAGAAAAAGCCTCACTCTTCTGCAAAATAATTCAGAAGTGATCACCTCCGGTAATAAGTCAGCTGCAATAAATCAGCTGCGCGTTTTATTGCCCTGCAGATTCCCGTACCAGCCAGATTGTCGCCAGCGGCGGCAGAGTCACCGACAGCGAATGCTCCCGACCGTGGCTGGCGATCGCCTCGCTTGCCACGCAGCCGCCGTTGCCGGTGTTGCTCCCGTGGTAGTGCATCGAGTCGGTGTTCAGCTCTTCACGCCAGCGCCCCGGCTGGTTAATCCCGAAGCGATAGCCGTGACGCGGTACTGGCGTGAAGTTGCTCGCCACGATTATCTCGTTCCCGGCTTTATCGCGACGGACAAAGATAAACACCGACCGTTCATGGTCATCCACAACAAGCCATTCAAAGCCGTAGGGGTCAAAATCCAGTTCGTGCAGTGCCTTATGGTGGCGATAGGTATGGTTCAGATCGCGCACCAGACGCTGCACCCCGTGATGCCAGTTGTCGCCCCCTTCCAGCAGATGCCAGTCGAGGCTGGCGTCGTGGTTCCACTCCCGCCCCTGGGCAAACTCGTTGCCCATAAACAGCAGCTTTTTACCGGGGAAGGCAAACAGCCAGCCGTAGTAGGCGCGCAGGTTGGCGAACTTCTGCCAGGCATCGCCAGGCATCCGGTCAAGAATCGATTTTTTGCCGTGAACCACTTCATCGTGTGACAGCGGCAACACGAAGTTTTCGGTGTAGTTGTAGAGCATCCCGAAGGTCATCTTGTCGTGATGATAACGACGATAGATGGGATCGAGCTGCATATAGTCGAGGGTGTCATGCATCCAGCCGAGGTTCCATTTGAACCAGAAGCCAAGACCGCCCGTCGAAGACGGTCGTGTAACCCCGGCGAAGTCGGTGGACTCCTCCGCCATCGTGACCGCTCCCGGCGTCTGCTCACCGAGCACACGGTTGGTATTGCGCAGAAATTCAATCGCTTCGAGGTTTTCCCGGCCGCCGTACTCATTGGGCACCCACTCCCCCTCTTTGCGGCTGTAGTCGCGGTAGATCATTGACGCAACCGCATCCACGCGCAGGGCGTCGATCCCGAAGCGTTCAATCCAGTACAGCGCGTTCCCGACCAGAAAGTTGCTGACTTCACGGCGACCGTAGTTGTAGATCAGCGTATTCCAGTCCTGGTGATAACCTTCTCGCGGGTCGCTGTGTTCATACAACGCGGTGCCGTCGAACGATGCCAGCGCAAAGTCATCCGACGGGAAGTGGCCCGGCACCCAGTCGAGGATCACGTTCAGACCCGCGGCATGGGCAGCATTCAGGAAGTAGCGGAAGTCTTCACGGGTACCAAAACGGCGGGTCGGCGCGTACAGCCCGGTGGGCTGATAGCCCCAGCTGCCGTCGAACGGATGTTCGTTTACCGGCAGCAGCTCCAGATGGGTGAAGCCCATCCACTTCGCGTAAGGCACCAGCTGGTCCGCCAGCTCGCGGTAGCTGAGCCAGAAATGGTTATCGGCGTGGCGGCGCCACGAGCCAAGGTGCACTTCATAAATCGAAATCGGTGCATCAAACTGGTTGGCCTGCTGACGGGACTGTGGCTGTTCGACCTTTTCCGGCATGCCGCAGATAAGCGACGCGCTTTCCGGGCGCATCTGTGCCTCAAAGGCATACGGGTCGGATTTCACCCGCAGGTGGCCGTGGGCGTCAATCAGCTCGAACTTATACAGCTGGCCGTTATGCGCGCCGGGGACAAACAGCTCCCAGATGCCGGACTCTTTGCGCAGACGCATCGGGTGGCGGCGGCCGTCCCAGTAGTTGAACTGTCCGACCACCGACACACGACGGGCGTTCGGCGCCCAGACGGAAAAACGCGTCCGGTGACGCCGTCCATGGTGTCGGCATGGGCTCCCAGCGTCTCGTAGGGCCGCAGATGAGTCCCTTCAGCGAGCAGCCAGGCATCAAGCTCCTGCAGCAGCGGGCCAAAGCGATAGGGGTCGTCAATCAGGTTTTGCTGACCGTGCCAGGTGACGGCCAGCTGGTAACGAAAAGGATTTTTCCGGCGCGGCAGAACGCCGCTAAAGAACCCGCGTGTGTCGAGGCATTCGAGTTTACCGACTTTGCGCCCGGTTTTCGGTTCAATCACCCATACATCGGTGGCATCGGGTATTAATGCGCGCACTTCCAGACCCGCATCGGTTGAGTGCATGCCAAGCACGGAAAATGGATCGGAACAATGACCTGCGAGAAGTGCGGAGATCGCACTTTTTCATTATAATCAGACATGGCAGTCACCCTACTATCATCCTGCGGAAAGAATTAAAACGCCTCTTCCTGCTTTATTGATCCGGTAATATTCCGCTGCATGCTACGCATCGAAATATCAACACGTTATTCCAGAGCCTTAAGACATGTCGGTTGTCCACAAATAGAGAGTGATTAACCTCCTGAGAAGTGAGTTAAATGCGCTGTACGACTTCTGTATTATCTGTCTTCAGAATAATTACTCCTGATTTTCTTTCTGTGAGTAAACACTCATTTCTATATTAATGGGGAAACTAATTTTTATTTCGTCACGAATGATGAGTTTCCTTCTGCTGAATTCGTCAGATCGTATATAAAAAAAGGCTTTGTTGAATAAATCGAACTTTTGCTGAGTTGAAGGATCAGATCACGTATCTTCCCGACAACGCAGACCGTTCCGTGGCAAAGCAAAAGTTCAAAATCACCAACTGGCCCACCTACAATAAAGCCCTCATCAACCGTGGCTCCATAACTTTCTGGCTGGATGATGAAGCTATTCAGGCCTGGTATGAGTCAGCAACACCTTCTTCACGAGGCAGACCTCAGCGCTATTCTGACCTTGCCATCACGACTGTGCTGGTCATTAAACGCGTATTCAGGCTGACCCTGCGCGCTGCGCAGGGCTTTATTGATTCCATTTTTCTCTGATGAACGTTCCGCTACGCTGCCCGGATTACAGGTGTGTCAGCAGGCGGGCAAAGTCGGTTAATGTCAGTTTCAAAACGCCCACCCGGGGTGAAATCGCACACCTGGTAATTGATTCCACCGGGCTGAAGGTCTTCGGTGAAGGCGAGTGGAAAGTCAAAAAGCATGGCCAGGAACGCCGCCGTATCTGGCGTAAGCTGCATCTCGCCGTTGACAGTAAAACACATGAAATCATCTGCGCTGACCTGTCGCTGAACAATGTGACGGACTCAGAAGCCTTCCCGGGTCTTATCCGGCAGACTCACAGAAAATCAGGGCAGCATCGGCAGACGGCGCTTACGACACCCGGCTCTGTCACGATGAACTGCGGCGTAAGAAAATCAGCGCGCTTATCCCACCCCGAAAAGGTGCGGGTTACTGGCCCGGTGAATATGCAGACCGTAACCGTGCAGTGGCTAATCAGCGAATGACCGGGAGTAATGCGCGGTGGAAATGGACAACAGATTACAACCGTCGCTCGATAGCGGAAACGGCGATGTACCGGGTAAAACAGCTGTTCGGGGGTTCACTGACGCTGCGTGACTACGATGGTCAGGTTGCGGAGGCTATGGCCCTGGTACGAGCGCTGAACAAAATGACGAAAGCAGGTATGCCTGAAAGCGTGCGTATTGCCTGAAAACACAACCCGCTACGGGGAGACTTACCCGAAATCTGATTTATTCAACAAAGCCATAAAAAATAAAACATACGCCTGATGACAGCTCAATCATTCTGGGTTGCAACTTCATGGCAGCATTTACCTCCACCAGACGGCCTGACAGGCGGATTGCGGCGGCAGGAAACGCCCTAAAGTACAAAATCTGCGGCTGGCCTCACAGTTTTCGCGACTCTGCAGGAGAATATCGAGAGGCTGGGCCATACTGAAAATAGCAGAGCATAAACCTTACTCTTCATGGCGATTAAAAGGGAGGAATATGCAGGCAATACACCACGTAGAAAAGTTTCATCCAAAAGATTTTGATTTTATTGCATTAAGTCTGGCCCAGATGAACTCACAAGGGCGGAAAGTGGACGTTGAACAGGTCACCGGCAGTATGAATGATGCATGTAAATCCCGGTTCCTCGACAGCTACCGCTACCATCTCAATCTATTTGTCGAAAAATCACCAAGTTGACACAACAGGCCGGATAGCATAATCCGGCCTGTTCATTATTGTGTTCCGGCAACATCTCTGTGAAGGCAGATAACACCCCCAGATGGGGTTCACGACTTTGCAGAAAAAGTATTTTTCCACCCTGCTCCTCATTACCAGTAAGAGACGTTGTCAGTCGCTGATGCACGTATCGGTGTATACCCCTGCAAATCACATATCTTTTTTCCGCATGCTGGTTCCCCGGTCAGCAGACTTATCTATGGTGATAAAAATTACTAATGAGACATGCGAAATAAAAAATTAATTTTATGACTTAAATTCGCTGTATTCGGGCATCACCTAAAACCCCTGAAATGTTATCAAATGGTTAAATAATATGATTTAAAACCACCATTAATTAACATTTTATTTTGTCTTCCCCCATCAATCCCTCATGATTTAACACAAAATCAACATAAAAAATCATGAATTTTAACATTAATGTGCATAACTCACAATTACGTAATCCTGACTTCCTGAGCTATTCCCTTTACCGGTAATCTTTCCATGACATCCACCCCCTACAGTTCAGAAAGGCAAAAATATGAAACTTAAAATTGCATTGCTTAGCGTAGCTATGTCTTCAGCATATATTTTTTCCGGTTCAGTATTCGCAGCAGAGAAATATGAAATTGCCTTGGTTGCAAAAGTCAATGGTATCCCATGGTTTAACCGGATGGGGGTTGGCGTAAAGGAAGCTGCCGATAAACTCAATGTTAATGCCTATCAGACAGGGCCAGCAACCCCGGATCCGGCTCAACAAGTTAAAGTCATTGAGGACCTTATTGCTAAAAATGTTAATGCAATTATCGTTGTACCAAATGATGCAACGGTTCTGGAGCCTGTATTAAAAAAAGCCCGGGATAAAGGTATTGTTGTGTTGTCTCATGAGTCCCCTGATAAGCAGATAGCTCAATGGGATGTGGAAACTATTGATAGCGAAAAATATGCTCAGGCCAATATAGATGAACTTGCAAAAGATATGGGTGGAAAAGGTGGATATGTGATTTACGTTGGTTCACTGACTGTACCAGGGGTTTGAGGGCCAATGGAACGAAAACGTACGCTAAGAAGGTAATTCATTGTTTAAATTGAAATTTAATGCTCTCAGTTCCCCCTTCAAAATATCCTCCGGTAGCGTGAACGTATAATGCCCCAGCATATTGATATGTCCGTGCATCAGTGGGGATAACCTGGCGATATCTTCACCACCGGTTTCCTCTCCATTACTGCGCATCCAGCTCAGGGCTTCCTGCATATAAAGTGTGTTCCACAGCACCACTGCGTTAGTGGCCAGGCCCAGAGCACCCAGTTGATCTTCCTGACCTTCACGATAGCGCTTTCTGATCTCACCGCGCTGCCCGTAGCAGATCGCCCTCGCCACAGCATGGCGGCCTTCTCCCCGGTTTAACTGCGTCAGGATCCGCCGACGATAATCTTCATCATCAATATAATTTAGAAGGTACAGCGTCTTGTTGACGCGCCCCACTTCCATGATCGCCTGTGCCAGTCCTGATGGACGCGAGCTTTTCAGCAAAGAGCGAATGAGTTCTGAAGCATGAATGGTGCCCAGTTTCAGCGAACCGGCGGTTCGCATCATCTCATCCCACTGATCCTCGGCTTTCGACAGATCGGCACAACCACGTGCCAGTTCGTCCAGTGCACCGTAATTTGCCGATTTATCCACCCGCCAGAATACCGCTTCACCGGCATCGGCAAGCCGGGGGAAAACTGGTATCCCAGCAGCCAGAAGAGGCCAAAAATAATGTCGCTGGTACCGGCTGTGTCCGTCATGATCTCAACCGGATTCAGCCCTGTCTGCTGCTCCAGAAGGCCTTCCAGCACAAAAATGGAATCTCGTAATGTGCCGGGGACAACAATGCCGTGGAATCCAGAGTACTGATCAGAGACGAAGTTGTACCAGGTGATACCACGTCCGGAACCAAAATATTTTCTGTTAGGCCCTGAATTGACGTTTTTCACCGGCGTGACAAAGCGCATGCCGTCAGCTGAGGCCACTTCGCCACCACCCCAGCGGCCAGCAAGCTCCAGTGTGGACTGAAAATCAACCAGACGGGCATTGGCGCTGACCAGCGTTTCCGCCCGGAGGTAATTCTGTTTCACCCAACTGAGCCGGTGGCGCGTCAGCGCCGGTATGTTGTGCTTTATCAGCGGTTCCAGTCCGATATTGCAGGCCTCTGCCATCAGGACCGCCCACAGGCTGATGTGCAGATCCTGCCCCCGGGCCCCGGATTCACTGACATGCGTAAACTCACGTGTAAATCCCGTTCTGGCATCTATTTCAAGCAACAGTTCCGTCAAATCTACTGGCGGGAGTAGCTGCCTTACCCGACTGTTGAGACGATGCAACGATGGTGGCTCCTCCAGTTTCTCCAGGCTGCTGATAGTCAGGGAAGGATGTTTACCGTCATAGCAAATATGAACCTCCGCATTTCCTTCAAAGCGGGATGCGACGGCTTTCCAGGTTTCATCCAGCTGGACCGCCAGCTGTTGCACGCCTTTATGTCCATCAGTGGGATGTCCCAGCGCCCGGCAAACGGGGACCCGCTGAGCCTGCCATTCTTCCCCCTGCAACAGCTTCTCGCGGGGATTTCCCCAGCGATCGCTGTTTTCGAGCCAGATGTCCCGTCGACGTAGTGCATCCTGAAGGCGCTCCAGCAGACAAAGAGAGTAACCGGCACGCTGTATCCGGCCCTCCGCATCGTATACCAGACGTTTCCAGGGGCCGGTAATAATATGTTCAGGCGCATCGTCCAGGATGCGCTGTTTCGAGCCGTTCAGTTCGGTGAGATAATGAATAGCGGACAGCGTATGTTCTCCGGCTGGCGCCGCCTGGAAATGCAGGTCGCGCAATACCGCCGGAAGAAAACGCTTTACCCGCCCGTACTGCTCCACCATTTCGTCATGGAAATTGTTGTTCTGAGGCCGGGCCAGCTCATTTACCTTACTGACGGATTCTGCCAGCCTGCTTTTCGGTATGCTGTTGAATATTGTCTCCCTCAGTTCAGCATCGTCAGCCTGCTCATCCAGCAACAATGAACATGCCCGCGCCAGTAGTAGCGCAGCACGGTCAAGATCTTTAAGCGTCCTGAGTCGCTTTTTCTGCCCCGTTTTCTTCGCCGCACGAGTGATATCCAGTATCAGCATATCGAGCACATCAACGGCTTCATCCAGCGCCGCAGTCTCCTGTGCTTTAACGAATGCGGTGAGTACGGCCAGTTTTCTCTGCTGTGGCATTCAAGCGATATATTTTACCGACGGCATGCCTGCGTAACGGGCCAGATTACGCAGTTGTATAGCAGGCAGACCGGTAAAATTCAGTCGGGAAAACTCCAGGTTTCGCAGCCGGATATACCGCTCCAGCGCTTCGGTAAATGCCGGGCCGCTGACGGTGACAGGTCCCTTTTTCAGTTGCTCCAGCGGTGAAATACGCTGCCCCTCAGGAATGTCCAGCAGCTCCGTCACGCGGGCGGTCTGCCAGCTGTCCGGCAACGCGGCCAGTTTCTTCCACAGTCGCTGATTTGCCCGTTCGCGTACTTCACTGACGAGACGCACAAGTGTGGTTGCTCCGGGCAGCAGGACCTTATTCTGAAGCAGCCACGCGGTGGCAAAATCAAACATCAGGCCGGGTCGCTCATTACTGAGCCATGCGCGGGTATACAGCAGGCGCTTCAGGCGGAAAGACCAGGGGAAATCGCCAAATTCATGGTAACCGTAATATTCCTTAATCAGCGCAGTATGCTCTCTGAGGGTAGTATCCCGTTCTGCGTAGCGGGAAAGGACTTCCGGACGGCGGATGTTAAGCTGTACCGCGACAAAATGCTGAACACCCGGCAGAACCCGGGTTAAATCTGTCAGAAAAGAGCCCAGAAAACGGGCGGTGGTGAGCTGAAGCGCAATTCCCAGCCGGTTATGCCTTCCCAGTCGCTGGTTAATGAAGGCAAGATCCCGCTCATCAAGATGAAAATAGCGCGCCAGCTGCACGTCATTGGGTTCTGCAACATAGCGACCATAATTCAGTTCCTGCTCCGTGGTCAGAAAATCGACGGGCATATCGGCCTCCCTGCCTGATGGTCATAAATTAACAATTTCGCAACCGTCCGAAATATTATAAATTATCGGACATACTAAAATGGTGTTGTTTATGTGTCTATTAAATAGATTTTTTGTTATAACAGACACCTGTTGTCCGATATTTGATTTAGGGTACATTTTTATGCGCCTTTTTGGTTACGCACGGGTATCAACAGTCAGCAGTCGCTCGATATTCAGATCAGGGCGCTCAAAGAAGCAGGTGTGAAAGCAAATCGTATCTTTACTGATAAGGCATCCGGCAGTTCAGTTGATCGTCCGGGGCTTGATCTGCTGCGCATGAAGGTGGAGGATGGTGACGCCATTCTGGTGAAGAAGCTCGACCGTCTTGGCCGTGACACTGCCGATATGATCCAGTTAATTAAAGCATTCGACGCTCAGGGCGTAGCTGTCCGGTTTATCGATGACGGAATCAGTACTGATGGTGACATGGGAAAAATGGTGGTCACTATTCTATCTGCTGTAGCTCAAGCCGAACGTCAAAGAATATTAGAACGAACAAATGAAGGTCGCCAAGAAGCAATGGCAAAGGGAGTTGTGTTCGGTAGAAAAAGAAAAATAAACAGAGGTGCGATATTAAATATGTGGAAACAAGGTTTAGGAGCCTCACACATATCAAAAACAATGAATATTGCTCGTTCAACAGTATATAAAGTAATAAATGAAAGCAACTAATATAAAAGGTTGAATATGGAATTTAATATTACTTCAAAGTCTAATCCGTTTGGCGATACAACAGCAGAAAATGATAAGAAAATGTTGAGCAGTGCTTTCATCGAAACTGCTGACTTTAGAACTTTAATTGAAACAGATGACCGAACTATTGTTGTAGGCAGACGAGGGACTGGTAAAAGTGCTTTATTCATTCAGCTAAATGAGCATTGGAAGAAAGATAAAAAAATATTAATCCTAAGTTTTTCACCAGACGACACTCAAATAATTGGCTTTAGATCAATGTTGAAGCCATTTACAGGCTCATTCAATTTAGCCAGGGCAGCCACAAGGTTATTATGGCGATATGCTATGTTAATGGAGATAGCATCATATATATCTTCTCATTATAAATTATCATCTCAAATTTCGACAGAAACATTGTTGAATGAGCATTTAAAGAAATGGAATGCTGCACAAGGTGATATTTTAAGAAAGTGTAGGATTGTAGCAAAAGAATATTTAGATGAAAACAATCCTGAAGAATCAATTGGTGACCTTCAATTTAATTTGAATATTTCAGAAATCGAAGGCAATATAGTTTCACTTCTTGAGCGCTCAGACAGGAAAATTGTCATATTGATGGATAAGCTAGATGAAGCATATGAACCGGATAATATAGGAATCGGAATCATAGCTGGTCTGGCATATGCCTCAATTGAATTAAATCAAAAAGCAAAATGCATTCGCCCAATCATTTTTTTAAGAGATAATATATTTAGATCGCTATCAAAGGAAGATCCTGACTACTCAAGAAATATAGAGGGGCAAGTCATAAGGCTGCATTGGGATTGGGCACAACTCTTAATGCTATCGGCTAAAAGAATGAAAGTGGCATTTAATCTAGATATTGAGAAAGATCAACGGGTTTGGGATAGGTGTACAGCCGATGACCTCAAAGGAAGGAGTGGTTTTAAACGATGCTTGCAATTTACCCTTTACCGCCCCAGAGATTTACTGTCATTGTTAAATGAAGCTTTTTTCTCCGCATTTAGAGAGAGTCGAGAAACCATTATTAACACTGATCTAGAATATGCAGCCAAGTCAATTTCCATGGCCAGGCTTGAAGACCTTTGGAAGGAGTACCAGAAGATCTTTCCTTCAATACAAGTTATAACTAGCGCATTCCGTAGTATTGAACCTGAATTAACAGTCTACACTTGCTTAAAAAAAATAGAAGCATCTTTCGAATCAATAGAAGAAAATGAAGACCCCAAAATAATCTCTGAAATACAATTACTAAAAGCTAGTGGAATCCTCCAAAGTTTGTATAGCGTAGGATTTGTGGGTATACGTGATAAAAACACTTCATCTTATTCATTTTGCCATGATGGACGAACCCCAGATAAAGGTTTTGAAAGCAGTGAAAAACTATTAATTCATCCATGTTATTGGCTTGGTTTGAATTTAAATCGCAACGCTCTTGCTCCAGAGGAAGCTGAGGAAATAAATGACGAATATGATATCAATGTTGTTTCCGATAATTCAGCCATTAGAAATAAAACAATAGGTCAAATAACCACTCATCTGGATCAAATACCGACAGGAAATGAAGGGGCTAATGAATTTGAGCAATGGTGCTTAGACGCACTAAGAATTGTATTTGCATCCCACCTGACAGATATAAAACCGCATCCAAACGGTAACGCGGTTCAGAGACGAGATATTATAGGTACCAATGGTGGAAAATCAGATTTTTGGAAGCGTGTATTAGAAGACTATAAAACAAGACAAGTTGTTTTTGATGCGAAAAATTTTGAAGAATTAGGCCCATCTGAGTACAGACAATTACAATCATATTTAACAGGTCCGTATGGAAAATTAGGATTTATTATTAATAGAGAAGAAAGTGAGGCATTGAAATCAGGGAGAGATTTGGATTGGACAAAAGAAATGTATCAATCTCATAATTCATTAATAATAAAATTACCTGCGAAATATATATCTAAATTGTTGCAAAAATTAAGAAATCCTGAGAAGCATGACGCTATAGATAGTCAGATGGGGAAACTTTTAACTCTATATGAAACATCATATATGGCTATTAAAAGTACTCAAAAGAAACGAAGAAAATAGCATCAGTTACATCATATGAGAGGGTTCCTGAAAAGGAATTTTCTCATATTTTATTATAAATCAATAATATATATCCTTAGCGTACGTTTTCGTTCCATTGGACCTCAAACCCCACATATAGCGTCACTGTCAGCTGGAAACACCGCTACATCTTGTGTTGCGGGGCCGCTGTGCGCCGGGGGCAGGAACGAAGATCCGGAAATACCGGTTTTCGGATCTGAGGCAACGAGAAAGGACACTGTTGATAGATGGACAATAATTATTTCAATTATTGAATATTATGCAAAAATGTAAGACGGCAATCTTTACATTAAAAGTAAAGCAAAAGAGATTTACAATCTCATGTAAAGCAGATAAGCTTTACATCTCCAACCGGTTAAGGAGCTTATGTATGGCTATGGTCAATGCCCGCATCGATGACGAGCTGAAAGCCCGGGTCGATGCAGTACTTCAGCGCAGGAATATAACGGTCACCCAGAATATGACAGATCTGTACCGTTATATTGATCAGCATGAGCAGTCACCCTTTTTGCCAGCCCCTCGGCCGCACACTGCCGGCGATGTTGTGGCAAAGTGCTGTTCTGATTTGATGAATATCCGCGATGCACTGCTGCTTATCCGCGGCCATGCGGAGCGCCAGGCTGGCACCGGGGAGATGGCTTCACTTTATCAGTTATTTACCCGTTCCCGCCTGGCGTTTGCCGATGGGCTGTGCTGGCTGCACAGTGCCCCGGCGTTGCCCTTCACAGTTGACCGGCTGCTGTTGCCCCTGGCTCAGGTTCAGGCGCAGATCGCAGAGTGTGATATTGCGCTGGGTGGCGGAAGCCGCGATGCTCTGGTGCTTTCTGATGATGCGTTAAGCAAGCTCGCAGCCAATTTTAACGAGCTCGATAAAGTGGTGATAAGCCTGTGTGAAAAGGTTGGGGTGCTCCGCCGGCTTCCGCCTGTAGTAACTGAAGAACAGCGCTTTGATGGGGAGTTCTGTACCGTCTTCACGAAAGATGTCAGCTTTCCGGGAAATGTTGAAGTCATTATCCACCTGCGTCCCGATCTGCTCCGCCTATTAACTCCTCACCTGAAAGAAGCGATTTGCTGCCCTCGAATTCCTGGATGGACTCCTGGTGTTGATATTAATAGCGGTTTTAACACATACATCCCAGCACCGGCGGATTATTTTCAGAAGATGGACTCCATTACAGCTGTTGCAATGGCACCGGCAGGAGGAGCGATGGGAGTATGCGGTCTTCTTTTTGTTCAGGGTGAAACAAGGATCCATTACTGGTCGGAGAAATCTGCTCAGGTCAACCCTGTCTCCCGCGACATGCTGTCAGAGGCAGTCTGCGTGAAAATCGAAAATCATATCCGAAACATTCTTCAGGGCTCTGACACTAAATGACCAACAGAAAAGCAATTCCTGACAAAGTTCAGGCTAAGATAATGGACAAAAGCGCGGCGCGGTGCGCTATCTGTTACAGCACGCGGATGAATACCGATGTGGTGTATCCCGTTCCTGGCTTCCAGAGTGCACACATTGACCAAAACGCCGCCAACTGCGCGGAGAATAATCTATACCCTGCCACTCCATGTACGACTCAATCTTCCGGCAGGCTAAAAAGGTTCTGTCGCATTAAGGCGGCATCAGGTAACGTACTATTTTTTGCGATGTTACTTGCTCATACCTCTGATCCGAAAAGCCTTTAAACGTTTACATTACCCTGTCGATATTATCGCTTAATGTGTTCGCTGGTATCTGGCTTACTCCCTGAGGCTGCGTAATCTGGAGGAAAAGATGGCTGAGCGCGGTATTTTCTGTCACTTTCAGAAGGCGACAGCACGAAATATCAAAAGTCGACCGCACGGTCTTTTCTGACGTTGGAGTCGCCTCAGAAAACGAATCTATGGTCACTCCCGTTTTTGCAACACCGATTTTGACGACAAGTTGGCTTGCTTGAATCTATCCGGCGTCTGAATGGGATTTTATTCCCGCGCCTCGATGAGTTCCGCGCCTGATGAACCTCCAGAAAATATACGGCTTCAATGAGCCTTTCCGTTTTACAGGTTCCTCAACAGGCCGGTGGGCCGTTAGTATCATCAATATCAGTATTCGCAAAACCAGATGAATGATTGTTTAAACTGGTGTATTTCTGCCTTTATGCTTCGTAAGTTTGCTGTCGCGCCGTCAGTGCCCAGGCTATTCTGGCCAGCTTGTTTGCCAGAGCACAGGTGACGACAAAGTTGCTTTTCCGACACAACAACTCCCTGACCCAGTCGGCCAACTTGCCAGACTGGTGTTCCAGTTTTTGTATGAATACCCTGGCACACTGAACCAACAAAGTTCGGATCTTTTTGTTGCCCCGCTTGCTAATCCCTAACAATGTCGTCCGACCTCCCGTGCTGTACTGTCGGGGTACCAGCCCTGTTGCCGCCGCAAAGTCACGGCTGCTGGCGTACTGCTTCCCGTCGCCAATCTCAGTTGAAATAGTACTGGCAGTCAGCGTTCCAACGCAGGGAATACTCAGCAAGCGCTGTCCAACCTCATCTTCGTCCAACTTTCGTTTCAACTGAGATTCCAGATCTTTAATCTGCTCAACAAGATAGTGATAATGCTGTTGTAATTTCAGCAGTAACTGGCTGAGATAAAGAGGCAAACTACTGTCCTCAAGAAGGGTACTCAGTCGACTAATAACGGCAGCACCTCGCGGAACGCTGATACCAAATTCCAGCAGAAAAGCATGCATCTGATTAGTTGTTTTCACCTTATCCTGAACCAGGGATTCACGGACACGATGCAGAGCTCGCATTGCCTGCTGAGATTCGGTTCTGGGCTGCACGAAACGCATAGATGGACGTGATGCTGCTTCACAGATAGCTTCAGCATCAACGAAGTCATTTTTGTTGCTTTTAACGAATGGGCGGACAAATTGCGGTGATATCAGCTTTGGAAAATGCCCTAACTCTGCCAGCTTGCGTGCCATAAAGTGAGAACCGCCACAGGCTTCCATCGCGATGGTTGTTGCCGGGCATGTCGCCAGAAATTCGATTAGCTTTGGTCGGGTGAATTTTTTACGGTAAACGGCCTTCCCACGATGATCCTGACAATGAATATGGAAAGAGTTCTTACCCAGATCGATACCAATAAGCGCAATGTTTTCCATGATGGTTCTCCGAATGAAAGCCTGTCCTCAGCATAGTACTGGGAAGGAGGGAGTGACCATCTCATTAAATAAAGCACGCTAAGGCGTAGTTCCCTCGGGCTACACCGCGTCCGCACTGCGCGGTTCTTTCTTCCCTTGCAGTGACGCAATCAGCGGACAGGAAACGTTCCCCTTCCGCGCATGGCAGGCGCACACCAAATCAGACAGCACGGCCTCCATGCGCGCCAGGTCAGCCATCCTCTCGCGCACGTCCTTGAGCTTGTGCTCGGCCAGGCTGCTGGCTTCCTCGCAATGGGTGCCATCCTCCAGCCGCAGCAGCTCGGCGATCTCATCCAGGCTGAAGCCCAACCGCTGGGCTGATTTCACGAAGCGCACCCGCGTTACATCCGTCTCGCCATAGCGGCGAATGCTGCCGTAAGGCTTGTCCGGTTCCGGGAGCAAGCCCTTGCGCTGATAGAACCGGATGGTCTCCACATTGACCCCGGCCGTCCTGGCGAAAACGCCAATGGTCAGGTTCTCCAAATTGTTTTCCATATCGCTTGACTCCGTACATAACTACGGAAGTAAGCTTAAGCTATCCAATTCAGATTCGAAAGGACAAACGTATGTCTGAACCTCAAAACGGGCGCGGCGCGCTCTTCACTGGCGGGCTGGCCGCCATCCTCGCCTCGGCTTGCTGCCTCGGGCCGCTGGTTCTGATCGCCTTGGGGTTCAGCGGCGCTTGGATCGGCAACTTGACGGTGTTGGAACCCTATCGCCCCATCTTTATCGGCGTGGCGCTGGTGGCGTTGTTCTTCGCCTGGCGGCGCATCTACCGGCCGTCAGCCGCCTGCAAACCGGGTGAGGTTTGCGCGATTCCCCAAGTGCGAGCTACTTACAAGCTCATTTTCTGGGGCGTGGCCGTGCTGGTTTTGGTCGCGCTCGGATTTCCCTACGTCGTGCCATTTTTCTATTGATCACAGGAGTTCACCATGAAAAAGCTGCTTTCCGCCCTTGCCCTCGCTGCCGTTGTTGCCCCCGTGTGGGCCGCCACCCAGACCGTTACGCTGTCCGTACCGGGCATGACCTGCTCGGCCTGTCCGATCACTGTCAAGAAGGCGATTTCCAAGGTCGATGGCGTCAGTAAAGTTGACGTGACCTTCGAGACGCGCGAAGCGGTGGTCACCTTCGATGATGCCAAGACCAGCGTGCAGAAACTGACCAAGGCTACCGAGGATGCGGGCTACCCATCATCAGTCAAGAACTGATCATGAAAGACCCGAAGACACTGCTGCGGGTCAGCATCATTGGCACAACCCTCGTGGCGCTGTGTTGCTTCACCCCTGTTCTGGTCATTTTGCTCGGTGTGGTCGGCTTGTCCGCGCTGACCGGCTATCTGGACTATGTGCTGCTGCCTGCGCTGGCGATTTTCATCGGCTTGACCATCTACGCCATCCAACGAAAACGCCAAGCCGATGCCTGCTGCACCCCGAAATTCAATGGAGTAAAAAAATGACCGAAATCACCGTGAATGGCATGACCTGCACATCCTGCGCCACCCATGTCAAAGATGCTTTGGAAAAGATTCCCGGCGTGAATGCCGCTGTGGTGTCCTATCCAGAAAGCCGCGCGCAAGTCATGGCAGACACCGCCGTGAGCCACAACCAACTGCTGGCCGCCATCGCCGCATTGGGTTATCAAGGCTCGATCCGGGTTGGTGATTTCAAAGATGAACCAAAAATCCGTGATGCACTTGAGGGCGCCGGTTTGCATATCGCCATCATTGGCAGCGGCGGGGCCGCGATGGCGGCGGCGCTGAAGGCCGTCGAGCAAGGCGCGACGGTCACGCTGATCGAACGCGGCACCATCGGCGGCACCTGCGTCAATATCGGCTGTGTGCCGTCCAAGATCATGATCCGCGCTGCCCATATTGCCCATCTGCGCCGGGAAAGTCCGTTCGACGGCGGTATTGCGGCAACTGTGCCTGCGATTGACCGCAGCAAACTGCTGGCCCAGCAGCAGGCCCGTGTCGATGAACTGCGGCACGCCAAATACGAAGGCATCCTGGACGGCAATCCAGCCATCACCGTTTTGCACGGTGAAGCGCGTTTCAAGGACGACCAGAGCCTGGTCGTCCGTTTGAACGAGGGTGGCGAGCGCGAGGTAACGTTCGACCGCTGCCTGGTCGCCACCGGTGCCAGTCCGGCCGTGCCGCCGATTCCGGGCCTGAAAGAGTCACCCTACTGGACTTCCACCGAAGCGCTTGTCAGCGACACCATTCCCGCACGCCTGGCCGTGATCGGTTCGTCGGTGGTGGCGTTGGAACTGGCGCAAGCCTTTGCCCGGCTCGGCAGCCAGGTCACGATCCTGGCACGCAGCACCTTGTTCTTCCGGGAAGACCCGGCCATCGGCGAGGCCGTGACAGCCGCTTTCCGCGCCGAGGGCATCGAGGTGCTGGAGCACACGCAAGCCAGCCAGGTCGCCCATGTGAACGGCGAATTCGTGCTGACCACCGGACACGGTGAATTGCGCGCTGACAAGTTGCTGGTTGCCACCGGTCGGGCACCGAATACGCGCAGCCTCGCGCTGGACGCGGCGGGGGTCACTGTCAATGCGCAAGGGGCCATCGTTATCGACCAAGGCATGCGCACGAGCAACCCGAACATCTACGCGGCCGGCGACTGCACCGACCAGCCGCAGTTCGTCTACGTGGCAGCGGCCGCCGGCACCCGTGCCGCGATCAACATGACCGGCGGCGACGCAGCCCTCAATCTGACCGCGATGCCGGCAGTGGTGTTCACCGACCCGCAAGTCGCCACCGTGGGCTACAGCGAGGCGGAAGCGCACCACGATGGCATCGAGACCGACAGTCGCACGCTGACACTCGACAACGTTCCGCGAGCGCTTGCCAACTTCGACACACGCGGCTTCATCAAGCTGGTCATCGAGGAAGGTAGCGGACGGCTCATCGGCGTGCAGGCGGTGGCCCCGGAAGCGGGCGAACTGATCCAGACGGCGGTGCTCGCCATCCGCAACCGCATGACGGTGCAGGAACTGGCCGACCAGTTGTTCCCCTACCTGACAATGGTCGAGGGGTTGAAGCTTGCGGCGCAGACCTTCAACAAGGACGTGAAGCAGCTTTCCTGCTGCGCTGGATAAAAAAAGGAGGTTTTCAATGAGCGCCTACACCGTGTCCCGGCTGGCCCTTGATGCCGGGGTGAGCGTGCATATCGTGCGCGACTACCTGCTGCGCGGATTGCTGCGTCCGGTGGCGTGCACCCCGGGCGGCTATGGCCTGTTCGATGATGCCGCCTTGCAACGGCTGTGCTTCGTGCGGGCGGCCTTCGAGGCGGGCATCGGCCTGGACGCGCTGGCGCGGCTGTGCCGGGCGCTGGATGCTGCGGACGGCGATGAAGCGGCCGCGCAGCTTGCCGTTCTGCGCCAGTTCGTCGAGCGTCGGCGCGAAGCGTTGGCCGATCTGGAGGTGCAGTTGGCCACCATGCCGACCGAGCCGGCACAGCACGCGGAGAGTCTGCCATGAACAGCCCCGAGCGCTTGCCGTCCGAGACGCACAAACCGATCACCGGCTACCTGTGGGGCGCGCTGGCCGTGCTCACCTGTCCCTGCCATTTGCCGATTCTCGCCATTGTGCTGGCCGGCACGACGGCCGGCGCGTTCATCGGAGAGTACTGGGGTATCGCAGCCCTCACGCTGACCGGTTTGTTCGTCCTGTCTGTGACACGACTGCTGCGGGCCTTCAAAGATCGATCATGAGCGCTTCCCATTGAGACAAACCACGCTGTCGCTACGTTGCCTCATGCCGGCATCAAATTCGGCTGAGTAGCTTCTCGCCATCTGGACGTAGCTCACCCTTGGGTGAAACATGCCGATACAGGGTCTGCCGCGTGACGCCAAGTTCCTGGCACAGGTCGCCGACCTTGGTCTCTGGCTGACCCATTGCCGCCATCGCCAGCCGCAGCTTGGCGGCGGTCATCTTGAACGGCCGGCCGCCTTTCCGCCCGCGCGCGCGGGCCGAGGCTAGGCCGGCAATCGTGCGCTCCGCGATCAACTCGCGCTCGAACTCGGCCAGGGCGGCGAAGATGCCAAAGACCAGCTTGCCGGCGGCGGTCGTGGTGTCGATGGCCGCGCCGTGCCCGGTTAATACCTTCAAGCCGATGCCGCGCCCAGTCAGGTCGTGCACGGTGTTGATGAGATGTCGCAGGTCGCGTCCGAGCCGATCCAGTTTCCACACGACCAGTGTGTCGCCAGTTCGCAACGCCTTCAGGCAGCTCGTCAAGCCGGGCCGATCCTCGCGCATGCCGGATGCCTGGTCCTCGTAAAGATGTACTGGATCGACCCCGGCGGCAATCAGCGCGTCGCGCTGCAAATCGGTAGCCTGGGAGCCGTCCGCCTTCGATACCCGCATGTAGCCTATCAGCATGTCGTACCTGTCACATATACGTTCGTTTGTGCGTGAAGGTGGAGGGATGAAAAGTTGGCAGTTATCGCAGCTACCCGGTCACTACCCCATGACATAGGTACTCACTCTTTCCATTGACCCTCTCCCATTAACTAAAGCGTGAAACGATTGAGGTATGAGTAGATGGTAGTCCCGTCTTCTTTTTCTATTATTTCTTCTCCGCCTATAAACCTCTGCCCCAATGAAATTGAAGGAGTATTACCATTATCAACAGTGGCGCCAATAAAAATAGCCTCAACTCCAGCCCCCTTGAGACCATTCTTAAACTCGTTGAATGCCTTTTCTACTGTATCTCTACCAACCCCTTTACCTCTAAAGTCCGCTCTAACAAACCATCCTACATCAGTTGTTCCCTCATCAAGAGAGACAATAAACACACATATTGCGATTATTTCGTCGCGATCATTCAAAGTAGCATAAGTGAATCGGCTCCTGTTTTTTTCAGGAATATCCATATGGACTAGTAAATCTTCATATAGGGAGGAGCGCTTAAGACTGATAACGGAATTATTATAAGCATCACATAACGCATTGTATCCTGATTCAATTATCTCGATATTATTCATCTAATTATCATCCAGTTATTAATATTTAAACTAATAAACAACTCTTGTGCTAAACCCGGAATTAATGACAGCAACGGCGATGAATTGACCTAGCCAGTCGCAATGGAATTGTCCATGCCGATAGTGAGTACCGTCTGGCTATCTTTCACAATTCGGATGAACTCATTTTTCCCGAGCACCCTGATTAACCTGCTGATACCTTTTCCACCACGTGAAACCTTTATCTGCGCCTTAATTTTTTCCGGGGCTATATAGCTATTCAACCCTTCCACAGAGCACAATGCATAAAATCGCAGATTCGCAGAATGACTCAGAAAATTGGTTTTCCGGTCAGGGCTCATCCATCCGATCATGTCCAAGATATCATCATTGTTACCAACGGTGCAAAACTGGGTCTTCCGCAACTTAGGTGGAGTTGTTTAAGCCAGAGGGCTCATGACTCGTCGTCGAAGTAACTCGAAGCCAGCTCGACCGTACATCTGTCGTTTCAGCATCTTCAGGCGGTTTACATGGCCTTCCACAACGCCATTACTCCATCTGCTGCTTATCGCTTCGTGTATTGCTGTTGCATCCGCTTCCATACTGGCCGCAACACGCTGAAGGTCAATGAGCCCACTTTGACTTACGTCAGTGAACGATTGATTTAACTGCGATTTATTCTTCGTTTTCAGCATTCGATAGAAGTCGAGCGACAGCTGTTGCGCCATTTTCAGTTGCGGTTCTTTCTGGCACATCGATTCGATGAAGCGGGATGCATAGTTTTCTTCTCCTCTGATCATTCGCCAGGGCATTAACCAGCGGCTTACCCTGGATGCTGAGGGGAGTCGAACTGGGGCGATAACGGGACTGTTAACCTGCTTACGCCACTTAGCCACAACATCCCTGACCGTCGTTTCGCTCCCGGTGAAGCCAACATTTACCATCTCCCTCCAAGCCTATATTTGCAACAGTGCCAGTATTCTCCTCCCAGATGATACTAGCTGAATGATTTCCATCGAATTACTGTAATGTAGTACCACCCGCAGAAACGCCCAAGGTATTGGCCGGATGTTATGCGGTCGAGAAACGCATGACTCCACAAGATACGCACAGGGTTGTTGTTTATCCATCTCTCGGGCTAGTGTATCCATCAGGGCGGATTTGTTTTTATCACCATTTTGTCTATAAGTCAGAAAAGGAATAATGTTGGGAAAAACAGTTATCAAGGGAATCGGTAACAGCAGCATTATCTTAATGAATAAATCCCACACAAAAAATACCTTACTCATTCGACTTCGTGTTATACATACCAGTATTTATAACAGTTTTAATCATCTAAATAGTCTTTTCAAGTATAGAACGTTATATTGAACATCAAACAGTTATTAAGGCTGGGATTGACTAAAGCGTTTTCTTTTCAAATACAATATGACGGTGTGGCTTTACAACAATACAACTGATGCATGAGCCATCTCTTTGAGTGGATCAATAGCCCGGCTCTGCATCAGTTGGAACAAGCCGAATGGAGGTTGCCAATTTTCACGACTTATTCAATCACCGTAATTACTCTCCACAATAAAACTAGGCCTGTAGCCGAAGATTTTGATGATGAGCTTGAACTGTCACAGAGCCGGTGGTACCGAACACTTCAAACGTATGAACGTAGGCGGGACGTTAGCTTATTGATAGTTCGTAGGAGTAAATCTCACCAATTCCAATTGTACGGTTGATGGATTTTATAGGATAGTCATATATTGCTCCCAATTGTTTTTCAACGCTATTATTTGGATGATTGTTAATTAAGAAAACGCAGATACCGATAGCCGTAGGCTTTGTACCTAAGGATGTCAGCACCAGTCTTGGGTTTTCTGCATATATATCTAATAAGGTCTGATATACGGCGTAAGGGTTTGCACCAGGACAGGTTCTTAGATCTGTCTCCATGCTGTCGAAATGTAATAAATGCTTTCTGAGTGATTTGTTCTCCCAGCCTGGGATATAAGCTGGGACTGATATACAAGCCAGTAATTTATTGAAGCTTGCCCCATCATCATTACTTAAAATCTGGCCTAGACGAGAGTTTTCAAATCCTAAGAATGAAACCAGGCTGGTTTTTTGTAAGCCAGATGTGATTGTATTCAGTGAAAATACGGGAAGAGAAGAAAATGGCTGTCGGCCATCGCTTAATTGATACTCCTCATCCCCGCCCTCAGTCGAAGGCGACTTACTGTATTCTTTCGGTTCAATGTAGAGAACAGTAAATGATTCTATACCTTCAATCATATTAATGGAGTAAAAAAGATACAATATTTCAGGGAAATCAAGAGAAGTAGAGTCTATTATTACTTTTTTAGGCGACATAGAGATTAATGCATCCTTCAATGCTAACAATTTGTATTTATTACCATTGAGTTTTAATGCATATTCATCTTTTACATATTTAACCTGAAATGCATTGCTTGCGTTTACTTTTTTTATCGCCAGGCCAGTTCTCTCATCTAACTCTTCACCATAGAAAAAAATGTCATGATGGCGATTAGTAAAATCTAAGTTGTTGTGAGTTCTGATACGTTTGAATTTTATCATAACAGGCCCAACTGGTATGATGTGACTGAACTAGAAACATCAAAAGATGAGTCATCGATATCCCACCGGGCTCCATATTTCTTTAACAAGGATGAAAAATCTTCATCACTACCTACAAAAATGGTTTCAACCTCACCTTTGCTAAATTTTATTTTTTTCTTTTTTCTGTGGCTTATTCCAAAATATGGTGCAAGAACTGGATGTAAGACGTAATCATTGAGTTCCAGGTTGTCAGTTGATTTACTCTTCGTTCCTTTCTGTTCAATCAGCACGGACCACACCAATGATTCATTTAGGATTTCCTTAACATTATAAGCAAGAAGATTTATATCAGTTAAATCTAAAGTGAAATGGTTTACTTCTGATTCGCTCTGAGAACGTCGAGATTGGCAATAGTTGAAAATCGCACCAAGTCTTTTAGCCACTCTTTTTAGATGCATTCCATGAGCACCAAAATCTCCTATTTTTTCAATTTCGAGTTCACTCGTCTTCAGGGTGGCCTCTAATTGAGCTTCGATTGTCATGGATGGTATCGTTTTTGGCGGCAGTGGAGACGTGATATTTGTTTTTGTTACCGACTGGTGACATAACTCCAGAAAATGTCTGATGTTCCCTCTTGATAAATATACAAACTGTTTATAGCCAGCGTACAGTGGGCAGATTCTGGTTGGTAATTTATTATAAAGATAGAGAATTACACCGACGAGATTGTTAGGTATCCATGATTTATATTTTGTTGTATGTCCTGCTTTATATTGCAAATATTGTTCTAACACCTCGTCTGGGCTAATACTTTTCCTATTCAGCAATGCACCATTTATCAGGCTTGCCTCAGGAAATTTATCATCTATAAAATATTGAACTTGCAATTTTGACTTTGATTTAGACAAACCGGTTTCAATCATTGAATGTAATTTTTTAGTTAATGCGTCATCACTGAATATTTCATGTGATATCTCTTTTGTCGATTTTTCAGGAAGAAACTTACTGGCCAGATTTTTAATTGAATCCTGATACTCCTTCGTTTGTCTGTGCGGGATTTGATGTTCTGACGTAAATATGGAACGGAGTTTTTCATGATCAGTGTTTTCTATATAATCTGAAAAGCGCAGGGCTAATATCTCACCAGCAAATGTATCAAAGTCATTGAGATACAGTTCTTCTAAGTCTATATATCTGAAATCATGCTGCTCAACAATGCTTTCGTTGCCTAACGTTTTATGTGAAATATTAGCATTTTTCTTATAGGCAACACTGAACAGTAACGGCATGGATCCGTGCTTCATTAAAGTATTGATTATTGCCTGCTGGTCTGATGTCAAGTTCTCGAACTCGTCAATGTAAACTTGAAAATTAGGCTTTATAATGCATCCAGTTATTGCATGTAGTTTGCTAATGATATTCTGTAATGAAAATTTTGTATCAAGAGAAAACGGTGGTGTTTCAGTAACTGGGGCATTTATCCAATTGCAAAGAGTAAACAGTCTTTCATGTAAAAGATCGCTAACATCAACAAGTTTCGCATTTTTATCAATGCCCAAACCTTCAGAAATTGTATCTGGCAATTTCAGATTATTAATCTTCTCTTTCAACGAAAAAACAGGAGATTTTTCGGACAATAAATTATTGGTTAGTTTAACAAACTCAATAATCAGCGATAGACTCATGTACGTTTTGAAAGCTGTTGACCAAAATTTTCCGAGCCAAGCTTCGGTTAATAACTGGCTAAAGGATGTATCCGGGCGCCAATATATACCCAGATTGGAAAGATCCTCAATACCAATCGTATCTTTATTCACACTTAGAGCTGTCTGGTGGCAATGATACTTTAAGAACATCGTTTTTCCATATCCTCTCCCCCCAATAACTATACTTGCTTTTGTCGTTTTTTTTAGATTTACATCTTCGTACCCTAAGGGAAGAACATATTTACCATAGAGATCATCAGGTAATTCTTCGGCACGGTTTTTCGAAAAAATCTCGTTAAATTTCATATTTTACCTTTTGAATAACCTATTCCATCCTTCATTTTCAAACCAGAGGAATGAAAGATTATTATTTGGAGTTGAGTTTGCCAAGACATAACTAAGCCCCAAATTACCGAACCCTAATGGATTGCTTATTGAGTTCTTATTACATATATCAATGTACAATCTTAAGAAATCATTATGTGTATAGAAATATTCTCTATTTATTCTCCTGTTGGATGCTCTAAAGAAACTATGATTTTCATCCAAGTACTCAACAGGCCTAATAATTAGGTTTTTATATTTAGATTGTATCCTTATTGTTGAATCGCGTAGAGCCGCAAATGGAATGAATATTATTTTCTTTCCAAGTTCATCAAGATTTGTTTCTTTCATGAAAGTGTCAATTTGAGTGCCAGAACCAAGCATATCATCAAAAAAAACTATCGCTTTGATTCTTGGTGGCAATTTTTCTATATTTTCAACTTTTACCCCTAAGTTTTTATCGAAAAAATCTCTTTGTAGGAATGTGTGTATTACATCACCACTTTTAGTGACTTTACTATCCACATTATTTATTACGGACGTTCGAAACGGAAGATTCCTTGCATGTTTTGGCGAGTTGATGTCATTCATCCATTTTTCAATATCCTCAATATGGTAAATATCTAACTCCTCTAAGATCTGTGGGAGAATAATTGAGAATATATTATAGCCCATAGATGTAACAGTTTCTCTGTTACGATATATCAACTCGCTTAACACAGAGGCTGCAAGATATTTTTCCTTTTCATCCTTGAAATTATCTAACCAGCGTTGCAGTACTGATACTTTTACATTATCCCAGTAACCAATCTTGATTAATTTTTTGGATTGTTCAATAATCGCTTCAGTATCTCTTGCTGTAATATGATCTATTTTCATGATGTTATTATCGCAGGGGTAGTTTTTTTATGTCATTTAATGTTATGTACTGCGCTCCAATGCCTTTCGAAATACTTTTAATCCAGTCGACTCCAAATTTCGATTTTAATGCCGCGGCAACCATTTCACCACATTCGTACTCAGAAGCTTTGATAACAAAAACACAATCTGTAATGGAAAAAGAACCGTTTCGTATGATCCCAACTTTCCCCAAACATCTTGTTCCTACACGGGGTACAACAACATCTCCTTTCACCGCCTGTACGGCTGAACCATTTTCTGCACTGTCATTGTTATTTTCAAATAAAGAAAAATCATTATAAAAAGAAGATGAATGGATTATCGCATCATGCAGTTGAGTTTTTTTCGTTTTGCTGATATTCCCTCTCATAACTTTTATACCTGAAGTTTCAATCGTTTTTTCGTTATTGTTATATTTAAAAGAGTTATATTGATGGTCGGCCCTTTCAATAAACTCTTCTTTTTTAAGCCTTATCGCTTTTTTTTTTTTGAACTTCTTGTTGTTATTGATGGGCTTATTGATTTTTTGTTACTGACAGTGAGAATATGAGTCCTTGCTTCAGTTCCCAAAAATGCCTTATTATCTAATTCTATAACATCTATATATTTAAATAATGAGGTTATTTTTTCTCTGAGTGGTTTATATTTCTCGCTTGAAAATATCGTATCAGGTACAACAATTCCACAACAACTGTCTCGATCAAGCAACTTAAGCGATAACATTAAGAACAAAACCTCAGCTCTGTAATATTTTGTTTTATGATTTAGTGCCCACTCCTTAAATAAGAACCTTGTATAGGCAGTATGTTCAGCTGTATAAAAAGGAGGATTGCCAATGACTATGCCATATGTACTGTTTTGTGCCTTTATTTTATCAAAACTGGCTGAATGGGTTGCATCTAAACATATACTCGTCGTGTTTTGTAATAGGTCTAACTTTCTGCAGTTTTCATCATCAATATCAATTCCGTAGAGCTTTGCGTTGTCGTATTTGAGCGCAGCTGTCATCAACAACGAGCCTTCACCAGCACTTAAGTCAATGATTGTACTTGCTTCGTCTGATGGTAATGATGAGATAAGCAACTCTGCCACATCCCGGTTTGTATAGTACTGAGATAGACGTTTTTTTCTTGAAATCGTTTTGCCCATGCTCAACTTGAACTTCCGCCTCTTCTGCTCTTGTTTTTGGAATGCTACCGCCCTCAGATCATCATGTCTGATAGCCATATCATTTAACAGATAATTCAAATGTTTTATCTTTGTTAAAGATATAGGCAACAGAGACTGGACTCAATAACTTTTCTACTTATTAAAATGTACGTTTGAGAAAGTAGACTCTATGCGGTACGCTCTGGCGTATACTTTTCCCCGATTTTTCACGCAGCGCGCCGGACGCTTTCCGGCCCGGACGGAGCCCCGGATGACACTGATGCCTGACGATGAACCCGAGCAGCTCCCGCCACCGGCGGTCATTCCACCTGATGGGGATTTCCTGCCGGCGCTGGTTGGTACTGAAAGCCCGGTCGGTCCCGCCCGGGCCTACCTGCTTTCCCTCAATTCCCCCCGCAGCCGGCAGACCATGGCCTCGTTCCTCGGTATTGTTGCCGGCATGCTCGGCGCCGCGTCCCTGGAGTCCTGCAGCTGGGGCAGCCTGCGCCGTCATCACGTTATGGCCGTGACCGAGCTCCTGCGCGACACCGGCCGGGCCACGGCGACCGTCAACACCTATCTTTCGGCACTCAAGGGGGTGGCGAAGGAAGCCTGGATGCTGAAACTCATGGACGTCGAGAGCTTCCAGCACATCCGGGCGGTGCGTAACCTTAGGGGCAGCCGCCTGCCGCGCGGCCGGGCCCTGCCGCCGGAGGAGATACGGGCGCTGTTTGGTGCCTGCGAGGCCGATGACTCCAGCATCGGGGTACGCGATGCGGCAATGCTGGCCGTCATTCTCGGCTGCGGCCTGCGCCGGTCAGAGGCGGTAGGGCTGGATTTGCGTGACGTTGTCACAGATGAGCGGGCGCTCCGGGTGCTGGGTAAGGGAAACAAGGAGCGGCTGGCCTATATGCCGGCGGGCACCTGGCAGCGGCTAAGGACGTGGATCGATGACGTGCGGGGAGAAAAAGACGGGCCGTTGTTCACCCGTATCCGCCGCTTTGACACCCTGACGAACGACCGGCTGACCGACCAGGCGGTGTATCACGTCCTGCAGGTCCGCCAGCGCCAGGCGGGGGTTACAAAATGTGCCCCGCACGATTTAAGGCGAACTTTTGCCACCGCCATGCTCGATAATGGCGAGGATCTCATCACGGTAAAGGACGCGATGGGGCATGCCAGCGTCACCACCACCCAGCAGTACGATCGCCGCGGCGAAGCGCGCCTGCGCACGGCCCGCGATCGCCTGAATCTGACTGACATTTAATATCATATTAAGTTAATAACTTAACAAGAAACCGTAACAGTAATGCCGGTGGCAGCCGTGCTGCTGTCATATCCGGTACTGTCTGAACAGAGGAGGCGGAACTCCGGACTACGCTGCTTCCCCTGTTGCGCAGTCTGAAGGACGTCTTCATCTTTTCCCTTCGGTAAACGGCCAGCTGGCTGCTCCGCTTTGTATCCCAATACCGCTACCGGCGACTCAGGCCGGATACCAGAGATAACTCACTGATTGGGTACTAGTCATTAAAAAATAGTTTCGCTTAGGAACCGCCGGGTCTGATAACCTGTTGCCCTTTTTCTGGTGCAACCTGTGACCCCGGGCGGGGACATATTATTGATGGAGATCGTAATGCCCGTACTTTTCAGGATGAGGGTAATCCCCTTGGTTTTACTTCTGGCACTCGTTTTTGCATTCTTACTTAACTGGCCGGTGTTGCTGCATTTCTACGATATCCTGAGCCGTCTTGAACATGTGAGGGCGGGGTTCGTCATCTCCATTCCGTTTGTGCTGGTTGCAGCGCTTAACTTTGTGTTTATGCCCTTCTCGGTTCGCTACCTGCTCAAACCCTTCTTTGCCCTGTTGCTGGTCACCGGTTCGGTGGTGAGTTACGCCACACTGAAATATAAAGTGATGTTTGATCAGTCCATGATCGAAAATATACTGGAAACAAACCCACAGGAAGCGCATGCCTACCTGAATGGCTCACTGGTGCTGTGGCTGGTCTTCATGGGCATTCTTCCGGCTATCCTGTTGTTTTTGATTAAAATTGAATATGCAGACAAATGGTACAAAGGGGTTGCCCACCGGCTGCTTTCCATGCTCGCTTCGCTGATCCTGATTGCAGGTGTTGCCGCTCTGTATTACCAGGATTATGCTTCTGTCGGGCGCAATAACCCGACGCTGAACAAAGAAATTATCCCGGCAAACTATGCGTACAGCACTTTCCATTACGTGAAGGATACCTATTTTACGACGAAAATGCCTTTCCGGACGCTGGGGGATGATGCAAGGCGCGTTACCCGGAATGGTAAACCCACGCTGATGTTCCTGGTAATTGGCGAAACGGCACGGAGCCAGAATTTCTCCATGAACGGCTACCCGCGTGACACAAATGCCTTTACCAGCAAAATCGATGGCGTTATTTCGTTCAGGAATATGCGTTCCTGTGGCACGGCGACCGCAGTCTCGGTGCCCTGTATGTTCTCGGATATGAACCGGACGGATTACGATGGTAAAAAGGCTGCCGGCAGTGAAAATGTCCTCGACATCGTGCAGAAAACGGGGGTTTCGCTGTTGTGGAAAGAAAACGATGGCGGGTGTAAAGGCGTATGCAGCCGTATCCCGACTGTCGAAATTAATCCCGGTATCAGTAAAAAACTGTGTGACGGTAAAACCTGCTATGACGATGTTATGCTGGAAAACCTGGATACCGAAATCGGCAAAATGGCCGGAGACAAGCTGATCGCCTTCCATATGATTGGCAGCCATGGACCGACCTATTACCAGCGTTATCCGGCAGAGCATCGTCACTTCATGCCGGAATGTGCGCGCAGCGATATCGAAAACTGCACGCAGGAACAGCTGGTTAATACCTACGACAATACCATTCGCCACACCGACTATGTGTTAGCGCAGATGATTGAAAAGCTTAAGCAATACAGCGAACAGTACAACACCGTACTGCTGTATGTGTCCGATCACGGCGAATCTCTGGGAGAGAGCGGACTGTATCTGCACGGTACCCCCTACAAACTGGCACCGGATCAGCAGACGCACATCCCGATGCAGCTCTGGATGTCGCCAGGCTTCATTGCTGCTAAAAATATTAACGCCGCGTGTCTGCAGCATAATGCCGTTAACAGGACATATTCCCACGATAACCTTTTCGCGTCCGTACTGGGGCTCTGGGACATCACCACCGGGGCCTATCTTCCGGAAAGCGACCTGTTCCGCGAATGTCGTGGATAGCCTACATACTCGGTCGATTTCCGGAAACAAACAGCCTGCTGCCGGAAATTATAAAATTTTGCTGACGGCGTGCATGCCGTCAGCGCCTGTTTGCCTGCTCCCGAAGCAGGCATTTTTTTACCTGAGTCGACCTGTCTGACATACATCGCCGCGCTTACCCACACCCTTATCCCCGGTTCCTGTGGATAAACCTTACAAAACGGATCCCCGTTTCTGGTACCTTCGGGCGGCAGAATGACCGGTTGCCTCTCGGCCAGCGCGCGGGCCCGTAGTATCTCTGTACCTGGCGTCATACCGGATGCCTGCCGTCTGCATTATCCTGACGGATGGAGCCGTCCATCATAAACCTGCCGGGTTCAGTACGGACGGGTGTCATCGCATTTACGATGAAGACAAAATGTGACTCTGATTATCCCGTTGTGCTTACTGGCCGATCGGGGGATCTCTTTTCTGATACATTGTGTCAGCTCAGTAGACTGGCCCCATGAATCTCCAGACAGTTGGTATCACTTAAGTTAGTGATAGGTAAGCGTTAAGTGAGCGCCGTATTGACGGTTATTTATCGGTAAGAACCACGTTCCATGGCAGCAGTTCGGCCACTTTGTTGCTGGGCCACTCCGGCAGTACGCTCAGGATATGGCGAAGGTAGGCTTCCGGATCGATACCATTCAGCCTGCACGTCCCGATCAGTCCGTACAGCAGGGCTCCGCGCTCACCACCGTGGTCGCTGCCGAAGAAGATAAAATTCTTTTTCCCAAGACAGACGGCACGAAGGGCTCGTTCGGCAGCGTTGTTATCAGGCTCTGCCAGGCCATCTTCACAGTAGTAGCACAGCGCATCCCACTGGTTCAGGACATAAGCGAACGCTTCGCCCAGACGGGACTTTTTCGACAGCGTCTCATTTTTTCTACCAGCCATTCATGCAGCGATGCCAGCAGTGGTTTGCTTTGCGATTGTCTGGCTGCCAGACGCTCTTCTGTCGTGAGGCCGCGTATTTCTTCTTCTATCGCGTACAGCTCACCGATACGTTTCAGGGCTTTTCCGCTGTCGCTGTGTGAGTGCTTATATAGACATCATGGATTTTTCGGCGGGCATGGGCCCAACATGCGGCTTCTGTCAGCGGCCCTCCTTCACGTTCCGGACTGAACAACCGATCGTAGCCTGCGAAGGCATCCGCCTGCAGCACACCATGATAGTGGCGAAGGTGTTGCTGAGGATGTTTTCCCTGCCGGTCTGGCGAGAAGGCGAACCATGCCGCTGGCGGATCTGATGAACCTGCGCTTCTGTCGTCACGTACATACGTCCAGATACGCCCGGTTTTCGTCTTCTTTCTGCCCGGTGCAAGCACCAGAACCGGAGTGTCATCCGTATGCAGTTTGTGGCAGTCCATCACGTAGTGGTAAAGGGCCTCATCCAGCGGGGCCATTAACCGGCAACATGCATCCACCCAGTTGGAGAGCAGAGCCCGGCTCAGATCCACGCCCTGACGGGCAAAGATTTCGCACTGGCGATACAGCGGCAGGTGTTCGCAGTATTTGGCCGTTAACACGCGGGCCAGCAGACCCGGCCCGGCGATACCCCGATCGATGGGACGTGATGGCGCAGGTGCTTCAACGATACAGTCACATCGGGTGCAGGCCTTTTTCACCCTGACCGTGCGGATCACTTTCAGGGCGCTGGAGACCAGTTCCAGCTGCTCCACGCTGACTTCGCTGAGGTACGCCATACTGCTGCCGCATTCCGGACAGCTGGTTTCCGCAGGATCCAGCCGATGTATCTCGCGGGGAAGATGTGCTGGTAACGGGCGACGATGGCGGGACTGACGCAACTGGCGAGGTACCTGCGGATCGTCTTCCCGTCCGTTGTAGCGATCGCTTTGCTGCTCCTGCTGTTTCAGCAGGGCTTCGGCTTCTTCAACCTGTCGGCGAAGTTTTTCGGAGCGGGTACCGAACAACATTCGACGCAGTTTTTCTATCTGTGCCCGCAGATGCTCTATCTCGCGCTCTTCGTTCTCTATTTTCTCTTCTGCGCGGGCCAGTGCAGAACGCAGGAACGACTCAGTCTCTGCAACGAGACTGAGCTGACTGTCTTTCTGGCGAAGCGCGTCTTCCAGCGCAGCGATACGGGCGAGATAGTCGTGATTCATAACCGCTTTTATAATGCGGTTATGATTTTTTACAACATTGTCAGTGAGTTAAGGCGGGATATTTTTGGCTGGCGCCAGTCCAGCTTATCAAGGAGCATGGCAAGTTGTGAGCGGGTGATCGCGATTTTGCCGTCGCGTACAGCAGGCCAGACGAACTGTCCCTCTTCCAGGCGTTTGATAAACAGGCACAGACCATCAGCATCAGCCCAAAGTATTTTCACGGTATCGCCACGGCGTCCCCGGAAGATAAACAGATGGCCGGAGAAGGGATCCTCATCCAGAACGTGGTGTATCTGTTCGCCCAGCCCGTTGAAGGATTTACGCATATCCGTGGCCCCGGCGACCAGCCAGATGCGGGTGCCTGACGGGAGGGATATCATGGTGTCACCTCCCGGTCAATTCGCGGATCAGCACAGTCAGCAACTCTGACGACGGGTTCTCCAGCGTCATTTTGCCGTGGCGGAACTCAACATGACAGGAAGTGGCGCTGGCGTGAGCGGAGGAGAACGTACACAGAGTGTCATTCTCTGCTGCGGGCAACGGGTCGTTGATAACGTCGACGGACAACAGAGTCGGAGAAGCCGGAAGAGATTGAGGTACCACCGGCCCCACGATAGTTGCAGGCATTCGACGAGAGATTCGCCCCTCTCTCTGCCAGAGGCGTAGCCACTTAAAAATGAGATTATTATCAACGCCATGTTCCCGCGCCAGTTGTGCGACGTTGGCATCTGGTCGTGAAGCCAGTTCGACCATCCGAAGTTTGAAGTCACTGGAATAGACGGTACGCGATTCAGTTCGCCAGTTGGCAGCATTTTCCATAAACAGAGCTCCTTCTAAATTAGACGGAGCTCTAAGCTAGCGATCCCGGGACTGGAATCACAGGCGGCAGTGACTTGACGCTTACAGTGATAGTCTTAATACTAGTTTTTAGACTAGTCGTTGGAGTCCGAATGATTGATGTTTTAGGTCCAGAGAAGCGCAGACGGCGAAGTGTTCAGGAAAAAATCGCCATTGTTCAGCAGAGTTTTGAGCCCGGAATGACCGTGTCGCTGGTCGCCCGTCAGCATGGCGTTGCTGCCAGTCAGCTGTTCCTGTGGCGTAAGCAGTATCAGGAAGGCAGCCTTACAGCCGTTGCCGCAGGAGAACAGGTTGTGCCCGCGTCGGAGCTGGCATCTGCGATGAAGCAAATTAAAGAGCTGCAGCGCCTGTTGGGCAAGAAAACCATGGAAAACGAGCTGCTAAAAGAAGCCGTTGAATATGGCCGACAAAAAAAGTGGATAGCGCACGTGCCCTTGTTACCGGAGGATGGCGAATAAGCCTTGTCAGTCGTTGCCTCCGGGTCTCACGTGCGCAACTGCATGCCATAGCCCGTCAGTCGAAGGACTGGCAGGATCGTCGGTGCAAGCGCAAGCCTGATGATACTGACGCGCTGGCCCGTATCCATACCGTTATCGGCGATCTGCCCACCTATGGTTATCGTCGGGTATGGGCACTGTTGCGCAGACAATCAGAAACTGACGACATGGCGGTGATCAATGCCAAACGCGTATACCGCATCATGCGTCAGAATGCGCTGCTGCTTGAGCGTAAACCGGAAATACCGCCATCGAAGCGGGCGCATACAGGGAAAGTGGCCGTTGGAGAAAGTAACCAGCGGTGGTGCTCTGACGGCTTCGAGTTCAGCTGTGATAACGGTGAAAAACTGCGGGTCACGTTCGCTCTGGACTGTTGCGATCGCGAGGCACTTTACTGGGCGGCCAGTAACGGTGGATATGACAGTGAAACCGTGCAGGACGTCATGCTGGGTGCCGTGGAGCGTCGCTTCGGTAACAGCCTGCCGACATCCCCAGTTGAGTGGCTGACAGACAACGGTTCAGCCTACCGTTCTTATCAGACGCGTCAGTTCGCCAGAATGGTAGGACTGGAGCCTAAACAGGCACTGTTGCAAATAGTCGGTGGTGATAAACTTATCATCCCCTTTTGCTGATGGAGCTGCACATGAACCCATTCAAAGGCCGGCATTTTCAGCGTGACATCATTCTGTGGGCCGTACGCTGGTACTGCAAATACGGCATCAGTTACCGTGAGCTGCAGGAGATGCTGGCTGAACGCGGAGTGAATGTCGATCACTCCACGATTTACCGCTGGGTTCAGCGTTATGCGCCTGAAATGGAAAAACGGCTGCGCTGGTACTGGCGTAACCCTTCCGATCTTTGCCCGTGGCACATGGATGAAACCTACGTGAAGGTCAATGGCCGCTGGGCGTATCTGTACCGGGCCGTCGACAGCCGGGGCCGCACTGTCGATTTTTATCTCTCCTCCCGTCGTAACAGCAAAGCTGCATACCGGTTTCTGGGTAAAATCCTCAACAACGTGAAGAAGTGGCAGATCCCGCGATTCATCAACACGGATAAAGCGCCCGCCTATGGTCGCGCGCTTGCTCTGCTCAAACGCGAAGGCCGGTGCCCGTCTGACGTTGAACACCGACAGATTAAGTACCGGAACAACGTGATTGAATGCGATCATGGCAAACTGAAACGGATAATCGGCGCCACGCTGGGATTTAAATCCATGAAGACGGCTTACGCCACCATCAAAGGTATTGAGGTGATGCGTGCACTACGCAAAGGCCAGGCCTCAGCATTTTATTATGGTGATCCCCTGGGCGAAATGCGCCTGGTAAGCAGAGTTTTTGAAATGTAAGGCCTTTGAATAAGACAAAAGGCTGCCTCATCGCTAACTTTGCAACAGTGCCTCAATCAAAAAGCGTACGCCGATATCCTTCAGCTGCTTCATGGTTTCCAGCGTGATATCCGGATTGGAAATCGTCACGTTTTCGGTAATTTCTAACTCCAGCCGGGACGGTTTAAGCCCCGATTTTTGCAGCGCAGCCTTTACCCGTTTCGCCAGGCCACGGGTATTAAACTCCACCGCCGAAATATTGACCGAAATAACCAAATCGGGCGAGAGATGCACCATATCTTTACAGGCTTTCTCCAGCACCACATCACTCATGGCAACGATCAGGCCCGTCTCTTCCGCAAGCGGGATGAACTGATCCGGCATCAGTAAACCGAGACGCGGATGCTGCCAGCGAACCAGTGCTTCGACAGCAGCGATACGCGAGGTTTTAATGTCGTAACGGGGCTGATAAACCAGCTGAAACTGGTCTGTGCATAACGCTTCACGAAACTCTTTTTCCATTTCCCGGCGCTGAATTAAGTACTCGCCCATGTTGGGTTCGTAAAACACCCAGTTATTGCGACCGGTATTTTTCGCTTTATACAATGCGATATCGGATAACCGAATCAGATCGCTGGCGTTCATTGCATCCTGAGGCGCCAGTGCAATCCCCATACTCACGCTGATATACACTTCATTGCCGTTAACGATAAAAGGCCGGCTTATTTCACTGGCAATGCGCTGGCAGAGCGTCTCTATGTCTTTACGCACATAAATATCCGGCAGAATAAAGATAAACTCATCTCCGCCCTGCCGGGCAACCAGATCGATTTTACGGGTACAGGACCGCAACCGGCTGGCGACTTCATTGAGTAACGCATCGCCCGCATTGTGGCCGAATAAATCATTTACCGGTTTGAATTTATCCAGGTCGAGGCTGATCATGGCCAGGGGATGATCCGGATCGGGTAAAGAACGCAGCTCACCTTCCAGAAACTCTTTCATTCTGACCCGGTTTGGCAGGCCGGTTAATTCATCATGCCGCGATAAATACTCGGCACGCTCCTGCGCCTCCACTTCCAGAGTGACATCGGTCACCGTACCGCGAAAGCCCATAGAACCATCATCCATAATGGCGCGCTTCGCCACCACATTGCAGTAACGCTGATGGCCCTGAGCTGAGAAATAGCGGGCCTTTTTGAGCGTGTAATTACTGCTCGTCTGCGGATTCAGCAGCCAGTGATGAAAAAGGATTTTGTCGCTGTGGATGAAATCCAACATGTTCCGCCCAAGCCAGTCGTCAGAATGATGACCGGTAACGCCGGAAAAACGGTCGGATAACCACGTTAGCCGTGCCTCGCTGTCCGCTTCCCAAATCCAGTCGGTGGTGGCTTCAATGACGTCGCGAAAGCGTCGTTCACTTGCCGTAAGCGCTTGTCGGCTTTGCTCAAGCAGGAAAACATTTTCGTCATTAATTTGCGCTTTGATTAACGCACCACGCCGCATCAACCAGGTAAATGCAATGGTCGATAACATCAGAATGATGATTAACGGCAGCTCCCGGTTCATCAGCGCTCTGCCCGGATCGTCGTTTCGCCACTCAATCCGAACATCGCCATTATCAATGGGTAAAATAAGCTGAGCTTCCCGGTAGTCGGCTTTCAGGTGTGGCTCCATTCTGCCGAACGTATGCGCATTATGAATGCCGTATTCGTTGCCCATTTTCTCCAGTTTAACGGGCGTTAACACGTCGGCGAAAATCAGTACCGAGGCATCTTCCGCCACCGGCGTGATGCTTTCATCGTCTCCCGACGTGATCCGGGCCGCCGCCAGTAAGGTGAGTTGCCCGTTGGTCATCATAAGGCGTGAGACGGCTTTACCCTGGCTTTGTGAGAGGTCGTTAAAAAGTTCTTTGGTGATGTTCCGGTTGAGCCATTTCTCGAAAGGCTGGCTGACAAGATTTCCTTCAATGACGCTATAACGCGTCTCCCCGGCGGGAGACAAAACAAATACGCCTTCATACTGGTAATTCGTGTAAAGCGATTCACCAAGGTTCTGGCTGTCCCATGCCCATTTAAGGAAGGTGCGAATAAGCAGGTCATTTCTTCCCAAGCTGACTCGCTGATTAAAATTTCGCGGATCTGGGCCGATTTTTTTCCCGCAAACACATCGAATCAGCCTATTTAGGCTATTTTTTCCACCATTTCTGGCGTTATTTCCGGTTTTTACTGAGATCTCTCCCACTGACGTATCATTTGGTCCACCCGAAACAGGTTGGCCAGGGTGAATAACATCGCCAGTTGGTTATCGTTTTTCAGCAGCCCCTTGTATCTGGCTTTCACGAAGCCGAACTGCCGCTTGATGATGCGAAACGGGTGCTCCACCCTGGCACGGATGCTGGCTTTCATGTATTCGATGTTGATGGCCGTTTTGTTCTTGCGCGGATGCTGCTTCAAGGTTTTTACCTTGCCGGGACGCTCGGCGATCAGCCAGTCCACATCCACCTCGGCCAGCTCCTCGCGCTGTGGCGCTCCCTGGTAGCCGGCATCGGCTGAGACAAATTGCTCCTCTCCATGAAGCAGATTACCCAGCTGATTGAGGTCATGCTCGTTGGCCGCGGTGGTGACCAGGCTGTGGGTCAGGCCACTCTTGGCATCGACACCAATGTGGGCCTTCATGCCAAAGTGCCACTGATTGCCTTTCTTGGTCTGATGCATCTCCGGATCGCGTTGCTGCTCTTTGTTCTTGGTAGAGTTGGGTGCCTCAATGATGGTGGCATCCACCAAAGTGCCTTGGGTCATCATGACGCCTGCTTCGGCCAGCCAGCGATTGATGGTCTTGAACAATTGACGGGCCAGTTGATGCTGCTCGAGCAGGTGGCGGAAATTCATGATGGTGGTGCGATCCGGCAGGGCGCTATCCAGGGATAATCGGGCAAACAGGCGCATGGAGGCGATTTCGTACAGGGCATCTTCCATGGCACCGTCGCTCAGGTTGTACCAATGCTGCATGCAGTGAATACGCAGCATGGTCTCCAGCGGATAGGGCCGTCGGCCATTGCCCGCCTTGGGATAAAACGGCTCGATGACAGCGGTCATATTCTGCCATGGCAGAATCTGCTCCATGCGGGAGAGGAAAATCTCTTTTCGGGTCTGACGGCGCTTAGTGCTGAATTCACTATCGGCGAAGGTGAGTTGATGGCTCATGATGTCCCTCTGGGATGCGCTCCGGATGAATATGATGATCTCATATCAGGAACTTGTTCGCACCTTCCCTAAGTCACCGGCGGCTTGCCTGCCACACATTGAACATTACAGACCAATTAGCACTTTGTCACCGGGGAAAGATGTAAAGATTATGTATAAATAGATTGGCTTAGAAGTGACATTTCAACTTTGGAGAAACAGGTGACATTTTAAACTTGCTTTAACAAAATTTTGGGACTGACCGAAACAAAAAGGCCAGCCCCGGAGGGCTGGCTATTCAGTACAGGGCAATGACAGGTTTCTTGATGCCGCAGGCGTGAGCGTAGCGGGTCAGTGTGTCGATGCTGGCTTTGGTGATGTTGTTTTCCAGGCGAGAAATAACCGGAGGTGTAACCCCCATGCGTTCAGCAACCTGCGCTTTTGTCAGGTTGTCATGCTTGCGCCATTCAGCAAGCAGCTCCCTGAGCTTTTCCTTACGTTCTTCTTCCTGCCATGCAGCGCGATATTCATCGTCCTGCATCCACTCGTTATGCAGTTCTTTATGGCTTACCAGTTTCATTAAGTACCTCCGCTAACCGCTTTTTGGCGAGATCGATTTCTTTCGCTGGCGTTTTCTGTGACTTCTTGATGAAAACACGGAGCATGATGATGGTATTGCCTTTGTGGTATACCCAGATTCCCCTGGCTATGTCCGTCCCCATCGTGCGGATCTCAAAAAGTCCATCGCCCAGGGGCTTCGTGTCCGGCTCCCGCAGTAATCGGGCGTCATACTCCAGTTTGCCGATGAGACGGTCAAACTTCACCCTGATTTTTACGGGTAATGCTGTGGCTTCTTCCCTGGCTTCCGGGTGATAAAGAACGCTAAACATGTGACCTCCCATTTCTATTAATATTAACCTATAGGCTAATTTCAGACAAGGTAGAATTAACCTATAAGCTAATTTTGTGGCACTGTTGCAAAGTTAGCGATGAGGCAGCCTTTTGTCTTATTCAAAGGCCTTACATTTCAAAAACTCTGCTTACCAGGCGCATTTCGCCCAGGGGATCACCATAATAAAATGCTGAGGCCTGGCCTTTGCGTAGTGCACGCATCACCTCAATACCTTTGATGGTGGCGTAAGCCGTCTTCATGGATTTAAATCCCAGCGTGGCGCCGATTATCCGTTTCAGTTTGCCATGATCGCATTCAATCACGTTGTTCCGGTACTTAATCTGTCGGTGTTCAACGTCAGACGGGCACCGGCCTTCGCGTTTGAGCAGAGCAAGCGCGCGACCATAGGCGGGCGCTTTATCCGTGTTGATGAATCGCGGGATCTGCCACTTCTTCACGTTGTTGAGGATTTTACCCAGAAACCGGTATGCAGCTTTGCTGTTACGACGGGAGGAGAGATAAAAATCGACAGTGCGGCCCCGGCTGTCGACGGCCCGGTACAGATACGCCCAGCGGCCATTGACCTTCACGTAGGTTTCATCCATGTGCCACGGGCAAAGATCGGAAGGGTTACGCCAGTACCAGCGCAGCCGTTTTTCCATTTCAGGCGCATAACGCTGAACCCAGCGGTAAATCGTGGAGTGATCGACATTCACTCCGCGTTCAGCCAGCATCTCCTGCAGCTCACGGTAACTGATGCCGTATTTGCAGTACCAGCGTACGGCCCACAGAATGATGTCACGCTGAAAATGCCGGCCTTTGAATGGGTTCATGTGCAGCTCCATCAGCAAAAGGGGATGATAAGTTTATCACCACCGACTATTTGCAACAGTGCCGGTGAAAACAACTAATCAGATGCATGCTTTTCTGCTGGAATTTGGTATCAGCGTTCCGCGAGGTGCTGCCGTTATTAGTCGACTGAGTACCCTTCTTGAGGACAGTAGTTTGCCTCTTTATCTCAGCCAGTTACTGCTGAAATTACAACAGCATTATCACTATCTTGTTGAGCAGATTAAAGATCTGGAATCTCAGTTGAAACGAAAGTTGGACGAAGATGAGGTTGGACAGCGCTTGCTGAGTATTCCCTGCGTTGGAACGCTGACTGCCAGTACTATTTCAACTGAGATTGGCGACGGGAAGCAGTACGCCAGCAGCCGTGACTTTGCGGCGGCAACAGGGCTGGTACCCCGACAGTACAGCACGGGAGGTCGGACGACATTGTTAGGGATTAGCAAGCGGGGCAACAAAAAGATCCGAACTTTGTTGGTTCAGTGTGCCAGGGTATTCATACAAAAACTGGAACACCAGTCTGGCAAGTTGGCCGACTGGGTCAGGGAGTTGTTGTGTCGGAAAAGCAACTTTGTCGTCACCTGTGCTCTGGCAAACAAGCTGGCCAGAATAGCCTGGGCACTGACGGCGCGACAGCAAACTTACGAAGCATAAAGGCAGAAATACACCAGTTTAAACAATCATTCATCTGGTTTTGCGAATACTGATATTGATGATACTAACGGCCCACCGGCCTGTTGAGGAACCTGTAAAACGGAAAGGCTCATTGAAGCCGTATATTTTCTGGAGGTTCATCAGGCGCGGAACTCATCGAGGCGCGGGAATAAAATCCCATTCAGACGCCGGATAGATTCAAGCAAGCCAACTTGTCGTCAAAATCGGTGTTGCAAAAACGGGAGTGACCATAGATTCCGTTTTCTGAGACGACCCCTGCATGACCATTATCGCCGCATATTATTACAACGAAGGTAAGCGAGTCCGTGAAATCAGGCTCGATGAGCACGTCGAACTAAACGAGAATCGCTCGGGCTTCTGCTGGATCGCGCTTAGCGAGCCCACCGCAGACGAACTCAGCGCGATCCAGACGACGTATAACCTCCATCCTTTGGCGATCGACAACGCCATGCACCCGCTGTGCCCGCCCAAGCTCGAGGTCTACAACGATGAGTTGTACGTCGTCGCCCAGACCGCCGAGCTGGTCGGCGACCGGATCAGCTACGGCAAGATGGCGATCTTCACCGGTCACAATCACCTTATCACCGTGCGGCACGGCAATGCCGGAGCGCTGGGCAAACTTCGGGAGCAACTCGAGGCATCGCCGACGCAGTTCGGCAAGGGTGTCGACTATGTGCTGCACGCGATCTTGCACCGAGTGGTCGACCAGTATCTGCCCATCTTCGAAATGATCGAGGACGACGTCCTGGCGATGGAGCGACGGTCGCTGCACGATTTCCTCGAGCCAGAAGAGGTGGCGCGAATCTTCGAACTAAGGTCCGAACTCACGCGGTTCCAGCGCACGCTCGGGGCTATGGCCGAGCTGGTGCGAAAGCTCGTTCGCGGCCACTTTCCCTGCATCAGCGCCGAAATGACACCATATTTCCACGACGTCGCGGACCATGTCCACCGCGTGCAGTCCATGGTCGACGGCCTCCTGCTTGTCCTGTCCACGGTCTTCGAGGCCAGCAGCCTTCTGGAAGCGCAAAGGATCGGTGTGGTCACTCGCCAGCTCGCGGCCTGGGCGGCGATCTTGGCGGTCCCGACGGCGATCGCCGGAATATATGGCATGAACTTCAAGCACATGCCGGAACTGGACACGCCATATGGCTACTTCGTCGTGCTCGGAGTGATAGCGGTGTTCTGCCTTCTCCTATTCATGCGCTTCAAGAAGGCCAAGTGGCTATGAGTAACGCACTTCGCGAGCTTCTCCGTCCGCCGAGTCACAGCGCGCTTTGTGCGCGAGCGTGTCCAATCCAGTTCAAGATGAAGGTGCTTCCATGACCTCCCAGGTGACCGACGTTCTAGAAGCAGTCCAGTCATTCATCGCCAAAGGCTATGACCGCGAATACCGCGTCAAGGACGGCAATCTCGTCGATCTCGAACTAGGGTCAACCCTCGATGCATGCAGCATTCGCGTCGATGCGGCGTTGCGCCTCGAGAGCGGGGACGACGGCGAAGATGCCTCCAACATCTACGCGATCACCGATCCGGCGACAGAGCATAAAGGCCTGTTGATCGACGCCTTCGACGTGTTCCACGAAATCTGCCCCCGCGACTTGTCCGAGCGCCTTGTGGCGCATCGGGAAACAGCACCGGCAGGTGACCAGGACGCGCCGAGCAAGCACGGACTACGGAAAGTCTACAAGAGCGAGTTTCACAGCGATCCCGAGCGTTACGTTCTGCGCGAGGGCTTTCCAGACTTCCCGCCATGCCCTTTCGGCCAATCCTTCAGCATCCTCGGCTTCGATACCGCCGAGCAGGAATATGTCTGGCTCGTCACGAGCATCATTCGAGATCCTCGGCTGATCAGGGTTCCATACCAGGGCGAAGACGTCATCAGCGACGAATAGCGGTGTCGCTTAGCCGGAAAGGCTGGCCTTCCTGGCCCACACATCTGCAGGCTGAACTTTAAGAACATCGAAAATTAGGAGGTGATTATGGACTGGAACAAGGACCACATACGAGAAACTATGCTCTTGCTGGAGACAGCAGCGTTGCACAGCGCTCGCGAAAACTACCTGGACTATGTCTCTACCGCTCGGCTCGATCGGAGCGAACCGATCGAAAACGACGAACTAGCTCAGGCCGAGGTCGCGAGCGACTTCGCTGAAGCGCTCGATGACACGCTCCATGACTACGCCAATAAACTCGAAAAGCTCAGGACGATCGATTTCGGCCCCAAGTTGGCCGTCAACGAAGGCGCTGTCGTCAAGCTGTCCGGCCGCCACTTTGTGATCGCGGTGTCAACGAGCAAGTTTACCTGTCAGGGGCGTGAGCTCATGGGCATTTCCACGATGGCGCCGATCTTCGAAGCGATCGAGGGTGCCCGAGCCGGGGAGACCGTGCAGTTCAACGGCCGGGACCTCACCGTAGAAGACGTGGAATAAAGCCCTCCACCGCAGCCGGCGCGCTAGTGCCGAACGCCCTGCATCTCTTTCTGCATGCATACGGTCACTTGCAGCCGCGTTGACCTGGCTCATCAAAGGCAAACTCATGACAACACCTTCATTCTTCATCACCCCCGGATACGGGACGCGCCTGCATGACGCGCTTCATTATTCTCAGGCAATGCGCATTGGTGACCGCGTGGAGATCTCCGGACAGGGCGGATGGAACGACGATCTCGTCATTCCGGAGTCGATTGAGGAAGAGATCGAGCAGGCGTTCAAGAACGTGGAACGGACGCTCGCGACCGCCGGAGCACGCTGGCCGCATGTGGTCCACGTCAATTCCTATCACGTCGGTGGATTCCCTCCCGTGATCAACGAAACAATGGCCAAGCTGTATCGCCACTACATGCCCGACCGCGCTCCAATCTGGACGCAGTTGGGAATCGAAGCGCTGGGGCTTCCAACCATGCGTATCGAAATTCGCGTAACAGCTATCATCGCCTGACCCCGCGGTTCGTGCAGGCGCCGTGCCGCGCTAATCCCGCACGCCCTGCGCCCGCTTCTCCATGCATATCATCGTATCGAGAGATCCGGTTATCATCGGCGTGCTCGGAGAACGGGGGGCCGCCTTGGCCTGGTTGGCGCGCCTCGGCTGCCTGCGGGCGATGGCCAGCACTGCCAGGAGCGTGAGCAACGCCGCCGCATAAAGGAACAGGCCGCCAGGGCCGACGATATTCATTGCAGCTGCTCCTATTAGGGGGCCAGCGGCTGTCCCGATCCCGTTGAGCAACAGAAGCCCGCGCGCGGTGCCGAGTAGCCGACCGGCCGGAAGATCGTCGTTTGCGACGGCGAGACACAACGAATAAATCGGGATGCCAAAGCCGCCGAACAGCGCACCTGCCGCAAGGAGCAGCGGCAGAGGCGCTTCCACCGCCAACGCTACGCCGATGGCAGACGCTGCGGACGCCAGCGCCGCACCGGCGATGACAAGATTCCGGGGCACTCGATCCGAAAGCCAACCGAGTGGCCAATGGAAGGCGAGCGTTCCACCAAGAACCGCAGCCATGAAGGCGGAGATACCGCCCACATCGAGGCCGATGCTCTGGGCGAAGTTCGCGCCCATGCCCCAGAAACCACCGATAGCCAGGCCGGCCAGGAAAGCGCCAGCCGCAGCGAGAGGTGATACGAGGACGAGGTCCCTGAACGCGACCCATTCCTGTTCCACCTGGGCCGGCGGATGACTGGGCAGCAAGGTGATCGGAACCACCGCCGCTGATATCAGCAGCGACACGATGAGGAACAATGTCACGTCGGCGGGCGGTGCGATGTTGAGTAACGCCTGCCCGATTGCCCATGAGCCCATAGAGGGGTCGGTTCCGGCTGAGGGCGAAATGACACCCTAAGCTTTCGGTTCCTTGGGCCAAAGATATTCGCCAGTCAGTAGAATGTGCGCCCAGCCCAATGGGGATATGTGGGGAAGAAATTCAGGGGGAACATCCAACCCTTCGTTCCGCCGCTCCGTGACGGCATGACCAAGATGGACGGTATTCCAGTAAATGATCACCGCAGTCAATAAATTGAGCCCAGCGATTCGGTAGTGCTGCCCCTCTGTCGTGCGATCGCGAATTTCCCCCTGCCTCCCGATACGGAGCGCATTTTTGAGCGCATGGTGGGCCTCTCCCTTGTTAAGACCGATCTGAGCACGCCGCTGCATGTCCGTATCCAGGATGGCACTGTTGCAAATAGTCGGTGGTGATAAACTTATCATCCCCTTTTGCTGATGGAGCTGCACATGAACCCATTCAAAGGCCGGCATTTTCAGCGTGACATCATTCTGTGGGCCGTACGCTGGTACTGCAAATACGGCATCAGTTACCGTGAGCTGCAGGAGATGCTGGCTGAACGCGGAGTGAATGTCGATCACTCCACGATTTACCGCTGGGTTCAGCGTTATGCGCCTGAAATGGAAAAACGGCTGCGCTGGTACTGGCGTAACCCTTCCGATCTTTGCCCGTGGCACATGGATGAAACCTACGTGAAGGTCAATGGCCGCTGGGCGTATCTGTACCGGGCCGTCGACAGCCGGGGCCGCACTGTCGATTTTTATCTCTCCTCCCGTCGTAACAGCAAAGCTGCATACCGGTTTCTGGGTAAAATCCTCAACAACGTGAAGAAGTGGCAGATCCCGCGATTCATCAACACGGATAAAGCGCCCGCCTATGGTCGCGCGCTTGCTCTGCTCAAACGCGAAGGCCGGTGCCCGTCTGACGTTGAACACCGACAGATTAAGTACCGGAACAACGTGATTGAATGCGATCATGGCAAACTGAAACGGATAATCGGCGCCACGCTGGGATTTAAATCCATGAAGACGGCTTACGCCACCATCAAAGGTATTGAGGTGATGCGTGCACTACGCAAAGGCCAGGCCTCAGCATTTTATTATGGTGATCCCCTGGGCGAAATGCGCCTGGTAAGCAGAGTTTTTGAAATGTAAGGCCTTTGAATAAGACAAAAGGCTGCCTCATCGCTAACTTTGCAACAGTGCCTTTTGCCTTTCTGTAGTGCAATAATGATTCTAGGAAACTGCGATCCTTGAGCTTTATGTAGGGTTATTGCATAACCCAACTCCATGCAATCGAGCACGGATTGTGTGACCTCAACTTTATCCCCCGTATCCAGCGTTACTACACCATAACTTTCACCTGATGAGTCAATGCTGGTAAGCGTACCAAGAGAGCCGTTTTGAATGCCTTTATCATAGTGGTTTTGCGTAAATAGAATCGCATCATTCAATCTGAGGTTTTGAAAGAATCTCTCACCGTGCATTTCAAACTCAAGCCTTCTACCGCTTGGGTTAACAGCTGATGTAGCCCCCTGAAACACCGGACAGTAGCTGTATCTCCAGATAAGAGATAGGCTTGAATATATGTCTAACACTAACGCCAATTTTGAGATGACCGGGATCCTGTTAGGGCAAGAAGTCCGTAAACGTAAAACTCCTCAGGAGAAGATCGCCATTATCCAGCAGACGATGGAGCCGGGTATGAATGTCTCCCATGTCGCCCGCCTGCATGGTATCCAGCCCAGCCTGCTGTTTAAGTGGAAGAAGCAATATCAGGAAGGCAGCCTCACCGCCGTTGCGGCTGGAGAGGACGTCGTTCCTGCTTCTGAGCTTACTGCTGCTCTGAAGCAGGTCCGGGAGCTTCAGCGCCTTCTGGGCAAGAAGACGATGGAAGTTGAGATCCTGAAAGAAGCCGTGGAGTACGGTCAGTCGCGAAAATGGATAGCGCACGCGCCCTTGTTGCCAAAGGACGGGGAATAGCCATGGTCAGCCGGACCATGGGCGTGTCGCGTGCGCAACTGTCACTGCGGATTAACCGTTCTGCCGACTGGCAGGACAGGCGCTGTAACCGGCGTAATGAAGAAGCAGACGCAGAAATACTGTCGGCTATCCTCAACATTATCAGCGATATGCCGAGTTATGGTTATCGACGCGTGTGGGGCATCCTGCGCAAGCAACGTCGCACAGAGGGACAGCCACCTGTGAATGCCAAACGGCTTTACAGGATAATGAGCGAGCATAACCTGTTGTTGTTGCATCACAAACCAGAGCGACCGAAGCGTGAACATAAGGGCAAGATAGCGGTGGCAGAAAGCGATATGCGCTGGTGTTCAGATGGCTTCGAGTTCGGCTGCGACAACGGCGAAAAACTGCGGGTAACGTTCGCGCTGGACTGCTGCGACCGTGAGGCCATAGACTGGGCAGCAAGCACGGGAGGCTATGACAGTTCGACCGTGCAGGATGTGATGCTGAGGTCGGTGGAAAAGCGCTTCGGCGACAGGTTGCCCGACACAGCGGTGCAGTGGCTGACGGATAACGGTTCAGCGTATACCGCGTATGAAACGCGGAGGTTCGCGAGAGAGCTGAATCTGGAGCCCTGCACAACAGCGGTGAGCAGCCCGCAGAGTAATGGCATGGCCGAACGGTTCGTGAAAACGATGAAAGAAGACTATATCGCGTTCATGCCAAAACCGGATGTGAGAACAGCACTGCGAAACCTTGCAGTAGCGTTCACGCATTACAATGAAAACCACCCGCACAGCGCGCTGGGATATCACTCCCCGAGGGAATACCGGCGGCAGCGGACATCGTTAACTTAAGATACAAAAGCTGTTCGGAGATGGAGGGTCAAGATCACGCTTGGGTTAACAGCCTCTTGGGTCAGTTTATTAATTTCAGCAACGAGTGCCTTGTGACCTGCCCCCACGATTAGATACAACACTCAGTTAGTAACGTCGGAATCTTCATTCTCAGAATGACCCTTTCTCCAGCCCGCTGCAAATTCAGACGGTGTCTGATAATTCAGCGTGGAGTGCGGGCGGCATTCGTTATAATCCTGCCGCCAGTCATTAATAATTTTCCTGGCATGAACGATATCGCTGAACCAGTGCTCATTCAAACATTCATCGCGAAATCGTCCGTTAAAGCTCTCAATAAATCCGTTCTGCGTTGGCTTGCCCGGCTGGATTAAGCGCAACTCAACACCATGCTCAAAGGCCCATTGATCCAGTGCACGGCAAGTGAACTCCGGCCCCTGGTCAGTTCTTATCGTCGCCGGATAGCCTCGAAACAGTGCAATGCTGTCCAGAATACGCGTGACCTGAACGCCTGAAATCCCAAAGGCAACAGTGACCGTCAGGCATTCCTTTGTGAAATCATCGACGCAGGTAAGACACTTGATCCTGCGACCGGTGGAAAGTGCGTCCATGACGAAATCCATCGACCAGGTCAGATTGGGCGCCGCCGGACGGAGCAGCGGCAGACGTTCTGTTGCCAGCCCTTTACGACGTCTTCTGCGTTTTACGCCCAGGCCACTGAGGTGATAAAGCCGGTACACGCGCTTATGATTAACATGAAGCCCTTCACGGCGCAGCAACTGCCAAATACGACGGTAGCCAAAACGCCTGCGCTCCAGTGCCAGCTCAGTGATGCGCCCTGATAAATGCGCATCAGCAGCCGGACGGTGAGCCTCATAGCGGCAGGTCGACAGGGATAAACCTGTAAGCCTGCAGGCACGACGTTGCGACAGACCGGTCGCATCACACATCAACATCACGGCTTCCCGCTTCTGGTCTGTCGTCAGTACTTTCGCCCAAGAGCCACCTGAAGCGCCTCTTTATCCAGCATGGCTTCGGCAAGCAGCTTCTTGAGTCTGGCGTTCTCTTCCTCAAGCGACTTCAGGCGCTTAACTTCAGGCACCTCCATACCGCCATACTTCTTACGCCAGGTGTAAAACGTGGCATCGGAAATGGCATGCTTGCGGCAGAGTTCACGGGCGGGTACCCCAGCTTCGGCTTCGCGGAGAATACTGATGATCTGTTCGTCGGAAAAACGCTTCTTCATGGGGATGTCCTCATGTGGCTTATGAAGACATTACTAACATCGGGGTGTACTAATCAACGGGGAGCAGGTCAAAGGTTCATTCCTTTATACACGTTAAACATACAATACACTATAATTCTAAAGAGTTTATTGTCAAATAAAAAGGCAGATTTCTCTGCCTTAATACACAATATACATAGTTCAAGGTACTATATATAACCGAAGGAGTATATAGTAAAAACAGTGTCTATTCGCGTGTGAGTGAGTGACAGGGCTTTACATATAACGTCAGCGGCTTTCATTTCAAACGTACATACTGTGTATAATGGTATGTACGTTTTTTATTTGCGCCGAGTCCTTCGGCGGTAACCATTCATCCATGAATTTTTGTTCAGTGTTTAATTGCACCTTGTGAGTGCGACTTGTTCCAACAAGTCGGGAGAGATAGGAGTTACGTCATTGGTTTAGCAGGACGGGGATAGTTATTTGCGGCAAGTACAGAGTTGTCGCCGCATCCATGCGGCTTTGACAGTTCAGTTGTTCACTCATTGATTCACCTTCTTGATTAATTGCACTTAATTTACCACCACATTGCAACCGCTCCTTACCACGTGTTGCAAATTAATCGCACCACAACTTTCACGGAAAGTACCACTTCGTCGGATCTCGGCTTTGTGCCAAAAACGGACATTGACTTTGGCTGTTACTGAATTGCAGGTTTTAGTTAATCCACGAATAAATCTCCCAAACACCTGCACTATCCATCAACAGTATAAGCTGATTTAACGTTTAGTATTTCTTATTAAGTTTTTAACCACGGTCTTGCGGGCGCGAAACCGCTAGAGCGGCTTTGTTGAATAAATCAGATTTCGGGTAAGTCTCCCCGTAGCGGGTTGTGTTTTCAGGCAATAGCACGCTTTCAGGCATACCTGCTTTCGTCATTTTGTTCAGCGCTCGTACCAGGGCCATAGCCTCCGCAACCTGACCATCGTAGTCACGCAGCGTCAGTGAACCCCCGAACAGCTGTTTTACCCGGTACATCGCCGTTTCCGCTATCGAGCGACGGTTGTAATCTGTTGTCCATTTCCACCGCGCATTACTCCCGGTCATTCGCTGATTAGCCACTGCACGGTTACGGTCTGCATATTCACCGGGCCAGTAACCCGCACCTTTTCGGGGTGGGATAAGCGCGCTGATTTTCTTACGCCGCAGTTCATCGTGACAGAGCCGGGTGTCGTAAGCGCCGTCTGCCGATGCTGCCCTGATTTTTCTGTGAGTCTGCCGGATAAGACCCGGGAAGGCTTCTGAGTCCGTCACATTGTTCAGCGACAGGTCAGCGCAGATGATTTCATGTGTTTTACTGTCAACGGCGAGATGCAGCTTACGCCAGATACGGCGGCGTTCCTGGCCAGCATGCTTTTTGACTTTCCACTCGCCTTCACCGAAGACCTTCAGCCCGGTGGAATCAATTACCAGGTGTGCGATTTCACCCCGGGTGGGCGTTTTGAAACTGACATTAACCGACTTTGCCCGCCTGCTGACACAGCTGTAATCCGGGCAGCGTAGCGGAACGTTCATCAGAGAAAAAATGGAATCAATAAAGCCCTGCGCAGCGCGCAGGGTCAGCCTGAATACGCGTTTAATGACCAGCACAGTCGTGATGGCAAGGTCAGAATAGCGCTGAGGTCTGCCTCGTGAAGAAGGTGTTGCTGACTCATACCAGGCCTGAATAGCTTCATCATCCAGCCAGAAAGTTATGGAGCCACGGTTGATGAGGGCTTTATTGTAGGTGGGCCAGTTGGTGATTTTGAACTTTTGCTTTGCCACGGAACGGTCTGCGTTGTCGGGAAGATACGTGATCTGATCCTTCAACTCAGCAAAAGTTCGATTTATTCAACAAAGCCTTTTTTTATATACGATCTGACGAATTCAGCAGAAGGAAACTCATCATTCGTGACGAAATAAAAATTAGTTTCCCCATTAATATAGAAATGAGTGTTTACTCACAGAAAGAAAATCAGGAGTAATTATTCTGAAGACAGATAATACAGAAGTCGTACAGCGCATTTAACTCACTTCTCAGGAGGTTAATCACTCTCTATTTGTGGACAACCGACATGTCTTAAGGCTCTGGAATAACGTGTTGATATTTCGATGCGTAGCATGCAGCGGAATATTACCGGATCAATAAAGCAGGAAGAGGCGTTTTAATTCTTTCCGCAGGATGATAGTAGGGTGACTGCCATGTCTGATTATAATGAAAAAAGTGCGATCTCCGCACTTCTCGCAGGTCATTGTTCCGATCCATTTTCCGTGCTTGGCATGCACTCAACCGATGCGGGTCTGGAAGTGCGCGCATTATTACCCGATGCCACCGATGTATGGGTGATTGAACCGAAAACCGGGCGCAAAGTCGGTAAACTCGAATGCCTCGACACACGCGGGTTCTTTAGCGGCGTTCTGCCGCGCCGGAAAAATCCTTTTCGTTACCAGCTGGCCGTCACCTGGCACGGTCAGCAAAACCTGATTGACGACCCCTATCGCTTTGGCCCGCTGCTGCAGGAGCTTGATGCCTGGCTGCTCGCTGAAGGGACTCATCTGCGGCCCTACGAGACGCTGGGAGCCCATGCCGACACCATGGACGGCGTCACCGGGACGCGTTTTTCCGTCTGGGCGCCGAACGCCCGTCGTGTGTCGGTGGTCGGACAGTTCAACTACTGGGACGGCCGCCGCCACCCGATGCGTCTGCGCAAAGAGTCCGGCATCTGGGAGCTGTTTGTCCCCGGCGCGCATAACGGCCAGCTGTATAAGTTCGAGCTGATTGACGCCCACGGCCACCTGCGGGTGAAATCCGACCCGTATGCCTTTGAGGCACAGATGCGCCCGGAAAGCGCGTCGCTTATCTGCGGCATGCCGGAAAAGGTCGAACAGCCACAGTCCCGTCAGCAGGCCAACCAGTTTGATGCACCGATTTCGATTTATGAAGTGCACCTTGGCTCGTGGCGCCGCCACGCCGATAACCATTTCTGGCTCAGCTACCGCGAGCTGGCGGACCAGCTGGTGCCTTACGCGAAGTGGATGGGCTTCACCCATCTGGAGCTGCTGCCGGTAAACGAACATCCGTTCGACGGCAGCTGGGGCTATCAGCCCACCGGGCTGTACGCGCCGACCCGCCGTTTTGGTACCCGTGAAGACTTCCGCTACTTCCTGAATGCTGCCCATGCCGCGGGTCTGAACGTGATCCTCGACTGGGTGCCGGGCCACTTCCCGTCGGATGACTTTGCGCTGGCATCGTTCGACGGCACCGCGTTGTATGAACACAGCGACCCGCGAGAAGGTTATCACCAGGACTGGAATACGCTGATCTACAACTACGGTCGCCGTGAAGTCAGCAACTTTCTGGTCGGGAACGCGCTGTACTGGATTGAACGCTTCGGGATCGACGCCCTGCGCGTGGATGCGGTTGCGTCAATGATCTACCGCGACTACAGCCGCAAAGAGGGGGAGTGGGTGCCCAATGAGTACGGCGGCCGGGAAAACCTCGAAGCGATTGAATTTCTGCGCAATACCAACCGTGTGCTCGGTGAGCAGACGCCGGGAGCGGTCACGATGGCGGAGGAGTCCACCGACTTCGCCGGGGTTACACGACCGTCTTCGACGGGCGGTCTTGGCTTCTGGTTCAAATGGAACCTCGGCTGGATGCATGACACCCTCGACTATATGCAGCTCGATCCCATCTATCGTCGTTATCATCACGACAAGATGACCTTCGGGATGCTCTACACAACTACACCGAAAACTTCGTGTTGCCGCTGTCACACGATGAAGTGGTTCACGGCAAAAATCGATTCTTGACCGGATGCCTGGCGATGCCTGGCAGAAGTTCGCCAACCTGCGCGCCTACTACGGCTGGCTGTTTGCCTTCCCCGGTAAAAAGCTGCTGTTTATGGGCAACGAGTTTGCCCAGGGGCGGGAGTGGAACCACGACGCCAGCCTCGACTGGCATCTGCTGGAAGGGGGCGACAACTGGCATCACGGGGTGCAGCGTCTGGTGCGCGATCTGAACCATACCTATCGCCACCATAAGGCACTGCACGAACTGGATTTTGACCCCTACGGCTTTGAATGGCTTGTTGTGGATGACCATGAACGGTCGGTGTTTATCTTTGTCCGTCGCGATAAAGCCGGGAACGAGATAATCGTGGCGAGCAACTTCACGCCAGTACCGCGTCACGGCTATCGCTTCGGGATTAACCAGCCGGGGCGCTGGCGTGAAGAGCTGAACACCGACTCGATGCACTACCACGGGAGCAACACCGGCAACGGCGGCTGCGTGGCAAGCGAGGCGATCGCCAGCCACGGTCGGGAGCATTCGCTGTCGGTGACTCTGCCGCCGCTGGCGACAATCTGGCTGGTACGGGAATCTGCAGGGCAATAAAACGCGCAGCTGATTTATTGCAGCTGACTTATTACCGGAGGTGATCACTTCTGAATTATTTTGCAGAAGAGTGAGGCTTTTCTTCATTATTTTCTTTTATGGCTTTTATTTAATAGCAGGACATTATTATGAGTAAACTTGAATATACTGACAACTTAATGCTGTCGCGCCAGTTACCGCTTAAATCCGTGGCCCTGATCCTCGCCGGCGGACGTGGCACACGATTAAAAGACCTGACCACTATTCGCGCAAAACCTGCGGTGCATTTCGGCGGTAAATTCAGAATTATTGATTTTGCTTTATCGAATTGTATTAACTCCGGAATAAGACGTATCGGGGTCATTACACAATATCAGTCCCATTCACTGGTGCAGCATATTCAACGCGGCTGGGCATTCTTTAACGAAGAAATGAATGAGTTCGTGGATTTATTACCGGCGCAGCAGCGGGTGCATGGTGAGAACTGGTATCGGGGGACGGCGGATGCCGTGACCCAGAATCTGGATATTATCCGCCGCTATGATGCGGAATATGTCGTTATTCTGGCCGGGGACCATATCTATAAACAAGATTATTCGCGGATGCTGCTCGATCACGTTGAAAAAGGGGCGCGCTGTACCGTGGCCTGCCTGCCGGTCCCGGTTGAAGAGGCAAGCGCTTTTGGCGTCATGGCCGTGGATGAGAATGACAAAATCATTGAATTTGTTGAAAAACCGGCTAATCCGCCCACCATTCCTGGCGATGAAACCCGCTCGCTTGCCAGTATGGGCATTTATGTGTTTGATGCGGAATATCTCTACCAGCTGCTGGAAGACGACGATCGGGATGAACACTCCACCCATGATTTTGGCAAAGATATTATTCCCAGGATAACGGCGGCAGGTGAAGCGTATGCGCATCCGTTCCCGCGCTCCTGCGTTCAGTCGGATAATAATGCCGAGCCATACTGGCGCGATGTCGGAACCCTGGAGGCGTACTGGAAAGCGAATCTGGATTTAGCCTCAGTAGTGCCAGAGCTGGACGTTTATGACCGTAACTGGCCTATCCGTACCTATGTCGAATCGCTGCCCAGCGCCAAATTTGTTCAGGACCGTTCCGGCAGTCATGGCATGACCATGAATTCTCTGGTCTCCGGCGGCTGTATTATTTCTGGCTCGGTGGTGGTGCAGTCGGTTCTATTTTCCAGAGTTCGGATTAACTCGTTCTGTAATATTGATTCGTCGGTTTTATTACCGGGCGTCTGGGTCGGTCGCTCCTGCAGGATAAGACGCTGCGTGATCGACCGGGGATGCGTTATTCCGGAGGGGACGGTGATTGGCGAAAATGCCGTTGAGGATGCGCGACGCTTTTATCGTTCGGAAGAAGGCATCGTTCTGGTTACCAAAGAAATGCTGGACAAACTTGAGGTATGAGCCCATTTGCGGAAAAAGCGTGTCCGGCGGCAGAGAAAATATTGCCCTGTCGCGGGTCGTCTCTGTGGCTGAATAATAAGGAGCATACATGCAAGTTTTACATGTAGGAGCAGAGATGTTCCCGCTGTTAAAAACGGGCGGACTGGCCGACGTCACCGGCGCGCTCCCGGCGGCGCAAATTGCCGAGGGGCTGGATACCCGCGTGCTGCTGCCTGGGTTTCCGGCGATCCGCAACGGGATTCAGGATCCGCAGGTGGTGGCCAGCAGGGAGACATTCGCCGGGCGGATGACGCTGCTGTTTGGCCATTTTAACGGTGTGGGCATCTATCTGATTGATGCCCCGCATCTCTATGACCGGACGGGTAATCCTTATCATAACCAGCAGATGCAGGATTATCCTGATAACGTCCTGCGTTTCGCGTTGCTGAGCTGGGTCGGGGCCGAGCTTGCCGGTGGTCTTGACCCGTTCTGGCGTCCTGAAATCGTCCACGCCCATGACTGGCACGCGGGTCTCACCCCGGCTTATCTGGCCACCCGCGGCAACCCGGCCAAATCGGTGTTTACGGTGCACAACATTGCCTATCAGGGGTTGTTTCAGGCCCGGCATATGGCGGAGATCGCGTTACCGTGGTCGTTCTTCCAGATGCACGGGGTGGAGTTTAATGGGCAAATCTCCTTCCTTAAGGCGGGTCTCTATTTCGCTGACCATATCACCACCGTCAGCCCGACATATGCCCGTGAAATTACCGAACCACAGTACGCGTTTGGTCTGGAAGAGCTGCTGCGGCAACGTCAGCGGGAAGGGCGACTGTCGGGGATCCTGAACGGGGTTGACAAAAATATCTGGGATCCGCGCCGCGATCCGCTGCTGGCAGCGCCTTACGACCAGAATTCACTGGCGGAGAAAGCGAAGAACAAGCAGCAGCTGCAGACGTCGCTGGGGCTGAAGGCGGACGATCGGGCGCTGCTGTTCACCGTTGTGAGCCGGCTGACCAGCCAGAAGGGGCTGGATCTTCTGTTTGGCGCGCTGCCGGGAATTATATCTAAGGGAGGGCAGCTGGCGCTGCTGGGATCCGGGGACCCGGATTTGCAGGCCCGTTTTCTGACCGCCGAGGCGCAATACCCCGGGCAGGTGAGTATCCGGATCGGCTACGACGAGGCGCTGTCGCATCAGATGATTGGCGGCGCCGACGTCATCCTGGTGCCCAGCCGTTTTGAACCCTGCGGTCTGACCCAGCTTTATGGTCTGCGCTACGGCACATTACCGCTGGTTCGCCGTACCGGCGGACTGGCGGATACCGTCGCCGACTGTTCGCTCGAAAACCTTGTTGACGGGCTCGCGACCGGATTTGTGTTTACCGACAGCGAGACGGAATCGTTATTACATGCTATCCACCGGGCCAGTGTCCTGTGGTCGCGTCCCTCGCTGTGGCGTTACGTGCAGCGGCAGGCGATGAGCATGGATTTTAGCTGGCAAAGTGCCGCAAAGTCTTTCCACCTGTTGTATCAGCGTATTATTTAATTGCTACGGATAAGAAAAATGGAACCACGCATAAGTTATATTTCACCCAGGCTGAATGAAGAAGCGCTGCAGCATGCTATCGCTTATAACCTCATGTTTATTCTCGGTAAAGACCCTTCACTTGCCAATAAGCATGAATGGCTCAATGCTACGCTGTTCGCCGTGCGCGATCGGCTGGTTGAGCGCTGGTTGCGGGCGCATCGGGCGCGGATCTCGCAGCAGGCGCGCCAGGTATATTATCTGTCGATGGAGTTTCTCATCGGCCGTACCCTCTCGAATGCCTTACTGTCGCTGGGCATCTATGAGGATGTGAAAACAGCGCTGGCCGGGATGGGTCTGGATCTGGAAGAGCTGATTGACGAAGAGAATGACCCGGGCCTGGGCAACGGCGGTCTCGGTCGTCTGGCAGCCTGTTTTCTCGACTCCCTGGCCACGCTGGGGCTGCCAGGACGCGGTTACGGCATCCGCTACGACTACGGCATGTTCAAGCAAAACATCATCGACGGCCGGCAGATGGAGTCACCGGACTACTGGCTGGAGTACGGTAACCCCTGGGAATTCGAGCGCCATAAAACCCGCTATACCGTGCGCTTTGGCGGGCGCATTCAGCATGAGGGGAAAAACTCGCGCTGGCTGGAAACCGAAGAGATCATCGCGGTGGCCTACGATCAGATTATCCCGGGTTATGAAACCGATGCCACCAACACCCTGCGCTTGTGGAGCGCCCAGGCCAGCAGCGAGATTAACCTCGGTAAATTTAATCAGGGAGATTACTTCGCGGCGGTAGAAGATAAAAACCATTCCGAAAACGTCTCCCGGGTACTGTATCCGGACGACTCGACCTACTCCGGGCGCGAGCTGCGCCTGCGTCAGGAATATTTCCTCGTTTCGGCGACGGTGCAGGATATTCTTTTTCGCCATTACCAGTTGTATCAAACCTATGACAACCTGGCAGATAAAATTGCTATCCACCTCAACGACACCCATCCGGTGCTGTCGATCCCGGAGCTGATGCGTCTGCTGATTGACGAACACCGCTTCAGCTGGGATGACGCTTTCGGGGTGACCTGTCAGGTCTTCTCCTACACCAACCATACCCTGATGAGCGAGGCGCTGGAGACCTGGCCGGTCGAGATGCTGGGGAAAATCCTGCCGCGCCATTTGCAGATTATTTTCGAGATTAATGACTATTTTCTGAAAACCATGCAGGAGCACTATCCCGATGATATTGCGTTGCTGAGCCGGACCTCGATTATCGATGAATCCAACGACCGTCGCGTACGGATGGCCTGGCTGGCGGTGGTGGTCAGTTACAAGGTGAACGGCGTGTCGGAACTGCACTCCCGGCTGATGGTGGAGTCGCTGTTTGCCGATTTCGCCAGAATCTTTCCGCGCCGCTTCACCAACGTGACTAACGGCGTCACGCCGCGCCGCTGGCTGCCGCTAACCCGTCCCTTGCTGCGGTTCTGGACCGCCATATCGGCCAGACCTGGCGAACGGATTTAAGCCAGCTGAGCGAAATGGGGGAATATCAGGATTATCCGCTGGTTAACCAGGCCGTCAGCGCCGCCAAACTGGCGAATAAACAGCGTCTGGCCGATTATATCGCCCGTCAGCTGGGCGTGGTGGTGAACCCGAACGCGCTGTTTGATGTGCAAATTAAACGGATCCACGAATATAAACGCCAGCTGATGAATGTGCTGCATGTGATCACCCGCTACAACCGTATCAAGGCGGACCCGCAGGCCGAATGGGTGCCGCGAGTGGTGATTTTCGCCGGCAAAGCCGCGTCCGCTTACCACACGGCAAAACAGATCATCCATCTGATAAACGACGTCGCCAAAGTCATCAACAGCGATCCGCAGATTGGCGACAGACTAAAGGTGGTGTTCATTCCCAACTACAGCGTCAGTCTGGCGCAGATGATCATTCCGGCCGCGGACCTTTCTGAGCAGATTTCGCTGGCAGGGACTGAAGCCTCCGGGACCAGTAATATGAAGTTCGCCCTCAACGGTGCGCTGACCATTGGCACGCTGGACGGCGCCAACGTTGAGATGTTGGAGCACGTGGGTGAGGACAATATCTTTATCTTCGGTAATACCGCTGCAGAGGTCGAGGCGCTGCGCAGCAACGGTTATCAGCCGCGTGATTACTACGACCAGGATCAAGAGCTGCGCCAGGCGCTGACCCAGATGGGGACCGGGGTGTTCAGCCCACAGGAGCCGGGCCGCTATCGCGGTCTGCTGGATTCGCTGATCAACTTTGGCGACCACTATCAGGTGCTGGCCGATTACCGCAGCTATGTTGACTGTCAGGACAAGGTGGATGCGCTCTACCGAACCCCGGAAGAGTGGACCGCCAAAGCGATGCTCAACATAACCCACATGGGCTATTTTTCATCGGACCGTACGGTGCGGGAGTATGCGCAAAAGATCTGGTATATCGACAAAACGCAACTCTGAGCGCGTACTGACAACCAGGAAACGCCGGGGCGGGTGGCAGGAGACCGGCCCCGTCGATGAGCGACCCGGCAGCAACACATAAATAAGCCTGACGGATATGACAGGAGAGAAAAATGACGGACAGTAAACGCGCAGGGGAGCCTGCACAACAGAGTGATTTGATTAACGTCGCTCAGCTGACCGCGCAGTACTACGTACTGAGGCCGGAAGCGGGCAACGCGGAGCATGCGGTGAAGTTTGGTACCTCTGGCCATCGTGGCAGTGCAGGGCGCCATAACTTCAATGAGCAGCATATTCTGGCGATCGCGCAGGCGATTGCGGAAGACCGCGCCAGGAACGGGATTACCGGTCCCTGCTACGTGGGTAAAGATACCCACGCGCTCTCCGAACCGGCCTTTATTTCCGTACTGGAAGTGCTGGCGGCCAACGGCGTTGATGTTATCGTGCAGGAACACAACGGTTTCACCCCGACGCCGGCCATTTCCAATGCCATCCTGGTGCACAACAAAAAAGGTGGTCCGCTGGCAGACGGCATCGTGATCACGCCGTCTCATAACCCGCCGGAAGATGGCGGTATTAAGTACAACCCGCCGAACGGCGGCCCGGCGGATACCAACGTCACCAAAGTGGTAGAGAATCGCGCTAACGAACTGCTGGCCTCGGGTCTGCAGGGCGTCAGGCGCATCTCCCTCGATGCGGCACTGGCATCCGGTCATGTTAAAAAGCAGGATCTGGTACAGCCGTTTATCGAAGGGCTGGCGGATATCGTCGACATGGCGGCAATTCAGAAAGCCGGCCTCAAGCTCGGGATCGATCCGCTGGGCGGGTCCGGTATCGAATACTGGAAACGTATTGCCGGGCACTACAAGCTCGACCTGACTATCGTCAACGATCACGTCGATCAAACCTTCCGCTTTATGCATCTGGATAAAGACGGCGCCATTCGCATGGACTGCTCATCTGAGTGCGCAATGGCGGGCCTGCTGGCGCTGCGCGATAAGTTTGACCTGGCTTTTGCTAACGATCCAGATTATGACCGTCACGGCATCGTCACGCCGGCAGGGCTGATGAACCCGAACCACTATCTGGCGGTGGCGATTAACTACCTGTTCCAGCATCGCCCGCAGTGGGGCCAGGATGTGGCGGTGGGCAAGACGCTGGTCTCTTCCGCGATGATCGACCGTGTGGTGAACGACCTCGGCCGCAGGCTGGTTGAAGTGCCGGTGGGCTTTAAATGGTTTGTTGACGGCCTGTTCGACGGCAGCTTCGGCTTCGGCGGAGAAGAGAGCGCGGGCGCCTCGTTCCTGCGTTTTGACGGAACGCCGTGGTCGACCGACAAAGACGGGATCATCATGTGCCTGCTGGCGGCGGAAATCACCGCCGTCACCGGTAAAAACCCGCAGGAGCACTACGACGAACTGGCCGCCCGCTTCGGCGCGCCGAGCTATAACCGGCTGCAGGCTTCGGCCACTTCCGCACAGAAAGCGGTGCTGTCGAAGCTGTCGCCGGAAATGGTCAGGGCCAGTCAGCTGGCGGGTGACCCGATCACTGCGCGTCTGACCGCCGCGCCGGGCAACGGCGCATCGATTGGTGGCCTGAAAGTGATGACCGACAACGGCTGGTTCGCCGCCCGACCGTCAGGTACGGAAGACGCTTACAAGATCTACTGCGAGAGCTTCCTCGGGGAAGCACATCGCAAGCAGATCGAGAAAGAAGCGGTGGAAATCGTGAATAGCGTGCTAGCGGCGCACCAGTAGAGCAGTTGACGTACTCCGCTGAGCCGGAGTACGTCATAGTTACCCGGCGACACCAATACAGGCACCACTTTGTCAGAACATAAGGAACGGGACGCTTCGCAAAAGGTATTGCTGCGGGGACTATATGAATATCTATGTTATTACCAATAATAATTTCATGCTTGTAGGTCTGAAATGTATGTTCAGCGACAACAGCCTCTCCGTCAACAGGGTTGTGTTTTCACGGGTCAGCGATATTGCCTTCAGCAACAGCGATGTGGTGATTGTGGAGTCAGAGCTGAACACCGGCGATGCCGAACGTCTCAAGTACCTACACATTTCACCGGTCAATCTTATCTTTTTATTAAAACCGGCGTCAGGAATGAGCGGGACAGGGCGTGAAGCGGTATGCATTGACACTGAATTAAGCGGTAATGAATATCTCATGATGAGGCAGGCGTTTAAAAAAATGGGGATCAATCTGAAGAGGGACAAGTTGTCATTTACCAAAAGAGAAACACATGTTATCAATATGATTTTAAATGGTTATTCGATAGATGAAATTTCCCGTAGCCTGCTGATCTCCAAAAAAACGGTTCAGTCTTTTGTCGGTATTGTTTTGCATAAACTGAATACCACCAAAATAAGTGGAATATACCGCAAAAAAAATCTCATCATCGACAGTTTTGCCAGGAGGAGCCTGCATCGTTAGGATGCCCTATAAACTAATGATCTGCTTATGGAAAGTCACTATTTCATATATTAAGTTTCAACTAAATTTGTTATAAATTATTTTATGTTGTTATGTTGAACGGGGTTTGATTATTGGTATGCTTCAGAAAAAATAAACATACATCATGGGTGCTAACATGATGAAAATATATGAAACCATAGTCATCAAATGATTTAAGCATACAATAAATAATATAGGATTATATCCTCTATCTGTGAATGGTGGGCGGCAGAGGAAAAACGGGATATATATTTATGCATTTCATCTTTTTATTATAAAAAACTGTTATGTAAATTCTGTAGCGGGAGGGGGTATGTTTAGTGAAGACGCACACTATGAATTTCTAAAAAGATATTACAGAGCGGAGTTTTTTGAAGGAAGAAATGGTTCCATTTGGGGAATAAATTATTCTTACAATTTGGCAAGGGTGGGTATGAATATGCTTGAAAGATATGGCTATGGGATAATATTAAAGCATGAATCTATCACTGGTGAAACCATTTACTATGATCGTAGTCTGACGATACTATTTGGTGACAGAATTACACAGGCCCTGGGAGGTCAGTATTGCAACAGAGAAATGAGAGAATAATGATTTAATATATTTTTTAATCGCTCGTTAAACATTGGAACTTTTCTCAGAACGTGACTGCAATGTCTTCAACGCATCTAACATGTCGTCGCCGTTCAGTGAGCGCTGCGATTATTTCTCTGTTGGTTTTCTGCGCCGCCGCAAAGAGCCATCACCGGCAGGGATCGCCTGTGAACGGTTGTTATCGCGTTTATCCTGAACATCAATCTAAATTGAAATGTCCGCATGTAGGTTATGTTTCAGCCTTTGCCGAAGATGTCTTTACTCCGGGTCTGAAGTTGCTGCAGGGCTTCCAGCATGTCGTTATGGTCCAGACTTCGTTGTGATTTCTTGCCGGGTTGTTTCTTTCTGCGTGAGGTCTGGCCGTCCAGTGATGGCAGGGCCTGTGAGCGGGTGTTGTCCCGTTTGTCCTGAACCAGCTTTATCATTTCCAGGGCACGTCCCAGACGCTTGTTGTCGATGATGGCGCCCTGGTCCAGTTCTCCCAGTCGGTCGTAAGTGGTAAAGGGCAGGGAAGTGCCGCTGGCCCGGAGCTCAATGTCACCATCCGGGTATTGCCATACCTCGATGTACTTCCCCTGAAAACGCCGGTTTTCTTCATTATCTTCAAGCAGATAAAGCTTTTTATCATACTGTAATGTCAGGTTTTTCGAGACCTTACGCTGCTCGCGCCAGGTGAATGTCGCCTGCAGGTTTTCGCCATTATCCAGCTGGCGATGTACGTCAAAATCGTGACGTGGCGGCTTTGCAAACCGACGGTTGTAATCTTCCATGAACTCATCAGCAAAGGCGTTTGCAGCCTCAGGTGTGCTGATACCGCGGAGCCGCAGTTCCTTGACCAGGCGGTCCTGTAATGTCAGATGAGCCCGTTCAACACGCCCCTTGGCTGAACTGGTGTTGGCACAGATACCAGTGATATTCAGCTCGTTCATGGCACGACCAAACTGAGTCTGGCCATCTCCGCCGGTGGCCTGCTTGTTGTTGATCCTGAAGACGCTGGCTTTGTCGCTGTAGAATGCCAGAGGCTTACCGTAGCGCTCCAGATATCCCCGGGTGGCTTCAAAATAGGTGAACGTGGACTCCGAACTGACGAACAGAAGCTGCATCAACCGACTTGTTGCATCATCAACGTAAACGAGCAGCGTGCAGGCCGGACCACGGTCCTCGAACCAGCGATGTTCACTGCCATCAATCTGGATGAGTTCGCCGGTGCAGGCCCGACGTGGGCGTGGCTGATGCACACGAGGTGGCCGTAACTTACGAGGGATCCATAAACCATCCCGGGTCATAAGCTTACGTACAGTCTCTTTAGCAAGATAAAGGTCATGAATCTCAGCAAGCTTTTCGCAGGCCAATGTCGGGCCAAAGTCGGCGTAACGTTCGCGAATGATGCGCAGCGCACGCTCAGCGAGGCCAGGCATCAACTGTCGGTTACTAGGCTGACCACGTCGGCGGTTAACCCGCGATAGCGGTCCGTGTTCACGATAGCGCTCGAGTAGCCGGCGGCAGTGCCTGTCAGAGATCTCAAGTCGGGTTGCTGCAAGACGCGTGGTAAGACGCCGGTCGATAACGTCCTGCAGGATCCTGAGTCGGTTTACATCGTTCATCGAGAAAAACTCCGTTCCGTATGCCGTCATGAGTCTCATCCTTTGAAAGCAGCGATCGCGGTGGCGAGACTGTAGCGCGGACATGTCTATTTGGTCAGAGACGGACATCTCAATTTAGCTGTTACACTGTATGTCTAGCCAATGTTGAAATGTCGTGCTGAAAACAAAGCTGACCTGACGTCAGTGGAGAGTCTGGACAATGCCTTTTTAAGGTTGAGTCAGGCTTTGGAGGAAGAACGTGGTTGCCAGGTTTTCTCGGCTATCATCAGTTTACGTACGGTCTCTTTTGAAATCCGGACACCGTATTCTGTGGTCAGAATTCGCCAGATGGCTGACGGATTCATACCCCGGCCGCGTGAGCGAATAAGCTGCAGTGCCTGATCTCTGATGGTGGTGTTTAACTGATGATTGCCGGGCTTTCCACGGCGCCGGCTGACCAGACCGGCTGGCCCCAGCTCGCGATAGCGCTTAATCAGGCGGGAGCACTGACGACGGGTGAGCTCCATGGACTCTGCCACTTCTGCCAGCGTGATTTCCCGCGCCATATAGGCTTCAATCAAATCCAGGCGTAGCGCTTCGTGAAGTGTCAGGAGCACTGGTTTGTTGTCGTCCATTTTTCTCTCATCTGTCGGCCATATCAGATCCACAGGTGAGGGAAGGGCTCATCGCTTCAGGCTGGGGATAAAATCCTGCGGACTGGCCAGCACCGGGTTGATCGCCCTGAGCTCTTCCAGTGCACGCTCCTGAGCGCGCCTGCGGGGCATTTTTGTACTGCGCATTCGCTTTCCTTCAGCCTCCAGCTCGTCCTGTTTCTGCTGTGCCAGCCTCAGAACGGCACCCAGTCGTTTGTTATCAACAACCGCCCCCTGATCAACGCAGGTCAGTTTATCGAAAATCTTATAACCCAGTGGCCGGTGCTGATGCCGGAAAGTAATGCTTCCGTCAGGGTAATCATAAACGGTAATTTTTTCACCTGCTATGCGCGTATTTTGTTCGGTGGGTTCAATGATATACATGACTTTATCATACTGAAAAGTCAGTGCTTTCGATAAGGTCCGTAGCTCCTGCCAGGCGAAGATATCATTCAGCTCCAGTGGACTCTGTGTGACCGCACGGTGCAGATCTTTAGGGTATTTTGCCGGCCGGGAGAAACGACGGTTAAAATCAGACATGAAATGTTCAATCCACTGATTGGCTTCAGCAACCGAGCTGATGTTCTGCAGGCGCATCTCTTTAATCAGTCGATCCTGGAGCGTTTTATTTACCCGTTCCACGCGACCTTTTGCCTGGCTGCTGTTGGCACAAATCAATTCGATCGCCAGTTCCCGGAGAGCCCGTCCGAACTGGGTTGTGCCGGTACGTCGGCTCTCGGGTCCGCTGACCCTGAACACCGCATGCTTGTCGCTGTAAAATGCGACAGGTTTACCATGTTTATCAATGTATTGCCGGGTAGCCATCATGTAGTCAAACGCGTTTTCTGAATCACAGAATCGCAGGTGCATCAGGCGACCTGTGGCGTCATCCATGAAGACCAGAAGACAGCATTTTGGGGCTCTTCCTTCGAACCAGTCATGGTGAGAGCCATCGATCTGAACCAGTTCGCCGAAACAGTCGCGACGATAGCGCGGCTGGTAAACCCGGGTTCGCCGGCGGGAATGAGGACGCCAGAGACCGTCGGCTGTCATCCAGTTACGGATGGTTTCAACGGAGAGATATATATGATGGCGTTCAGCCAGTTTTTCGGTTGCGAGCGTTGGGCCAAAATCTGAATAGTGGCACCGGATCAAATCCAGGGCTTTACAGCGTGTTTCTTCATCGATCCGGTTGTTTGCAGGACGTCCACGGCGGGAAGATGCAAATGCGGTTGCGCCATCTGTCCGGTACAGACGCACAAGACGCTGCACCTGACGAACACTGAGCTTAAGTATGTCTGCTGCGTCGCGCTGAAGCAAAGCCCGGTCAAATACTCGCTGAATGATGCCAAGCCGGTAAAGTTCTTTGTCTGTCATAGTCACCAACATAAGATCGCGGTCCTGTGCTGAGCAAAATGAAGGCTTAGCGTACACGACGCGTGTGAATTGTGCTGAGACGACAATAACGCTTTGTGCTGACAATCTTTGTCAAGGCTCAATTGAAATGTCCGTTATCCAGCTCAATTAAAATGACCACTTTGATCTCTCATTCTCTTTACTGATAGACTTTCCTCCGACTGAAACAACAGGATGATTGAGCCCATGCTTCGATACGAGTTAACGCCGAACAATGCAGGTTTTATACTGTGGGGAGATTCAGAAGCCCTGAATGAATTACATGAACTCATTCATTACATCGTGGATGAAAGCCCACTGATTAAAGTTAAAGACGGATTTATGTTATCCCTTGCCTATGATATTCGTAAAGCACGGGAAGGTAATCGTCGTGTTGAGCAACATCAGTATGATCAACATGATACATATAAGCTTTATGGTGTTGAGCTTTTATGGCCTCTGGTCCTGGTACAGTCCTCAATACTCAGAAACTCAATGGGTTATATTCAGACAGACAAAAACCAGCTGTCTGTCATGTATGCCTTTGAATACCTGATAGAATCAGCATTAACAGAGTCTGAGAGAACAACGTCGAATGATATTATGCTAACAGTAAAATATGCATCAGACTCTGATTTTAATTTCATTGAGGATAATATTGACAGCAGGTGCTGCTATTTTATCAGCCTATCTCCGGAGCAAAGAAAAAAGCAGTTAATCAGTATTGTTCGTTCTTTTCATTCATTATGGGGTAAGTATGCCCGTGAAAAGCAGGACATAAAGATGCTGAACGAAATGAATAATACATCATGGGTCTGGCCGGACAATATCAACTGGTGAGCAACCACTGTCCGGCCAGTGAGTACCATCAGCGGGCTCTTTTACCAAAAATGTCCTCTGAACGTGACTGAAGCTGTTTGAGTGCTTCGAGCATGTCATCATTATCCAGTGAGCGCTGGGATTTCTTCCCTTCCTGCTTTGGCCGTCGTCGGGAAGGGCCATCTCCAGCGGGAATTGACTGAGAGCGCGTGTTATCCCGCTTGCTCTGCACCAGACTGATAAACTCCAGGGTTCGGCCAAGACGCTTGTTATCGACAATCGCGCCCTGGTCGATTTCTGACAGTCGGTCGTAGGTAGAGTAGGGAAGTAGCGTACCGTTCAGGCGCAGCTCTTTTCTGCCATCAGGATAGTGATACACATCGATATATTTACCTATTGCACGGCGACTCAGTTCGCTGTCTTCAATCAGGTACAACATTTTATCATATTGTATCGTCAACGATTTTGAGACTTTACGTTTTTCACGAACAGTGAAAATAAGCCCCAGGTCCTCATCATGTTCTACAGCACGGTGTACGTCAAAATCATGTCGCGGTACTTTGCCAAAACGGCGGTTATAGTCAGCCATATAGGCCTCAGCGAAGTCATTTGCAGCCTCCATTGAACAAATGCCCTGTAACCGCAGCTCTTTGACCAGACGATCCTGTAAAGTGAGGTGAGCTCGTTCTACACGCCCTTTGGCGGGACTGGTTTCTGCACAGATAGTCTGGATGTTCAGTTCATGCATGGCTCGCCCAAACTGAGTATGCCCGTCTCCGCCTGTGGCGTGTTTATTGTTAACACGAAAAACACCGGCTTTATCGCTGTACAGTGCCAGCGGTTTACCATGCTTATCGATATAGCGCCGCGTGGCTTCGAAGTAAGAAAACGTGGACTCCGATTTAACAAACAACAGTTCCATCAGTTTGCTGGTTGCATCATCAACATAGACCAGCGCGGTGCAGGCCGGGCCACGGCCTTCAAACCAGTCGTGATCACAGCCATCTATTTGTATCAGCTCACCAGTACACGGACGCCGGTACCGTGGTTGAGGGATCCTTGCGGCACGTTGTTTACGGGGAACCCATAAGCCAGCCCGCACCATGATGCGCCGGACAGTTTCTTTGCCAAGAAACAGTCCGTGGAGTTCTTCGAGCTTTTCACGCGCCAGAGTCGGACCGAAATCAGCATAACGCGTCTTGATCAGTTCCAGAGCCTGATCTGCGAGCCCGGGTGGCAACTGGCGGTTACCACGCATGCCACATCGTCTGCTGGCCATACCAAGCGGTCCGCCTTCACGGTAACGGGCAAGAAGTCTGCGGCATTGCCTGTCGCTGATACCGAGGTGCTCGGCCGCACGGCGCGTTGTGATGCGACGTTCAATGACGTCCTGTATAATCTTGATCCGGTTGATCTCTTTCAAAGTAAACACTCCTGAGCTTTCTGCGCTCATGATATGCCTCCCGGTAGTTTAAACGGACCAGTGAAGCTTACCATAGCGCGGACATCTGAATTGAGCCACAGGCGGACATTACTATTGAGCCATTACAATCTTGGTGCGCATAACAAAGATTATGTTAAATATTAAAACAAATAACATAAAAATCAATATGTTAAGAAGGTAACCAGCTACTTTCCCATTCCAGCAACCAGTCATGGAAGCTTTAGAAACAGAGTCCTCTCATGAGTTTGTGATGCCTTAAATCCATGGTGAGCATAGAAACCTTTGGCTTCTTCAGTAAGCGCATGAACCATTATCGCACGAACCCCAATGTTCTCAGCTACGCGATAACACCGTAGCACTGCATCGTGGAGTAAATCGGCGCCAACCCCTTTTCCGTGCAATGAGACATCTACCGCCAGGCGAGCGAGTATAATCACCGGTATAGGATCTGGCATGTTACGCCGAAGACTACCTGTCGCTTCCGTATGGTTAACGCTACCGGTGGCCAAAGAGTAAAAACCAGCTACTTGCTTCGTACCCGTCTTGCAAACAACGAACGTTCGGGCAGCGCCAAGAGCTTGATTTTTTAAACCTCTCTGTTTTAGCCATTCATCGAGGACTGTCTCTCCACTGACGAACTCAGCCAGCTGATGAGAGCTGGATAACGGCTCGGGCGTGGTTATACGTCCCACTGAGGTTTCCTTGCCAGTAGTTTATTAATGGCGGGCTCATCCTCGACTGGTGCATCGAGCATATCGATGAACTCTGCATACTGTTCGTCGTTAAAATTGAAAACACGGCGATCAAGGATCACATTCTCCGCAGCCTTGCAGGCCATCTCCAGGATAAAGTCGGTTCGCGATTTATGAAGGATCTCTGCAGCAGCATCGATGAGTGCTCTCTGAGACTCTTTAGCTCTTAGGTTGAGTTGAACATCTGATTTCATACACACCTCTCTTGTATAGCAATTGATATACAAGAATAACACAACACGAACGTATAGCAAATGCTATACACTTCAAAGTACCGATAATGCGTTTTATGTTAAATATCAGTTACTTGAATAGATTTCGTAACATAAGTTGATGTGTTTGTCGTGTCATGACAGCACAATCAGGGATGTCATCCCCTAACGAGGCAAGGACTAAGTTAATGAACAGAACAGATTAAGAAGTACAGACTCGCTGGCTTGAGAGCCGGCAGCCTGAAGATCGTACCTGTAATGAAGCGGAACAATTTTCGGATGAATGCTGGAAGAACGGTCTGCGGCTGGATAAAAGCCCGTCTGTGCACTATCAACTTCTGATGGAAACCATCCGCAGGACGCTGATCCCGCGGCCAAAGTGAAGCCCTCCGTCGGTCTCCACTATTATCGCTACCGGGTTAGCCGTCAGGCATGGCCCGGTTTAAAAAGATATGCTGACAGTTCTGCTGCAGTTATATCAAACTCGAGTTGCTGGATTAATTCTGCCAGTTTTTTCTCTGCAGTATCACGATCAAACTGATTTTGTACTATCTGGAGAGCAACCTGTTTTAGCTCCGGAGGGAGGTGTTCCAGATTGATATGATTATAACCCGAAATGTCATCATCCGAATTTTCGAAGAGCCAGCCGTAACTCATAAGGTCACCTGTTCTATTTCACAAATTTCCAGACACCTGGCGGTACCCGGTCATACAACTTTCCCATCGTCATCTCCGCCAGCCGGTGATCAACCGCGGCATTGAAATGCTCAAGCTCATCATCTGACAGAGAATATTTATTTTTTTCTATTACCCTTTCCAGGGTTTCCTTCGATGTACAGCGCCGTAGTCGTAAAATCCATTCCTGTTTCGTCATTAGTTTTTTATATCCTGAGGCGTCCCTAGTATTTAATTTTACAAATAACGCAAATTTCTTTCAGGCGTTATGGCCCGTGCCGTTCTGCTTAAGATAATCACTGATGCTCAGGCCGGACAGGCTTTGTTGAATAAATCGAACTTTTGCTGAGTTGAAGGATCAGATCACGTATCTTCCCGACAACGCAGACCGTTCCGTGGCAAAGCAAAAGTTCAAAATCACCAACTGGCCCACCTACAATAAAGCCCTCATCAACCGTGGCTCCATAACTTTCTGGCTGGATGATGAAGCTATTCAGGCCTGGTATGAGTCAGCAACACCTTCTTCACGAGGCAGACCTCAGCGCTATTCTGACCTTGCCATCACTACTGTGCTGGTCATTAAACGCGTATTCAGGCTGACCCCTGCGCGCTGCGCAGGGCTTTTTATTGATTCCATTTTTTCTCTGATGAACGTTCCGCTACGCTGCCCGGATTACAGCTGTGTCAGCAGGCGGGCAAAGTCGGTTAATGTCAGTTTCAAAACGCCCACCCGGGGTGAAACCGCACACCTGGTAATTGATTCCACCGGGCTGAAGGTCTTCGGTGAAGGCGAGTGGAAAGTCAAAAAGCATGGCCAGGAACGCCGCCGTATCTGGCGTAAGCTGCATCTCGCCGTTGACAGTAAAACACATGAAATCATCTGCGCTGACCTGTCGCTGAACAATGTGACGGACTCAGAGGCCTTCCCCGGGTTAATCCGGCAAACCCACCGGAAAATCAGGTCAGCCGCCGCCGATGGCGCTTACGATACCCGGCTATGTCACGATGAACTGCGGCGTAAGAAAATCAGCGCGCTTATCCCTCCCCGAAAAGGTGCGGGTTACTGGCCCGGTGAATATGCAGACCGTAACCGTGCAGTGGCTAATCAGCGAATGACCGGGAGTAATGCGCGGTGGAAATGGACAACAGATTACAACCGTCGCTCGATAGCGGAAACGGCGATGTACCGGGTAAAACAGCTGTTCGGGGGTTCACTGACGCTGCGTGACTACGATGGTCAGGTTGCGGAGGCTATGGCCCTGGTACGAGCGCTGAACAAAATGACGAAAGCAGGTATGCCTGAAAGCGTGCGTATTGCCTGAAAACACAACCCGCTACGGGGAGACTTACCCGAAATCTGATTTATTCAACAAAGCCGGGTGTACCAGGCCGGAAATCGCGTAGCGCTCTCTTCTCTTCTTTTTCCTGCCTAACATGTACATCCTGGCATTACTCCAATTCTCCCAAAAACCGTAAAACAGCCATCAACCCGCGTCATTACTGGCTTCATGGAGGATCTGAGCAGAAAAAGGATCCTTTACGTATTTGGTTTTACCCGCAATAATGCGGGATAAGACAACAAAAGGATCCGCGCGCTGCGATTTATTGTCATGGCAGGATCGGCCCGTCAGGTGCAAAATACCTGTATCCATAAACAGTGCGTGCGCTACGTGAAAAATAACTCATGAACAGCATCATTCCCTTGCAGAATTCACCAGAACGCGTCTCCCTGCTGCCGATCGCCCCGGGCGTTGATTTTGCGACCGCGGTGGCACTCCGGCGGATGGCCACCTCAACAGGTGCCACGCCGGCTTACCTCCTGGCGCCGGAAGTGAGCGCCCTCCTCTGGTATATGCCTGACCAGCGTCACCACATGTTGTTCGCCACCATGTGGAATACCGGGATCCGTATCGGTGAAGCCCGGACGCTCACCCCGGAATCGTTCGACCTGGATGGTCTGCGCCCTTTTGTTCGGGTGCTGTCGGAAAAAGTGCGGGCACGTCGTGGCCGGCCGCCAAAAGATGAAGTGCGTCTGGTACCGCTGACGGATGCCAGTTTTGTGCGTCAGATGGAAAGCTGGATGGTCACCACCCGCCCCCGCCGGCGTGAGCCGTTATGGCCGGTCACGGATGAGACAATGCGCAACTGGCTGAAACAGGCGGTGAAGCGGGCTGAAGCTGACGGCGTGCATTTTTCGATCCCCGTGACGCCGCATACTTTCCGTCACAGCTATATTATGCACATGCTTTATCACCGGCAGCCCAGGAAGGTCATCCAGGCACTGGCCGGGCATAAGGATCCGCGCTCGATGGAAGTCTATACCCGGGTATTTGCGCTGGACATGGCTGCCACCCTGGCCGTTCCCTTTACCGGTGATGGGCGAGATGCCGCGGAGATCCTTCGCTCCCTGCCCCCGGCCGGCTGAGATTGACGGCCCTGGCATGACGTCCTGTATTCCGCTAATACGAAATACAGGAGCAGAGCGCATTCAGTGCCCCTCCCTGCTCCAGCACACCAGGACATCATTCGGATGACTGAACAGCCGTGGTCTTGCACGGTGACCTGCAAGCCTGCAGGCATCGACATACCGCAGACAAGACAGGACACAGGCCGTACATCCCACAGTGTATTGTTTCCTGAAAGCTCAGTGAATCATCCCGTTAATTGCGAAAGTCATTCACCCCTGTGGCTCACTCCCTTCTGCCATCGGTCTCCTGTTCGCATTTAGCAGTGTGAAGCTGGCGCCGGGTTATACAGACAGCTGCAGTCTCATCCTGCCGGGCTAAACCTGCAATACACAGGGGAACGGATACCGTCAGGTAACATGACCGTCTCAGCATCCGATTGAGATTTTCGTAAGGGGTATAGAGCTTTACTGAAAAATTGACTGTGGCATGTTAACACGTGTGGAGCAGTGCACAGACCTGGGAATATCGCCGTTAAACCCGCATACCGTAGTCAATATCTGCGTATCACGGCCTGAAATCACATATGACAGTCAATATTGTTCGATCATGGCAGACATGATGGAGAACACATATTGACTGCGGTATGCGTGATGCATATCACAGTCAATGGAATGTCCTTAGCGGCATCCGGCAGTCATGTTATGCATATCGCAGTCAATTTTCTGGCTTCATCGCTGAGAGAGCTTCGGCCAGTTTAAGGGGATCGATGCCAGCAGCCTTCAGCGCCTTAATGACTTCGTCATAATTTTGCTCTGGCGCCTTCTCTTCTTCCTCTTTGCGCGGAACCTTCACAGGACCACTGATGAGTTTGGGGTTGCGATAATGCACGCTGAAATAGGTGGCTCGGCCACGTTTAAACTCAGTGTAATCCAGATAACCAATATCCCGCAGCTGCTCCATCGCCTTACGTACCGTGTGGTTCTGCGTATAGACATTTGAGGTGAGATTCAGCCGGTCACGCATCCGTTTCATGGAAATAGGTGCAGGATTCTGGGGAAGACTTTCGATGTAGGTATAAAGCGCCTGGGCTGATTCCTTGCGCTGCAGGGCGTCAATGGCTTTCAGCCGCAGCAGTACCCTTCTGTCCATGTGGTAAAGCTCAAACAGCTTAGGTTCAGCCTTGATCTCAACGATATCCTCGTTGATGTCATAATAGGCTGACTGCACCAGATGTGTGGTCCATCCTTTGGTCTCGCTCTGGAACTTCAGCGTAACCGAGGCGAGTTTAAACAGGGAATTACTGATGCGATCGCGCATTTTTTTGTTTGAACGACGGGAGTCAAATCCGCACATCTTAACGAATTCGACGAACGACAGTTCCAGGGTGTCACTTTTTACCCCATACTCCGACATGGAGCGAATTATCCCCAGCCAGACTTTAAAATCCGTGTCCATATCAAGACGCGAACCGGTGATCTTAACGTCAGTGTATCCTTCGCTTTTGGCAATGGACAGCTGTACAAGCTCCTCAGTCGCGTCTGTAACGTTTTTCCGGTTCGCCTTGCTCTTCCCTGTTGATTTCAGAGTTGGGACGAAGAGACCGAGTCTCATGAGCGCTACTGGCTGCACGGTACTGGTGCTGTTGACATCCAGCTTAACAACTTCACCGGTTGTCTTATCAACCTCCTGAAGGTTCAGAAGTAAGCTGTTATTTTCGCTCGTCAT